>NZ_JBEZNL010000027.1:0-97188 GCF_040653275.1 Streptomyces sp. NPDC048002 | reverse complement strand
GCGGCGCGGAGCGAGAACCGGGCCGAAAAGAGAGCGCCGACCGACACATTGACGACAGATCACTTGGACACCGTCATCTCTTTTCGGAACCTACAGGGCCTCGGCCGGGGGTCAGATGACCCGGCGGGCGGCGAGAATGGTCCAGTCCGCCAGGGCCGTGATGCGAACTGGTTTTCCCGTCCTTGGTGCTTCGATCGCGAGCCCTTCGCCGATGTACATGCCGACGTGTTCGGGGCGGGCGGCGCTGCCGCGGGAGAAGATCAGGTCGCCCGGCTGAAGGTGCTTGACGGAGACGGCCTTGCCCTCGTTGATCTGCGTGTACGTAGTGCGGGTCAGCGTGATGCCGGCGTGCTTGTACGCCTGCTGGGTCAGGGAGCTGCAGTCGCAGCGGCCCATCGGGTCGGGGCCGTGCGGCGCGGTGCAGGTGCCGCCCCACTGGTACAGCGTGCCGAGCTGCGCCATCGCCCAGGCGATCGCCTTGCGCGCCCTCGGATCGGCGTCCTTCGGGATCGAGTAGCCCTTCGGCACCGACCCTTCCGGGATCGTGCCGTACTGCGAGCCGTCCTCCGTCGCGGCACAGGACGCGGTGCCGGAGGTGTCCGTCTGGATGGTGTCCTGGTCGGTGGCGGGGAACGTCGCGGCGATGGCCTTCTGGAGGGCGGTCGCCAGCGTCTCCCACTGCGCGTAGGCGTCGGGGTAGGCCGAGCGCTGGACGGCCTGGGCGGCCTGGGTGACGGTCAGCTGCTGCCAGCCGTCCACCGCGAGCAGATGCTTGTAGAACTGGGTCGCGGCGTAGACGGGGTCGTGGATCTGCGCGGCGGTGCCCCAGCCCTGGCTGGGGCGTTGCTGGAAGAGCCCGAGGCTGTCGCGGTCGCCGGAGTTCAGGTTGCGCAGCCGCGATTCCTGCATCGCGGTGGCGAGCGCGATGATCTGACCCTTTGCCGGCACGTTGAGGCTGATCCCGGTGGCCACGATGGTGCGGGCGTTGGGGATCTGCTCCTCGGGCAGGGACAGGCCCTCGACACGGACGGTCGTGGCGTCCGCCCCGTTGAGGATCTTGGTGACCTGCTCGACGACGGCGTCGGTGTCGACGTCACCCACGCACGTGAGGGAGGAGTAGGTGCTCTGGGCGGCCTCGCTGCTGGTGGCCATCAGCATGGCCGTGCCGGCGAGGAGGAGAGGGGAGAGGACGAAGACGCCGATGCCGGCGGCCACGCCCTTCAACCGGGAAAGCCTCCCCGGAGGCGGTCGCGGTCCGGTGGCCTGGGCAGAGACGGGTAACGAGGCGTCATCAAGGGTCCTTGGGGTGCGGTGTCCGGCGCGCCGCGTGCGCATGGCGTCGTGGAAGGGAGCGCGGCGTCCGGGGTGGGCGATCGAGTGCGTCGGCTGGCCGTGGGCGAGTTGCCGCTCGCTCTGCGGGGCCGAAAGGCGCTAGGTGTGCCGGGGCAGGGGGAACCTCCAGGAGGCAACGGGGGGAGAGAGCCAGCGGCGGTGTGCGCCGGGCGGTTCAAAAACAGTAGGCCCGAATCGGCCGTTGACCAAAAAGTCGGCGGGATGTGCCGGATTCCGGTACCCCGGACAGGCACTTCTTGGTCGTCGGCCGATTCGCCTCTACAGTTTTAGGACTCCCTCGCCCTCCCCGGTCTGCGGCCTTGGGCTTCTGCATGCCCGTTTTCGGTTCCGCGGGGACGTCATGTGCGAGGCGGTCACATTTCCTGCGCATGCGCATTCACCGACCCGAATCGGGGTTTCTCTTTGCCTTTTTCCCTGCATCAGGGCGACGCCTTGAGCGTCCTTTCCAAGCTGCCGGACGACTGCGTCGATTCCGTGATCACCGACCCGCCCTACAACTCGGGCGGTAGGACCGCGAAGGAACGAACGAGCCGGTCGGCGAAGCAGAAGTACACCTCCGCCGATGCCCAGCACACGCTGCCGGACTTCACCGGCGAGAACATGGACCAGCGCTCCTACGGGTTCTGGCTCACCCAGATCATGACCGAGGCGCACCGGCTCACCAAGACCGGCGGCACGGCGCTGCTGTTCACCGACTGGCGGCAGCTGCCCGTCACGACGGACGCGATCCAGGCGGCCGGCTGGCTGTGGCGGGGCGTGCTGGCCTGGCACAAGCCGCAGGCCCGCCCGCAGAAGGGGCGCTTCACGCAGAACTGCGAGTTCGTCGTCTGGGCCTCGAAGGGGCCGATCGACGGTTCCCGCAACCCGGTCTATCTGCCGGGCATGTACTCCGCCTCGCAGCCGTCCGGTTCGGCCCGGCGGCACATCACGCAAAAGCCCGTCGAGGTGATGCGCGAGCTGGTCAAGATCTGCCCCGACGGCGGCACGGTGCTCGACTTCTGCGCCGGTTCGGGGTCCACCGGGGTCGCCGCACTTCTCGAAGGCCGTGACTTTATCGGCGTGGAGAAGAGCGAGCAGTACGCGGCCGTCGCGGCCGACCGGCTCACCGAGAGCCTCCGCGCAACCCTCGCCCAGGACGATCTGGTCCTCACCGCCTGACCCGCCAACAGGGTTAATTTCAGCGAAAGTTGGCGCCTTTCGCAATGCAGACCGACATCCCGGGGCGGACTTTGTCCTTCCTGCGGGTCGGCCTGTTCGCCACCGCTTGGCGTGTCCTGCCCTTCCCACAGCCGAGGAGGCCCTTGTTTTCATGCCTGAATCCGTAGAACCCCCGGATGAGGGGGAGTTGGAGCCGGTCCGCCTCCCCGATTCCCAGTTGGAGGGGATCGAGGCCAGCGTGCGCCGACTGATGGAGGAGTCGGCGCAGCAGGCCCGCCAGCTCGACCATCTCGCCGCCGCCCCGGCACCCGGAGGATCGCCGTTCGCCGCCTTCGGCCTGCCGGGCTTCGGCGGACCGACCCCGGCACCGTCCCCGGAGCCGCGCCCCATCCTGGAGCTGGAGGGCGAGGCGTACGAGGATGAACTCGACGCCCTGTCGGACTGGGTGGACGACTGGCTCCTGCCCGTCTACGGAGCCGAGGTCACCACGGCGGCACCCTGGTGCCCGCAGTGGCAGGAACACCAGGACGTCGTCGCCTGGCTGCACGCCCTGTGGATGGCCTACCAGCAGCACAAGGATCCCGAGGCGGGCCTGTCCGGCATGGCGGTGTGGCACCGCGACTTCCTCACCCACACCATCGCCGCCGTCCGCGCACCGGGCGGCCCGCTGTCGGCCTGCATGACCTCCCCGGAAAGGCCCGCGCACCGGATCCTGCCCGGCCCGCCCACCTCCGTGCGCACGCAGAAGACGACGCAGCCCGAGCCGCCGGACTCCGGTGAACCGTACGAGCTGACGGCATGAGCGGGGGACAGCCACGGTCGGCCTTCGGCCTGAGCTTCGATCCCCGCGCCCTGACCGACCTGCTCCAGGCCCCCGGCGACATCCGCGACCTCGCCCTCGCCTACCTCCAGGACGTCGTGAACGGCCAGCGCTACGGGCTGCGCCTGACGGGCGACCTGGAGGGCTACCGCAAGCTGGTCGTGGACGCCCGCAAGGACTGGCGGGTCGTCTACGGCCTACGGCCCGCCCCGGAGGGCGCGGTGCACCAACGGGAGATCTACGTGGTGGCCGTGAGGCCGAGGGCCGGCAACGACGTCTACGACGAGGTCGGGCGGCGCCTGGGCATGTCGCGCCGCCCGCTGAGCGCGCGCACACATGCGGCA
This sequence comes from Streptomyces sp. NPDC048002, assembly GCF_040653275.1. Taxonomy (NCBI): domain Bacteria; kingdom Bacillati; phylum Actinomycetota; class Actinomycetes; order Kitasatosporales; family Streptomycetaceae; genus Streptomyces; species Streptomyces sp. NPDC048002. The sequence goes on along the minus strand of NZ_JBEZNL010000027.1, from coordinate 93,513 downwards.
CGCTCGGCGTCGCCGCAGCTCGCGGCCCGAGGCCCGGCACCGAGGCCCGGCCCCCTGCCCTCCGCGATGCCGGGCCTGCCCCGCGCTGCGCACAGCGCCTCGCACCGGAACACCCTCTGAGGACACGGAGTTGCCGCCCATGCCTCGTGATCCCGCGCCTACGGCAGCCCGGCGCGCGATGTCCTCGCTCGACTCCCGGATCGAGGCCGTCACCGGTCACGACGTCGACACCCTGTGGGCGCACCGCGACCGCGATGTCCTTGACGCACCGCACACCGGCCTCGTCGACCGGCACCGTGAGCTGGTCCAGGCCGAGACGGGCGTGACCTTCTACCGCACTCTCCTCAACCGCCTGTCCAGTGGCGAGTTCGCCATCGATGCCGCTCTGTTCGCGCGGATCGACCGCACCGTGGACCAGCTGCGGGACGCCGCCGATGTCCGGGATGCCGCCGTACGACGGGTGCTCGCCGCCCTGGAACCGATCGAGGCCGCCGCGAGTGCGGCTTCCGGACCGGCGACAGAAGCGATCTCAACTGCCGATCAGGCGGCCCTGCTTGTCATCGCCGGCGGCGCCAAGCTCTACGAACACCTCCTGACCGGCCGACTCGCGGTCACCGCGGCCTCCGGTACCCGCATCCCCTACGCCGAACTGCAGCGCCTGGTATCCGGTGGTCTCGTGTCCGTCGACACGAGCCACCCCGTCCACGCCGGCCAGCCCGTGAGCCTCACCGACGCCGGCCGCGCCGCACTCGCCTGCCGCCGCCCCGCAGCAGGCGGGGTACAGACGGCGGCGGCGCGGCCCGGAGCGTGGCCGTCCACCTCAGCACGCCGGCGCTGACCGACCACCGAAAGGCTCTGATTGCCCTCCGCCGCATCGACGCCCACCCCGGGCGACACGCCTGAAGTCGACTTCGACGTGGACGAACTCGACGCCGATGAGCAGATCCACCGCGACTTCTACCGGCAGGTCCAAGTCAACGAGGACATGCTCCTCCCGCTCGCCGAGCACCACACCGCCGGCCGTGAGCACAGCTACTACGTCCTGTTCGACCGCACCGCCACCTCGGGCCACCCCGGCATCCCCCGGTACGTCGCCGTCCACCTGCACCGGCACCACGAGAAGCGGACGTTCGACTTCGAGAAGGCCCAGCTGCCGCTGCCCTCGATGGCACAGTCCTGGCTGATCCACCGAGACTGTCCCGCCGACGCCATCGGCCTCAACCCCGAGCTGGGACCGCCTGCGGCGGATGAGGCGACGCGGGCTCTGGAACGACGCCTCGCGGGCGACGGCGACCACTACGCACTCGGCTACTCCTACACCCGCGACGACCCGGACGACATGGTCACCGTCGTCGTCCTGCGCGCCCTGGACGAGCGCGCCACCTCGGCGTTCCGCGTCGTGGTCGAGGAGGTCGACCCCGACGCGTGGACGCACACCCTGCGCGAGGGCGCCTTCGCCACGGTCAAGGAAGCCCTGACGTGGTGTGACGACCGGCTCACCGGCACAGCAGGCCCCCTCCCGCCGGTCAGGCCGACCACGTCAGCGACCCGCCCGGCACTCCCGCCAACGGCCCCCATTCCGGGCCCGCACGGCAAATCGCGCTGAGCACCACACCGGTGGGCGCGGCGCAACATAGCCGACGATCGCCGGTTGGCCAAACCGGCGATTCTCCGGACTCTATTCACGGCCGACGGGACAACAACCCCGGCCGATTCTCCCCACCCCTCTTCCTTTTCTGCATGGAGGTTTCTTCCGCATGCGTTCCACCCGAATAGCGATATCCGCAGCCGTGCTCGGGGCACTCGCTCTGCCGGCTGTGTCGGCTTCGGCAGCCACCGCGGCCCCGGTATCCGCCGCCACGGCGCTACCCGCAGCGTCCTGCACCAGCAACCCGTACCTGCCGTGGGCCGTTCACGGCACCAGCGCCGTGACCATCCGCGCGAAGGCCACAACCGCGTCCACGGCCGTCGGCATCCTCTACAAGTCGCACCGGTTCACGGTGCACAAGACGACCAAGGGTGCGACGTGGGTGTACATCACGGACAAGACCACCAAGGTCACGGGCTGGGTGTCCGGCACGTACGTGTACCGCGACGTCCGCATGTGCCTCGACTGACGAGCGTGCGGCACCAACCAGCCTCTGTTTAAGCCGAGTTGGCCACTCTTTCGCATTCTCACGCCCATGGGGGCCGATAGGCCCCTGCGCCAAGGAGTTCTTTCTTGTCCGACGAGATATCCGACGGCACGGTCGATGTCGTGGACGTGCTCACCGAACAGATCGAAGCCCGTTTCGGACTCAGCATGGAGCAGTTGAAGGCCGCCGTCGCAGCGGCGCCGGACGCCAATCCGGACGCCACCGACATCGTCCACTGGCACGGGCTTCTCCAGGAGTCCCAGACGGTCCTCGACCGGGCGGAGCACGATCTGATGGTGGTGCTGGCGACCCAGCCCGGCCCGGTCGCCGACCGGACGCATGCCCTGGTCCGCCGTGTGGAGGCCGCCGTGGTCACGCGTGACGGGCGGGCCCAGACGGTGCGGTGGTACCTGGACCCGACGGCCCCGGGCAAGCAGGGCCTGGCCGCCGAACGGCTGGCCCGCCTCCGCGCCACCCGCCGGGGCCCGGCTGTGCCGACCAGCGCCCCGCCCCGTCCGGCCACCGCGCCGCAGGCCGCGAAGGGCGTGACACGGTGAACACCCGACGCAAGCCCAGCTCCGTGGACACTCGGCTTCACCAGGTCTTCGATGCTCCGATCGATGACCTGTACGAGATGGCGGTACGGTCCGATGCCTCCCCGGCCCTGACCCGCGCGCTGGAGCTGCGGTCTTTCCTCGCCCTGACCGAGGAGCAGGTCGCCCGGGTCCGTGACCGTGTTCACCACGCCACGGCGGCCGACCGCGACATGGGCGAACTGTCCCCAGACAGTCTCCGCTTCGACGCGCAGTGGCTGAAGGCGGCACTCGACGCCCGCGACGGATACCGCGCCGCGATCGACACCCTGCTGCGCACCATGCCGCCGACCGGCCACCGCACCCAGCCCATCCGCACGGCCCAACCCCAGGTCACCGCCGCTCTTCCCACGGCCGTCGCCGCCCTGGCACCGCAGCGTGCCGGGGCGGCCCGGGCCCGGTAACCGTGAAAGCCCCTGAATGCCCCACCTGACGTCCACCGTCATCGCCGGACGCATCGAGGACCTCTACGGCGCCCCGCTCACTGATCTCGCCGCCCATGCGCAGGACCTGCCGCCCGGCATGCTCTCCGCTCTCCTCGGCCTGTACCACGGCCTCGCCGTCGCCGAGCAGAGCATCGCCAGGAACCGCGACCGGCTCGCTCAACTCGTGGCAGCCGAAGGGCAGATCGGCACGCACGAGGTCTCGCACGTTCTCGACTGTGCCCGTCGGCTCGCAGAAGCGGTCGCCATCCGCGATGTCCAGGCCACGACGGGACTCGCCGTACTCCAGAGCCTGGGGCGCGTCGCCGCCCCCGAACCGTCCCCGGCGCCCGCGCCCACCGTGCCCGCGCCTCCCGTGGCGGCGACGAGCGCTGCTCCGAGCCGCTGAACCCGCGCGGACATCCCCCTCTCTTGTCTTCCTTCACCCAGGAGTTGCTCCCTTGACCCTCACCGGTCTGCCTCCCGACGCCGACACCGACATCGCCCGGGTCTCCCAGGCCCTCGCCATGATCACTCCGCGCTGGAACGCGAGGATCCTGCTTGCCCTCGACGGGCAGCCGCTGCGCTACAAGGAGATCGCGCGCAAGGTGTCCTGGCTGCTCAATGGCCAACTGCACCTCAAGCTGAAGCAGTTGTGCGATGCCGGCCTCGTCCAGCGCACCGAGCACACCACTAGGTACGTCACCTACGGCCACACCGACCGCGCTACAGCGCTGCTGCCGGTCCTGCCGCTGATCGTCACCTGGGCCGAGAAGAACCTGGAGAAGCCGGAGAGGCCGCTGCCCGCGATCGAGCAGATCGAGGACGGCCTCACCCTCCTGACCCGGCGGCACGCCGTCGCGTTGCTGTGGGTGCTGAAGGTCCGCGGGGAGAGCAGCGGCAGGACGCTGGCCAGACTGGTCATGCCCGACAGCGACTGGACCAACGTCTACCCGCCGCTGCGTCAGCTCGTCGCCGACGGCCTGGTCGACACCGACGGCATCGGGCACCCCTACCGCCTGTCCGCTGCCGGCAACGCGCTCGGGCCCGTCCTGGGCGCGCTGTCCGCATGGTCCGCGGGACAACCCCTGAGGCAGGCCGCACACCACCCGGTCTGGGGACGACCGGATACCGCGCCCGCCGAGCAGAAGTGGGTCAGCAACCCGTCGCGGTTTCCCGCCCCGACCGCCACGCCCGCGCCGGCCACCACCCGCCACAGTCCACCCCCGGCCTGGCAGCACGGCGGCCTCTTCTCGCATGCCATCCCTGCCCGCCTGAAGGCGGCCCTTCCGGCGGGAGGACGGCGCCGATGACCACCTCCGTCACGACGACCGACGTCCAGCACGCCCAGACCGTCCTGTCCTCGCCGGCTCTGATCCGGCTGATCAGCGAGATCGACGACAACGGTCCCCTCCCGCCCCGCGCGCTGACCCGTACCCTCGCCGACGTCCCTGAGGAGCACCTGCGCCACTGCGCCGACCAGGCCCGCGCGCTCGGCCTCGTCCACGTGCAGCCCGGCGCCGGCCTCAGCCTGACCGCGTCCGGCGAGGAACTGGCCGACGTGTACGACGCGCTGGCCCGCTGGGCTCGCCGCCATTCGTATCCGGCGCCGGTCTGCGACTTCACCGGGCGGATCCAGCACACCCTCGCGCTCCTGGCCCAGCCGCCGGCAGGCCCCTCGAAAGGCGATCCCCGGCGACGTGCCGACGGTGTCCCGGGGAGTGCGGAGGACGGCGCGGACTTCGTCCGGCTGAGCCGCCTTTTTCAGGAGTGGCTGCGCACCAACCCGCAGGTCGTCGGGGTCGCCGATCCCGAGGCAGCCGCGTGAGGGCAAGCTGCGCCCGGCATACCCGCCGCCCCGCCCCGTCGCTGGTGCGCGGCGTCTACTTGCCCCGGAGCGCCGACGGTGCCGCGTTCGCCATGGCCACCTACGGCATTCCGCTCATCGTGGTGGCGACGACGGGGTCGGCGGCGCTGACGGGACTTGCCTTCGCGCTGGAGTGGCTGCCGCGGCTGGGCGCGTTCACGGTGGCCGGCACCCTCGTCGACCGTCACGGAATCGCCCGCGTCTTCCGCACCGCCTGCGTGCTGCGGGCCCTGGTCGTTGTGGTGGCCGCGCTCCTGCTGGCCATGCACGGTACGGGACTTGCGGCAGTGGTGACGGTGATGACGCTCGCCCCGCTGACCGGCTTCCTCACCGAGTTCAGCTATGTCGCGGCGGAGACCGCCGGCGGAGAGGCAAGCCGGACGGCCGGAGACCGCGCACACCGAGTCCAGTCGGTGCTGCTGGGGATCGACCAGACGGCGCTGCTCGCCGGGCCCCTGGTGGCGGGCTTGCTGCTGGAACACGGCGGACCGGTCGTCATGCTCGGCACGCTCGCCGCGTTCTCCGTCCTCGCCGCCGTTCTCGCCCCCGGCCACCGGACCGCGACGAGGGGCGCGGCGAGCAGTCGGGGCGGACTGCGCACCGGCTGGCGCACACTGCGGGGACTTCCCGCGCTCGCCTGGCTGGTCGGCGGCCTGGTCATCTCCAACACGGCCGTCGCCCTGCTCCAGGCGGCCCTGCCGGTCATCGTGGTCAGCGAACTGGGACGCTCCAGTGCCCAGGCCGGACTCATCTGGTCCGCTGCGGCCCTCGTCTCCCTGCTCGCTATCACCGCCGCCCGCCGGGCGATCGACCGGTGGGGCCTGTGGCCGGTCGGCGCTGTCGCTGCCGCGATCGCCGCCTCAGCGACCCTCGCTGTCGCCCACGCCCATTCCTACGGCGGATACCTCCTGCTCATCGCTGTCCTGATGGCTGGCGAGGGGGGCCTCACCGTCGTGTTGCGCACCCTGCGCTCGCATCTCATCCCGGCCGATGTGTTCGCCAGCACCCTCGCCGTGACGATCCTGCTGCTCTTGCTGCCCTTCCCCGTCGCGGGACTGCTCGTCGCCGCCGTCCCGGCCGACCAGTTCGGACACGCCATCGCCGTCGCCGCGTGTCTGCAGGCCCTCGGCCTGGCGACCGCCTTCTTCCGCTTGCGCACCCTGACCGCCGCTTCCGCTGCCTGACCTCCCGGTACGAGAGGACCCCTCGCCGCACATGCTCACCACCCTCCAGGACGGACCTCCCGGCCTCGGCCTCCCGCACCGGGACGGACCCTCCATCACCGACCAGTTCCGCGCCTTCAACGCCCAGCACCCCTGGGTCTACCGCGCCCTGGAACAGCTCGTCGCCGAACGCCTCGGTCAAGGGGCGACCCGGGTCGGGATGAAGGCCCTGTTCGAGGCCCTGCGCTGGCGACACCCCCACGGCGTCAAGGGCCTCAACAACAACTACACGGCCCTGTACGCACGCCAGATGATCGCCGCGCACCCGCACTGGGCCTCCGCGATCGAGACCCGCCGCCGGCGCAGCCCGTGAACCCCTGACCGCTGCCGACCGCCCTTCAGACTTTCAAGGAGCCCGTTCTTGTCCAACCGCCCCATCGTCCTGGTCGTCGCAGCCGACAGGGAAGCCGAGGGATACCGCGCCACCTGCCTGACGTCCGTGGCCGCCGCCTACGACGTCGTCCTCATCACCGGTGAGGAGCCCTCGTGGGAAGTGCCCTACATCCGCGACTGTGTGGTCGTCGCGGACCCGACCGATCCGGCGATGCTGGTCGCCGCGGGCCGCGCCCTGGCGGAACGTCACCGGCTGGCCGGGGTGTTCACCTGGACCGAGTGGTGTCTCGTCCCGGTCGCCCGACTCGCCCGCCGGCTCGGCCTGCCCACCGTAGGTCCGGAGGTGATGCGGGCGTGCCGCAACAAGGCCACCGCACGCACCCTGTTCGCCCGGCACGGCGTCCCCTCCGCCGCCTCCGTCAGCGTCCGCAACCTGACGGAGGCGAAAGACGCCGCCGAGCGGATCGGCTACCCGGTCGTCCTCAAGCCCGCCGCCCACGCGGCCAGCATCGGCGTCATCCGGGCCGACACCCCCCAACAGCTCGGCGCGGCCTACGCGTTCGCCAGCCGGGCGGCCGGGCTGGGACGCGAGAGCCGCAGCGTCCTGGTCGAGGAGTACCTCGACGGGCCCGAGGTTTCCGTCGAGTGCGTCACCCACCGCGGTGAGACCACGGCGGTCGCCCTCACCCGCAAGACCGTCGGACAGGCGCCGTACTTCGAAGAGACGGCACACTCGGTCGACGCGGCCGACCCGCTGCTCCGCGTGGTCGCCCCGGCGGCACGGGCGGCGATCCGCGCGCTGGGCATCACCGACGGCGTCAGCCACGTCGAACTCCGCCTGGTCGACGGCCGCCCCCGCCTCGTCGAGATCAACGGCCGCATCGCCGGCGACATGATCAGCCACCTGGTGAGCCTCGCCACCGGCATCGACCTGCCGCGCGCCGCCGCCGACATCGCCTGCGACCGCGCCCCCGACCTCACCCCCACCCGCGCCTCGGCCGCCGCGATCCGCCTCCTCTACCCGGACACCTCCGGCACCCTCGACCGCCTGGCGTACGAGGGCGAGAGGCCGCCGTGGCTGGAGCGCATCCACTTCCAGCACCACGTCGGTGACGACCTGCTGCTGCCCGCCGACGGGGGCGACATGTTCATCGCCCGCATCGGCTACCTGATCACCACCGGGCCCACCGCCGACGTGGCGCAGGCCCGCGCCACCCAGGCCCTGGGCAGCCTCGACCTCCACATCACACCCCGCACCCCCCATGCGCTCGCCGACGGCAGGGCCGCATGAACCATCTGCTCGCCTCCGCCCGCCACGAGCGGACGGTGCTGACCGGCTACTTCCTGGGACTCGGCGCGGTGATGGCCCTCTGGGGTGCACGGATGCCCTCCGTCCAGCACGCCGCCCACCTGAGCACCGCACGCCTGTCGTTGGTGCTGCTCGCCGCCGCCCTGGGCATGGTCGCCGGACTCACCACCGGCGGCCGGCTCGCCCGGCCCGAGATGCTGCCCGCCCTCACGATCGTCGGCGGCGCCGGCCTCGCCGGATGCCTCGCCGTCCTGGGCCAGTGCACCAGCCTCGCCTCGCTGCTGGTGGCCGCGCTGGCCTTCGGGACCGCGCACGGAATCCTGGACGTCGCCCTCAACACGGCGGCCGTGCGCTGCCAGAACGCCATCGGCCGGCCCATCATGGCGTCCCTGCACGCCGCCTACTCCGGCGGCGCCCTCGCCGGCGCCGGCCTCGCCGCCGTGACGGCCCGTATGCCGCACACCGCTCTCTTCCTCTTGACCGGCCTGCCGCTGGTCGTCCTCGTGGTCGCCACCGCATCACGCACCCTCGCCCTGGCGGGCCCGGGGCAACCGGCCGCGCGCACCGGGCCCAGGACGGGCGAAGGCGGCCGGGCGTTGTCGGCAGCGAAGCTGTGGCTTCTGGGCGGCCTGGCCGCCGCGATCCTGCTCGGTGAGGGGGCGGCAGCCGACTGGGCCGCCGTCCACCTGCACAGCCTGCACGCCACAACAGCGGTCAGCGCCACGGCGTTCGCGCTCTACAGCGGCGCCATGATGACCGGACGGTTGACCGGCGACAAGCTCACCGCCACCTTCGGCGCCCCCACGGTGGTCCGCACGGGCGCGCTGCTGGCCGCCGTCGGGCTGGCCACGGGTGTGTCGGTCGACAGCATGCCGCTCGCCCTGGCCGGGTGGGCCGTCTTCGGCCTCGGGCTGTCCACCACCATCCCCTCGCTCATCACCGCCGCCGGGGCCGGCGGACCCCGAGCGGTGGCCACGGTCTCCGTCACCGGCTACCTCGGCCTGCTCGCCGGACCCGCCCTCATCGGCGCCCTCGCCAGCGCCACCTCCGTGTCCACGGCCCTGCTGCTGCCCGCCCTCCTCGCAGCCGCCGTCGCCGCCCTCGCCCACCGCGCCCTGGAGAACACCGCCCCTTGACCCGCACCACCACCGCACACCCCGGCCTCGACGCCGCGATCCTCGACTACAACGGCGTCCTCGGCCTCCAGCCCCGTCTTGATCAGTGGCAGCGCCTCGCCCGCACCGCCCACTGGTCCGAGCAGGATCTCGCCGGATTCCAGGACGCCGTCTGGAGCGCCCGACCGGCGTACGACGCCGGGCAGTTGAGCGACATGGCGTACTGGGCGAAGGTCCTCGGCGCCCACCCGGGCCCGCGCCTGCTGCGCCAACTGTGCGACGCCGACACCGACATGTGGACCACCACCGACGACCGCGTCCTCGCCGTTCTGGAGCGCGCCCACCGCAGCGGGCTGCCGCTGTTTCTGCTGTCGAACGCGCCTGCCCACCTCAGCGACGTCCTCGACACCACCGACTGGTGCCGCCGGCTCATGACGGGCGCCTTCTACTCGGCCCGGCTTCTGACGAACAAGCCCGACCCCGCCGCTTATCGGCAGGCCCTGGCCGCGACCGGAGCCCGGGACCCGCGGCGGGTGCTGTTCGTCGACGACCGTGCGGAGAACTGCCAGGCCGCCGAGCGCCTGGGCCTGCGCACCCTGCACTACACCGGACGGGTCGCCGACCTCGAAGCCGCACTGCTCCCCGGCTGATCCACCCTCTCCATCCCCTCGCCCCTCAGGATCTTTGTGCCTTCGAACGACATCGGCGGGGACGTCTACGTCTCACCCCGCTACCTCGCCGGGCTGCCCGGACATGCCGATCCCAGTTTCCACCCGGTGGCCCAATGGCCCCATCACCGCCTCGACGCCGGCCCGTGCCAGCTGGTGGTCACTTCGCCGGACCACCGCATCCGCATCGGATGGCTCGGCGATGACCACGACACGTGGCTGATCAGCGCCGCCGAGGACCCCGTCTCTGCTGCCCGCTGGACGGCGCGCATCAACCAGAACACTCCACCCGAGATCGTCGAAGGACTCACCCGCGCCCTGGCCGCCGAGTGGGACGAAGACAGCGACTCCTTCCTCACCTCGCGGTTGTACTTCTGGAGCGACGCGGTGCGGCCGTTGCTCGACGCGGGCTGGGAGAAGGGACCCCTCGCACGCGGCAGGGTGGAGGTAGTCTCCCCGGACGGCCTGGCCGGAGCGAGCATCGACGTCGTGACCTCCAGCCCCGACGCCGAGACCGTGACCTTGTGGGCGGGACCGCCGGGATGGGGAACCCGCGCCGAGGCGGCCTTCACCGCACGCACGCCCAAGCACCTGGTCGCCGCCACCGCCGCCGCCCTCGCCGATCCCACTCCCGTCCTGCGCTACAGGGACTCACTCGACCCGCGACTCGCCCAGCTGGCCCAGCTCACCCCCATCCTCCCGCCCGGCCCGCGGGTCCCGACCCCCCTCGACGTCCGACGTATCGCCTCCCGGCGCCCGGCCGCGCTCCCCGCCGCCAGCGTCCCGCGCTGGAGCACCACGAGCACACCAGCCCTGCCCGGCCGCAACCGCTGACCTGCAGCAGATATCTCAAATGTCCTTCCACGCCGAAGAGTTCTTCGCCGAGATGATGCTCCCCTTCGCCCACAGCACCGTGGTGGGCAACACCTACTACGCACGTCCCATCCCCGGCAGCCCGCTGCGCCTGTGTATCGGGTTCGCACCCACCATCTACGCGGACACCTACGGCGGGCTGCGCGCGGCCGTCGTTCACACCGACCACGGCGAGATCGATGCCGTCGCCCTCAACTTCATCGCCCACGGCACCTTCCACCGCCGCGACGAAGCCAGGAACACACGCTGGAACGATTCCGAGTACGGCACGTTCAAGGCGCGACACCACCAGACCAGCACACCTCCGTGGGAAGGGGCCGTCGCCACCGGACTGCGCTATGCGATCGAGCAGTACACCGCTGTGTGGTTCCCCGGCGCGTGGGCCGCGTCCGCACCGAGCCGCGCTGCGGGCCGTACCGCTCACCCGGCGCCAGCCCGGACGAGCGCACGTGCCAGTAGCCGCGCCCGCTGAATCTCAACACTCCAGGCCCCTTCTTCGCGTGGCCTTTTCCGGGAGGAGCCCCCTTCGTGTTGCCCGACCCCTTCAAAGACCTCGACCCCACCCAGCCCGTAAAGGTTCTCCCGCGCCACCTGGCCGGCCCCGGCCCGGCAGATCTCCACACGGCCTGGCCGTTCCCCTTCGACGAGGACTGGTCACTGCACCAGCCAGACGAAGGAACGGCCTACGCCACCAGCCCTTGCCTTCGCCTGTGGACCCGCTTCACCCCCGAACCCGACAAGCGGGGCAAGGGGAAGTGGACCATCGGCGCCAACCGGGCCCCGTTCGGGCAGACCGACTGGCAGATCACGTTCGACGCCACCACCCCCGTCGAACTGCTCCACGATGTCCACGCCGAGCTCCTCGACCTCCACCGGGACGACCGCACCAGCGACCAGGACCGGCTGTTCGACGACCCCGCGGCACCGTACGAGGGGTACGCACCCCTGTTCGCACGGGGCTGGAGCCACGACGTCAAGACCGACGGCACGCAGACCTTCCTTGCCCCGGACGGGCTCGGCGGCATACGGCACCGGTACGCCACCAGGGACTTCGGCACATCGGCCTGGCGAGCCTGGGGCGGATACCCGAGCGAACCGTACTGGCAGGCGCACTTCTCGTTCGGTACGCCCACCACACTCGTCGCGGCCTTCACCGCCTCACTGATCTCCACCGAGCCGCTGCACCGCGCCGTCCAGGATGTCCCCTTCCATACCCGCAGCCACCTCTACGTCGCCACAACGGCAGCCAAACAGCCGCCCAGTTGCTCACCTGCCGCTCCGCCTCCGGCGACGGCCGCTGGCCGGACCCGATGACTTCCCCTCCACTCGATCAAGGAGTCCCCTTCTCGTGCCTGCTCGTTTCGTCCGTGGCGTCAGCCGGTCCGCCGCTCTCGCTGCTGCGCTGACCGCCACACTCACCTGCGCGACGGCCGCAACGGCCCGAGCGTCCGAGCCGACGCCCTCGGCCTCCGCTGGTCCTTCTGAGACACAGGTGGCGGATGTGGGCAGCATCGCGATCACCACGAAGGACACGACCGGGGACATCCTCCCCGGCGCCGCGTTCCTCCTGCTCGACTCCGCCGGCCAGGAGGCCGGACGCGGGAAGACCGACACCCAGGGGAAGTTGACCTTCCCCGGCCTCGCTCCCGGCGTCTACCGGCTGAAGGAGACGGACTCCGGCAGCTCGCTCCACGACGCCGCCGCCGACCAGGACGTCATCGTCACCCCCGGCGCCACCGCCCCCGTAACGGTCATCGACCCCTTCAAGCCCGCCCACCTCACCCTCAAGGCCAAAGACAACAAGACCGGCAAGCTGCTGCCCGGCTCCACCGTCAACATCGGCACCGGTGACACGACCCTCCTCACCCTCACGACGGGCACGAAGGGCACGGCCTCCGGGGACCTGCCGATCTCCAGCCGTACGACCCAGTTCTGGGTCAAGCAGACCCGTATTTGTGCATAGCCGGTCAGTGACCGCTGTACCTTCCGCGGGTGCTGCGTGGAGCGATGTGGTCGGTGCACTTTGTGAGCCGGGACTTACCGGCTGTGGACGTATGGCCTGCCTACCTTGGAGAGGGCCCGGACGGGTTGCTGTCCTGGTGGGATGAGGAGGCGGTGCCGGATGGTCTGCCCTTCTTGTTGTCGCCGCGGTTTGAGTACGACGTCGCGTTGAACGCCTACTTCTTTCAGGCGAACGTGGTGACGGCTCCGTGGAACACGAACGCCAACCGGGCCCGGGCGATCGCACGGTTCTTGAACTTCCTGTTGGTGGCGCGGGGCGGGCGCTGCTGGCGGTCGGCCACAGCTGAGGATCATTTGGCGTTTCATCACTGGAGGCGTCGTGATCCTGTTGGTCCGCGGGTTGGCGGGGGGACCTGGAATCAGGAGGTGTCGCTGGTCAACTCCTTCTACGGATGGGCAGTGGGGCAGGGGCATGCCGCGTTCACGCCGATCCCGCAGCGAGACGCCCGGCCTGCCCCGGCGGGTACTGTGGTGCGACCGCGTGCGGCATCGACGGTCCCGGCGACCTATGCGCATGACGAGGGCGGAGAGCGGATCGAGTGGCTGCCTCCGACGGCATATCGCTGCTGGCGGGATGTCGGGATCCGTGGCTATGGGCCGGACGGGTTACCCTCGGCGAGGTTCCGGGGCCGCTGGGCTACCCGCAATGCCGTGTTCTGCGACGTGATGGTCCGCACTGGGCTGCGGCTGAGTGAGCAGGCCCATCTGTTGGTCACCGAGGTCCCAACGACGGCGGCTCTGGGCGGCTACCAGCGGTTCTGGCTGCCGGGAGCGATCGCGAAGAATTCGTCGGCCCGCTGGGTCTATCTGCCGCACAGCATGGTGCTGGAGCTGGGCTCCTACCTTGAGTGGGATCGGGCCGAGGTGGTGGAGAACGCGCGTGCTGCCGGGCGCTACGACGCGATCCGCCGGCCGTTGGTGATCGCCGATCCGGAGCGGCCGGACGTCGTTCATCAGCTGACCGCGGCGGGGGTGACCCGGCTCAGGCTGCGGGACCTGCGGCCGGAGGAGCGTCGGCGGCTGCTGCGGGAGACGGATTTCGGGCTGGAGCCGGCGATGCTCTGGCTGAACGAGCACGGGCTTGCGATGTCGGTGTCGGGCTGGAAGTCGGTGTTCACGACGGCCAACTCCCGCTGCCGCAAGGCCGGGATCGGGTTGGCCGCGCATGCGCATCTGCTGCGGCACACCTTCGCCGTGGTCACTCTGGAGCAGTTGCAGCGGGCTCACATCGCCCAGCTCGGTCAGCTGGAGGAGGAACAGCGCGGCCACTACGTGAGGATCTTCGGCGATCCTCTGGACTGGGTGCGCCGGAGGCTGGGTCACCGGTCGGTGCTGACCACGTTGATCTATCTGCATGCGTTGCAGGAGCTGGAGATGGAGACCCGGATGGCGTTGGTCCCCGACACGTGGGAGGACCCCAGGGACACCCCGCTGGTCCAGCTGGGCGTTCACAGCGCGTCGGGCGGCGGGGCGTGGTGACGGCACAGGGGCGGGGCAGCACGGGCCCGGGCCGCCGGGCCGCCCTGCCTCAGCAGCACTATCCGGGCAGCTCGGCCTCGGCTGACCGCGAGGCGGCCGACTTGCGGGTGCTGTTCGAGGGCGACGACGCACGCCGCTGGGTCTTCGATGCGGCGGTGTTTCCCCTGCCGGGCTGGCAGCGGGGTTTGGCGGACGGGTTCGCCGAACGAACCGGGCCCGTCGGCGGGCTGAGGACGCTGGCATCCGCGCGGTCGGCATGGGAGTCGCTGTCTCGGTGGATGAGTTTCCTGGCCGCCTTGCCGCAACCTCCGCAGCAGCCGGGTGAGTTGAGCGTGGTCCACGTCGAAGCCTTCCAGGCCCAGACCGAGGGCACCTACCGGGCCTCGCAGGATGTCAGCGCGATTCGGATGCTGCTGGCCACGAAGGCTTTACGGCCAGCAGTGGACGAGCAGGTCGCGGTCGCCTTGCAGCGGCGGCCGGTCCGGCCCAAGTGGGGAGTCACGGGGTATTCCAACGGCGAGTTCGAACGGCTGATCGCGGCAGCCCGCGCAGACACGGCCCGGATCCGGGACCGGATCCGGACTGGGCAGCAGCTTGCCGACCATGCCTCTGCGGACCGGACTGACGCGCGGGGCCTGGGCGGTCGGCTCGCCGGGGTGAGGGCGTCGGGAGTCGTTCCTGATCTCGGAGGCGGCGTTCACGTGGCCGGCCCGCGCTGGCAGTTGGCACGGCATCTGTTCGTGGTGACCGCGGATCTGGCGCCGTTGCTGGTGCTGCTGACCGCGCTGAGCGAGCGCAACGGTGAGACGGTCAAGGAACTGCCGGCCGAGCACCGGGTGCTGGACGGCCGGGCGGTTGAGGTCCGCGGGATCAAGCGGCGGCGCGGCTCGGGCCGTTGGGAGGAGACATTCACCTGGGAGATCGGGCCGCCGGGACGCGAGCTGCACACGCCGGGCGGCTGCTATCTGCTCCTGCACGAGCTGATGGCGGCCAGCCGGGCAGCCTGCGGCAGCGACCGGCTGTTTTGCATCTGGAGCAACGGCAGCCGTCGCGGGGCGAGCGGTCTTAAGGAGCACATCGCCCCGTTCGCGCGGAACCTCGATGGCAGTTACCTGGGCCTGTCGGCCTGGGCGGCCGGCCGGGCGAAGCCGCTGATGGCCGATCCCGTCGGCGTGCAGGAGCCCGAGCCCCTGCGGGTCTCCTTCAACCGGATCAAGACCAGTGCCGAGGTCCGCCGCACCCGGAGGCTGGGCGGGCATCTGCCGTCTGCGGCGAAGTCGAACACCATGCAGGTGCTGTTCCGCAACTACCTTGGCAAGGACCCGGTGATCGTCGACTGGAGCGAGGACATCCTCGGCCAGGCGTTCGTCGACGCGGAACGGGCAGCCGTTCAGGCGCACCAGCAGCTGGTGGCCTTGCGCGGACACCCCCGGGTGCTTCCCGGACCGGTCACCGAGGAGGGTCTGGCCGTCGGCGCGGGGCTGGACGACGAATCGGCCCGCCGGGTCGCGGGCGGGGAGTTGGACACTGCTTGGAGCGCATGCGGGGATCCGGGACGGCATCCGGCGACCGGCGGAGAGTGCCGGGTGTCGTTTCTGGACTGCTTCCACTGCGGAAACTGCCTGATCACCCGCTCCCACCTGCCGCGGCTGCTGAGTCTGCTCGATGCCCTGGTTCAGCGACGGCAGCAGATGAGCGAGGCGGAGTGGTGGCACCGCTACGGGCCGACCTGGGCGGCGATCCGGCACGACGTGCTGGCGAAGTTCAGCCCGGCCGAGCTGGCCCGGGCCGAGGCGGACAAGACCGGCGACGCGCTGTTGGACCTGGTCGAAGAGCCGTGGGAGACACCATGACGACACCGGCCGCTGCCCAGGGCCTGGAGCCGGAGGTGTTCGTGCTGTCGGCCTGGCCGCTCAAGCCCGGCCTCCGGCTGGAGGACACCTCCCGATTCGCGGACTCCACCTGGCAGTTGGGACACGCGGTCCACCGCCTGAACGTGCGATCGCTCACCCTCTGCTTCGACCGGGTTCCCCAGCCGTTCCGGGCCACCGCGAAACAGCTCTGCCTCGCGATGCTCTCGGGCCCGCTGCCGCCGGCCGAGAAGCGTCCTTGCCTGGACACCGTCCACACCGGTTTCCAGGAGGCCGTCCGCTTTCTGACATGGGTCGACCAACGGCCGGGGCCACGGTTTCGGTGCCTGGCGACCCTGACCGCAGCGGACCTGCTGGACTACCAGGACATGCTGCGGCGGATCGTCCGGTCGGTGAGCGGCCGCAGCAAGGCCCGCTCGGCGGTGCGCTGGTTCTGGCGCTGGCGCGATCACCTCACCGACTGCCTCGCGTTCGACCCGCGACACATGGACGACTGGGGAGAGAAGTCCGTACGCCGACACCAGAGGCCGCAGGAGAACCGCACCCAGCGGATCCCCGAAGACGTCATGGGCCCGCTGTTCGTCTGGGCCCTGCGGTTCATCGACCACTTCGCTGCGGACATCTGCGCAGCCGATGGGCAATGGCAGCGGCAACGCTGGGGCATGCCGGTCGACCGCACGACCCGGGTGAGTGAGGTCTCGACCCGGGCAGCCCTGGAGGCCACACTCGACACCTACCTCGCACACAACCGGCCGCTGCCCGGCTGGCGGGGACAGCCGAATCTGATCCGCATCGCCCGTCAGACCGGCTACCACCGCGCGATGTTCCGCGACCCTGCACTGCGGCTGCTGGTCGCGTCGGCGGCCGCCGCCGTCGGTGTCGCCGAGACCGCCGGCTTCGACCTCGACATCCAGGGCCGGATGGACGGACGGCCCTGGATCGGCCAGATCGTCACCAGCCACTTCCACGACCACGGCCTGGCCATGCTCGCTCGGATGCTGCAGACCGCGGCCTACATCGTCATCGCCTACCTGAGCGGCATGCGCGACAGCGAGGTCAAAGCCCTCGCCAGGGGCTGCCTGCGCACCGAGACGGACAGCAGCGGAAGGTCCTACCGGTGGAAGGTGACCAGCCTGTCCTTCAAGGGCGAGGCCGATCCCCGCGGAGTGACGGCGATCTGGAACGTCGGCGAACCCGTCGCCCGCGCGATCACCGTGCTCGAGCTGCTCCAGCCACCTGGTGTCGATCACCTGTTCAACCGTCTCGACCACGGCGCAGGCGGCCATAAGGGACGCCGTCATGCCGCCATGACCACCGGCCAGACGAACGACAACCTCAACCACTTTGTCGCCTGGGTGAACCGCTACTGCGACAGCCACGGACGCCACGACGCCATCCCCGCGGTCAGCGGCCGCTCCTTCAAGCTCCACACGGCCCAGTTCCGCCGCACCCTGGCCTGGTTCATCGCCCGCCGCCCCGGCGGGACCATCGCCGGAGCCCTCCAATACCGCCACCACAGCATCCAGGTCTTCGAGGGATACGCCGGCACCAGCGACTCCGGCTTCCGGGCCGAGGTCGAAAGCGAACAAGCCCTGGCCCGCGGCGAACACCTTCTCACCGTCATCGATGCCCACGAGCACACCCGTCTGGCTGGCCCTGCAGCCGCCGAGGCCGCCCGCCGCCTCGAGGAGTTCGGACAGCGCACCCGCTTCCAGGGCACCGTCGTCCTCGACGACCGCAGGCTCCGACGGATCATGAACCGGGACGACCCCGCGATCTATCCCGGCACCTACATCACCTGCGTCCACGACCCGGCCAAGGCCCTTTGCGAACGGGCCCGCCAAGGAGCCTTCGAAGGACTCGGCGACCACCCCCAGTGCCAGCCACTGGCCTGCCGCAACGTCGCCCTCACCACGGAGAACACCGACGCCTGGCGAAAAGAGATTGATCTGGTCGATCAGCAGCTGACCAGACGCCCACCGCTGCCGCCCCTCCTGCAGAACCGGCTGCTCCGGCGCAAGCACCAGATCGAAGACTTCCTCGCCACCGCCCAGGAGCCTTCGTGACCCGCCGCACCGACCTCCCATCCGAAGCGCGGGTCCGCGCCGCCCTGGCCCGGCTCAGCCAGAAAGCCAGCGAGACCGGCAAGCGCCCCACCGTCCTCGCCCTGGCCCGCGAGTTCGGACTGAGCAACACCACCTTCCGTCGCCACTTTCCCGACATCGCCCGGGACATCGCCGAAGCAGCCCGCACCAGCGCATCCGCAGCCGACACCCCAGTCAGCCACTACGACCTGCTCGTTGCCCGCAACGCCAAGCTGAAACGGCGGAACAAGGAGCTGACCGCCCACCTCATGCTGGCTGCTGCCCGCATTCAGCAGATCACTCTGGACAACGACCGTCTGAAGCAGCAACTCGAAGCTGCCACGGGAGTCGCCCGCATCGGAGCGCAACACCGCAGACCGCCGTCCCAATAGTTCATGCTGTCGGCGGCTTCCAAGTAGGTACTCCTCCGCACTCACTGACGCGCCGTCCTGTCCAGCGGCGACTCGGAGTCACCATGTCCGCCGCCGCGCCCTGGTCAGCCGGGCACGTCAAAGCCGCGTACGCAGTGAGGTCGTCGGTCGAAGCCGAAAGCTGCCCGAGCGCATTGCAGACTCCCCGGCATCGCTCTAATGCACTGCATCACGGCCGGTCGGGCGATAGAGTCGAAAGGTGCGTTGATCTTCCGGGCGGCAGCTACGTACAGCCGCAGACGGTGCAGGGTGCCTCATAACGGCGGCGCCCCAGCAGGCATACCCGTCGCAACCCACCGGAGATCCACACCATGGCTGCTCAGCAACCCCTCACCTACGACGCCTTTGTCGAACTCGCTTCCGCTGATCCAGCCGTCGTCGGCCTCGTCCTTAAAGGGTCCCGAGCCCACGAGGGCATGGTGACCCCGTACTCCGACCACGACCTGTACGTGGTCGTCACCGACGACGTCGGCACCGAGCTCACCCAGTTCGCTGGCCACCGTAGCGCCGATCTCGACCTCGTCATGGTCACTCTCACCGAGTTTTGCGTGACCGGGACGCCCGGTTGGGAACGCTATGCCCTCGCCCGTGCCCAGATCGTGCTTGACCGGCTCGACGGAGGCATCGCCCGGATCCTCGCCGACAAGGCTCGTCTGGGTGCTGATGAGGCATTCCAGGACGCAAGCGGCTGGCTCGATGCCTATGCCAACTCGCTCTATCGCTCCGTCAAGAACCACCGGGACGGCCAGACTCTCGCTGCTCGACTCGACGCCGCCGACAGCATCCGGTTTCTGCTTGAGCTGCTCTTCGCTCTCGACCGACGCCCCCGCCCTTACAACAAGTACCTGGAGTGGGAACTCGCCCGGCACCCGCTGCCGGGCTGGGACACCGACGTGCTGCTCCATGCCGTGGACCGCATCGCGGCCACGGGTGACGTATCCCAGCAACGACACCTCTTCGCCCTCGTCGAGACGGCTGCCCGAGAAGCCGGACACGGTGCGGTGCTGGACGCATGGGGCGATGACCTTGACCTCATGCGACCGCGAGAGGCACACAGCGCCACTCCCTGAGCTCTGCCCTGACAGCATCGGGCCGCCCTGGATGGTTCCGTCTCGCTGGGCTGAGCCCGAGGCAGTTCACCGAGACGATCAGCGCGCTGCGGCGCGAGAGCGCCGATCTAGTTCCGACGGCCCCAGGCCATCCCTGCCGCGAACGGGACGACCAAGCGACCCATGGAAAGGACAGCCATGCTTGAACACTCCGACGATCGAGCAGTGAGCGACTGGTGCATCGAGCACTTGGGCTACCCCGTTGCCGAGCGCACGTTCACGGCGGGGAACCTGTCCGTGGTCCACGGCCTCCGGCTGACGAATGGCCGCGAGGTGGTGTTGAAGATCCGTGACGAGGATGAGCGGCTGGGGGCTTGTATCTGGGTACAACGCCGTCTGTGGCAGGCGGGCTTCCCATGCCCGGAGCCACTGACCGGTCCGTTGCCGCTGGGTACGAAGGTCGCCAGCGCCGAGACTCCTGTGCCAGGAGGCGGAGAGCCCGCGCCCGCCGATTCTCCCCGACAGTTCGCCAGCCTTCTGGCCGACTTCGTGACCCGCGCAGAGGATTTCGATTCGCAGCCGCTGCTACGACCGGCTCCTGCGTGGGTCCACTGGTACCACAAGGAGGACGGCGTCTGGCCGGTCCCGGATGACCGGAATGTCGACCTCAATACTGAACGGTGCTCTGCCACGGCGTGGCTCGACGAGCTCGGCGCGGCCGTACGCGATCGGCTTGAGGAGGTCCGCGACGCTGCCTGCGTGGTCGGACACGGAGACTGGGACGGCCGCAATGTGAAGTTTCGCGATGGCCAGCCGCTCGTGGTCCACGACTGGGACAGCGTGGTCTACGAGCCCGAGGTGGTGATCATCGGCCAGGCTGCCGCCATGTTCGAGGGTGGACCCACTGGTGCAGGCGCCTCGGTCGAACGAACGGTGGACTTCCTGGAGGAGTACCAAACCGCTCGCGGACGAGCGCTGAGCGACAACGAACTGCAGCTGTGCTGGGCAGCGGGCCTGTGGGTGCGCGCCTTCAACGCCAAGAAGTTCCATCTCGACAACTTCAATGCGCTGGGACACGACGAAGCCGAGGCGAGGATGAGGCATGCCGGGATCTGATGTGACGAGGTGCCGACGCGCTAACGGAGCCCCACTGTGGGCGAGGCTCAAGCAGAGCGGTCAATGGTCACGTTCAAACAGTGGCCACAACAAGGCACCCTCCGGCTACACCCTGTACAAGCCCTCGAAGACCTTCACCGCAGGGCCCGGCACCCCGGTCACCGTGACCGTCACCAACTCCAAGACCACGACCGGCTCGAGCCCCGCTCCGACCGAGAAGACGACGGACCAGCCGACCAGCACGGCGACCACACAGGACAACAAGACGGCCAGCGGCGGCACGTCGGCACGCCCGGCGGACTCCGAGACGCCGGACACCGACTCCTCGTCAGCGGCCGACGCGTCCGACGAGACCGAGTCGACGACCCCGGCCGGCTCCCTCGCCCACACCGGAGCCGATGCCAGCCCGTGGCTCGCGGGCGGCGCAGGACTCCTCGTCGCCAGTGGCATCGGAATGCTGGCTGCTGCCCGAGCTCGCCGCACGTGCAGCAGCGAGAACACACCGTCCGGTGAAGGGTGACGTAGCGGCATGAGTCGTGATGCAAAGGCCCGGGAGTCCCTGACTTCCGGGCCCTTCCTCGTCTCGGGCGGTGGTGAAGAGCCCGCATGCCGCGGTTACCCGTAGTCGATCTCGGGCACGCCTGCCTCGGCGAGCATTGTGAAGAGGGCTGCGATGGGACCGGCACGGTTGGTTCGGTCTGTAGTGAGGATCAACCGATGAGCAGCTCTGGACAGCCCTACGAAGAAGGTCGCAGTTCCTTCGGAGAGGTCTCTGCCGAGAGCCCACCACTGTCTGTCGTGAATGCCCAGGAAGAACACGGTGTGGTATTCGAGGCCCTTGCTGCGGTGGGCTGTGAGCAGGACGACGGCTTCGGCGCACTCGAACTCATCAAGTACGTCCCTCCAGTCAGCGGTCGGGGTGATCGAGGTTTCAAGGCGTGCCTCGAACGCGCCTGTGATGAGGTCGAAGTCCTCGCCGGGCGTCGTCGCCTTCACATAGCGACGGAGGGCGGCGCCGTCGACGAGCGCGAGTACCTGCTGGACGGTGTCAACGGCGGACACGGTCGACGGAGGATGGGATTCGAGCCAGGCTCGTAGCTGAAGGGTTATCTCGGTCAGGTTCTCGCCGACACGGTGCTGGGCGACTTCGTCGTCGATCGCACCGTGCACACGCTCCAGAGTCGTCGATACGTCCTGCCAGACCGCGGGCAGGCCATGGGGTTCGTGCGCCAGCCGGAGCAGCCCGATGAGCAGGTGGGTGGTCTCGCTCTTCAACAGGTCTTGGAGGGCCATCTTGCCGACCCGTGCGTCGTCGTTGCGGACCCTGATCCCGTGCTCGGCAAGGTGCGCCCGGAACAGAGGCTCGAAGTCCTTGATCTTCTGCCGTGCGATGAGCGCGAAGTCCGCCGGGGTGCGGTTCGATCCCGCGATGTCGCGGGCAATCCAGTCCGCAATGAACCGTGCCTCCGCTTCGTCGGTGGAGAACGTCCACAGCGCGGCTGGATCGTGTCCGTCTTCGGCGGTTGCCTTCGAGGTGGCCCGTACGGTGGCTGGGTCCAGTTGACGGGCGATGACGTGCTGCAGCGCGACCAGCGCGTCGCTGGAACGGAAGTTCCAGGCCAGTGAATGGGTGGTGGCGTCAAATGCGTCGGTGAAGCGTTGGACAGCGTTGGGCAGGGCGCCGGCCCAGCCCATGATCCGCTGCTTGCTGTCGCCGACCGCGGTCACGGCGGTCTCCTCCCCGAACACGGACGTGAGGAAGGAAAACTGCGCGCTGGTCGTGTCCTGGAACTCGTCGACGAACACCACAGGGTAGGTCATGCGCAGGGCGCGTCTGAGTCTGGGCACCGCGCGGACCAGAAGCTCCGCGAGCCGGTTGAGCATGACGAAGTCGAGTTGGGCCTTTCCCGGCCGTAGGTAGCGGGCTTGCCACCACTCGCGTACGGCATACGAGATGGCGTCGACCTCGGCATCCGCAGGCACGACCTCCGGCAGGTCGTAGTTGCCGACGACGCCGGGGACGAAGCGGTTCGGCTGGAATTGGGCGACCTCCCAGCGCAGCGCTTCGGGGGCAGCGTGAGCGATGCCGTTGAGGAAGTTCCCCACTTCGGCGTTGGAGGCCGTGCTGATGTCGTACCCATCCGCCGTGCGCCAGCCTGACGGTAGAGCCGGCGCGAACCGGTCGACCAGCCCCTTGGTGAACGCATCGAAGGTCATCGACGCGAACCGACCAGCGTGTTCTGGGACACGGGCAGCAACGCGGCGGCCCAGGTTGGCAGCGGCGTCCCGCTTGAACGAGATCGCCAGAATCTGCTGGGGCCACGGGCAGAGCCCGGTCTGCAAGAGGTACGCGGCGCGCTGAGCGAGGAACTCCGTCTTGCCCGCGCCGGGCCCGGCTACCACTGCCACGTTGCCGACATCCCGCAGAGCCTCCCATGCGGCTGGCTCCAAGTCTTCGATGCCCACCGGGCGCCAATCGGCCACCGGGACCAGCACGGTTCGGCGTGGAGCTGGGGGCATGGGGATGAGAGGGCCGGGGGTGCTCACAGCGAGATCGCCTTCCGGATGTGCTCCACGAGGGCGGCGAGGACCTCCGGGGCATTCAGTCTGATCTCTTCATCGCTCAGGCGGCCCAGCGCGCTCATGTGGGTGCTTGGTTTCGACCGTGACAGGAACAGGTAGCGGTACCAGCCCAGCCACTCGGTCTGCCTCTTCCAGTAGCGCGTCCTGGTTCCCTTCACTCCCAGGACCGTGGTAGTGGGGTCACTGGAGTCCGGGCCCTTTTGGCTGCCTTCAAGGTGGGTGTAGGCGTTCTCGAACGCGCACAACATCGCGTAGTCAAGGTCGAGCGGCTCGGAGTAGAACACGGCGAAGGTGCGCAGGTGCTGCAGGATCGGTCGGATGTGTTTGAGGAGGAGGCCGTCGTGGATGTCGTCGACCTCGTCGTAGTCGCTGAGCCCCTCCAACGGGTCCATCCCGTTGTCCATGAGGCGATTGCACGCGTCTCGGAGCCGGGCCGGGCCGGATCCGGCCTTGCCGTAGTCGAGATCCAGCAGGGTGGCATGCGGGATGTCCAGGTCGTTGAGCAGCTTCCACATGTGGTTGGTGTGCCGGCCGTCGAGCGGCACCATCGCTACGAACGACGGGTCCAGGTGTACTCCGTGGGCCTGGGCGACCCGGGGGATGACGAGCTGCTCGGTGTCGCCTTCGCCGAGCACCACGAACTTGGCGAAGTACAGCTCCGGGTGAGCGCGCACCGCCTCACGCACGTACTTCCCCGCCTCGGTGGCGTCGTCGGGGAGAGTGATCTCGCGGACCGATGCGGTCGCCGTGGCCGGCTCCGTACGGAAGTACCGAACGTCTTCCGGGCGAATACGGGGCATGACGCTGGCGGAGTGGCTGGAGAGGACCGCCTGCGTCGCCGTGGAGCCGCTCAGCCCCTGCAGTTGGCCGACGATCCGGGACAGGAAGAACGGCGCAAGGCTGTTCTCCGGTTCCTCGACCGCGATCAGAGTCAGGTTCGGCAGGTGCGCCGCCTCCAACGTGAAGTCGTCGCTGTGCTGGCCGCCGTAGACAGCGGCCTCGACGTCGAGGGCCGCAGCCACCAGAGCGAGGTGCAGCAGCGACCGTTGCCCGTCACTCAGCATGCGGGCCGGCCTTGGGCGGCTGTGGTGATCGGGCTCGAAGACAAGCTCGGAGTTACGGATCAGCTGGCTGAAGTCACCGTCGAGGAGCCGCAGTTTGGGTTCCGAGTGCAGACCCGCATCGTGCAACTCCTGCCACCGCGCGGTCAGCGCACCCTCAACCGCCTGGACAACGGGCTCGTCGGCGAACTGATCCGCGACTTCCGCCGCGTGGTCAGTGACGAGTTCGCGCAAATCAGATGACCACTGCGCTGCCCGCCAGAGCCGACTGCGGAGGAACGCCGTCACCTGGCGCACACCGTCGCGTGAGGCCGGAATGTAGATCATCTGGATGCGACTGCGCTCCCGAGCCGTCAGCGGCACATAGTCGTCCTCGCTGTACTCCTCGGCGAACGTGTTGACGATCACACGTGTCTCAGTGATGGCACCCTCCACAGTGCCGTCGTCGACCCATTCCGCCAGGAGCGCCACCCGCACCTTCAGCTCGCCATCCTCCGTGGCGGCCATGCGACGGAAGAACTCCGGTACCGCCCTCGGTACTTCAGCCCGCTCGTGGTCGTCATCGCCCTCCGCAGCGTCATCAACCTCGTCCCCGACCGCGTCGTCCTCTCTGGGGTCGTCGAGTTCGGGGAAGGCGAGTACCGCTTCGATCGTCAACGTACGGCTGGCGGGCACGTCGGTCTCGCCTGCGGGCACGTGGAAGTCGTCCACGCGTACAGACCGCTCCTGCCCGGATATCCCGAACATCCGCAGCAGCGCCTCGCACGCCGCGGTCTTGCCCGAGCCATTGGCTCCGATAAAGGCGGTCATGCCTGAGTCCAGCCGAAGGGAAGTGCGCCCCGGCCCGAAGCACTTGAAGTTCTCCAGCACGAGCTTCTCGATGAACATTCGTCACTTTCCGGTACAACGATGTCATGAGCGGCGATACCGCACCGAAAAGAGTATCGAAAGCATGTGATCTCCGGGCCCGTACGATCAAAGTCGTCGCAGGTCTTGTCTGCGGCAACACCCGTAACGCGGCCACGGTGAGTCCACGCCAGCCACGTGAGCGCCAAGCGCTGTTAACCGGCCCAGCCGATCTCGCGCACTTCGATGGCCCCGTCGTACGGCATGTACTGGATCCAGCAGTGCACCCCGAACGCTTCACGGATCTCCTCGGCGCTGCCCGGGTCCCGTACATCCGGCCACTCTCTTGGAGCGGCACGCACGACCTCGACGAGCTCCAGGACCTCGCGCCGCGCGTCCGCCGGCAATTCACCCATCACGTCCGAGGCCAGTTCCTCCACCACCACGCCACAACGCATTGCACACCCCCGTGCTCGTGATCATCTGCGCAGTACCGTACGGCTTTGTGCACAACCATCTGCGGCCCTGTGGATAACTCTTGGTGGTGTTCGTTCAAGTCGCGAGTTCCGTGCTGCGATCCCGAACCGGTGCCCGGAGAGGAAGCGAGCGGGGGCGCGATCTTACGGACCGCCTCCGCGGCCCGTCGGGCCAACTCGGGTCCCAGGAGGGCCGCGATCGCGGCGGTCGCCCACGGGGGCACTGGTGACCGATGCCGACGGGCAAGCGCACTCCCGGCGCGGGCGAACGAAGTTGACGGCGTTATGGACACATCGAGGTGGCTGGTGGGCTGTCCCAGCTTCCGCCCGGCCGCGCATTGGAAGAAGACGTGTAGGTGGGGTGGGCCTTCCCGCTGAGGGAAGTCCGGCTCTCCACTAGGAAGCAAGGAGTGTGCCGCGTCAGCCGATAGAGTGTCAGCGTGGAGTTGATCGGGGGCAATCTCGCGCGGAGAGCAGGTCTCGCGCTGTCCTTTTCGGTGACCGAGGCCATGCGGCTGATGGCCGCCGTGCCGGAGGGCGTGGCCGACAACGTCTGGCGGGCGAGGTGCACCGCCATGCACGGCCACTTCAGCGGCGGCTTCGACAGCTTTAGTAAGCACCCGGTAGTCCACCGGGCTCCTCAGGAGCAGGCGCGGTTGCTGCGGTCCATGGCGAGGTGCGTGCAGGACGCTCGGTTCGCCGCGATGTGCCGCACTCACGCCGACCATCTGGTTGTGGCCGAAGACAGACTGGCGGAAGAAGGCAGAGCCGAGGAAGCGGTCACGGTTCGGGCTCTGGCGCTCGGCATGCCGATGGAGTGGGTGGTCCAACTCTGGCGGCTTGCGGATGTGATGGGTGAACTCCGCGTTCGGCAGAAGGCTTGGGGGGAGAACCACCACCGCATCGCGCGCGCTTTGAAGTCCGCCCGCATCCCACTGTGGGCCGTTGCCGCACTGGACGAAATCCCCCTCGACGACCTCCGCTCGATGACCCCCAGCGACCTGGTCAGCCGGGCTGGCCGCAGCGAAGGCTTCCTGAACGAGGCGGAGCGCGTCCTCTACAGCCTGCGCATCCTCGCCTTGCTCGGTGTCGAGCCAGCGGCATGGAACACGCTGCTGGACATACTCACGGCCTGCCTTGAAGTGGAAGCGGAGATTCAGGCGTCGTGTGCCGCGAAACGGGACGTGCCGCCTCGCCAATGCCGTCCGCCGGGTCAGCTATTGCGCGCGGCACCACGTGTGCCGCGAGCACCAGGTCCATTGATCCCTCGTTCAGTCACCGCGCAGGGCCGCCCCCGGCTGCATCGAGCCGGAGGGCGTGGAGGGCGCCTGACCGCGTAGCGGCGGGACGGTCCTGCTCGACCCTGAGGACCGAGGTTGAATCTCGACGACATTGTCAACGCCATCTCTGCCATCGCGGGTGTCGGGTCGCTGGCGCTCCAGATCATCGAGGGGCGGCGGCGACAGAGCGATGTTCGCGACAACCCAGGAGACGGCCGACCGGCCTCCGGCGCTGATCCCGGCTGCTGTGAGCCGGGCAGCACGCCGACCGAGTAGGTGAAAGGCTGGTCGGGGGTGCCCACCAACGGGCGGACACTCCCAACCAGCACCACCCTAGTTCCGCGTATTGGCGATGGCGGGGCTGGTGCGTGGCTGGACGTCACTCAGCCGTGTGCCGTGAGAGCGCCGACACGGACGGCGCGTCCGTCACGGCTTCTGCTCCGCATCCGGCCGCGGGCGGCATGTGCCGACGAGCGGAATACCGGCGACCAGCGCGCGCCGATAGACGACCAAAGCGTCGTCGGCAGCGATCGCTTAGGACTCGAATCAGAATGAGGATTTGAGCCGTCGCCAGCAGATGATGGCGCAGCCGAGGGTGATGAAGGCTTGGTGGATGTCGTCGCGGCGTTCCCAGCGGATGCGCAGGCGGCGGAACCAGTGCAGCAGCGCGATCGCGCCCTCGACGACCCAGCGGTGTATGCCCAGGCCGGAGCCGTGTTCGGTGCCGCGGCGGGCGATGTGCGGGGTGATCTGGAACCGGCGGACCCTGTCGCGGTAGACGTCGTGGTCGTAGCCGCGGTCGGCGTAGATGCGCCGGGGACGGTGCAACGGCCGGCCGCGCTTGCCCCGGATCGGCGGGACAGCTTGGATCAGCGGGATCAGCTGGGTGACGTCGTTGCGGTTGCCGCCGGTCAGGGTCACGGCCAGCGGGATGCCGTGTGCCTCGACGATCAGGTGATGCTTGCTGCCGGTCTTTCCCCGGTCCACCGGGGACGGGCCGGTGGCCGGCCCGCCCCTCATCGCGCGCAGATGGGAGGAGTCGACGGCCGCGCGGGAGAAGTCGAGCATGCTGGCCGCCCGCAGTTCGGCCAGCAGCAGCTCGTGCAGGTGCTGCCAGACTCCCGCCTCGTTCCAGTCCCGCAGCCGCCGCCAGCAGGTCATTCCCGAGCCGAAGCCCAGCTCCTGTGGCAGGAACCGCCACGGGATCCCGGTGTAGAGCACGAACAGGATCCCGCACAGCACCCTGCGATCATCCAGGCGCTTACGTCCTGGATGCCGGTACCGGCGCTCGATCACGGGCAGCAGCGGCTCGATCCGCTCCCACAGCCCGTCCTCGACCTCCCACGGCTTGCGCGCACTCTTCGTCTCGGCTGCCTCACCCCCCCATCCGGGCAGCGTCAACGAAAACTGACACGCCGTCATTCCCACCCCGGCTACAGCCTCACTTTGTTACCAGTCCTTAGTAAGCGGCCGTCAACGGATGTGACATCCGCATAGAGCCGGAATGCTTCGGGTCAGTGCGCTTCCTGCGGTTCACCACAGACGGTGCACACGCCAGGCGCCATGATCCCGTCGTGGAAGCCGTGGTAGAAACTGCCCGGCCCGTCGTAGTCGCGCATCGCTGTGCCCCCGCAGTCCCGGTGGTTCGCGATCCGGCACCGTCCGCAGCAGTCATGACTCGTGATGAAATCCCTTGCCTTCTTGTCGCACGCATTGTGGCCGCACGACCGGTACCCGCCTGATCCGGTGTTCCAGTGGGTGCCGAAGCTGCCTGGGTCGTCGCGAAATCTGCGGATGACCGCCTCGTCTGCCTCGGAAGCGGCACGCGGCCGTGCGTTTACGACGAACTGGCCGACAACTACGGCCGCGAATGCGATCCATCCCCATTTGCTACGCATGTGTCCCCCGTGATCGGTTCTGCGACGACGATATCGGTGGGAGATAGGTCTGTGCGCCCAGTGCCAGCGCGCCGATCTGGCTCGGGAGAACTCATGGGATGTCGCGCAGATCCGCTGACGGGCACAGGAGGTGAACCTCCGCTTCCCACGGACCATCACCTGAATCGCCCCGGCTGATGGGCGCGAGTAGGGCCCGCCAGGGCGTGCGCGCGGTGCACGATCATGTTGACCGAGCCGCGATCGCGCTCGATGTGTCCCTCCAGCAGCACGGCGGGGGCGCCGAGGACTACCTTTCGCGCACGTTCCCAGACTGGGGGAGAGAAGACCAGGTTGATCATGCCGGTCTCATCTTCCAGGGCGCCGAATGCAACTCCCTTGGCCGTCGGGGGTCTTTGGATGTACTTGGCCAGTCCGCCGACTCGCACTCGGGTCTGGTCGGCCAGGTCACGGGCCTCGCGTGCGGGCTGCGCCCCGTGTGAGGCCAACAGGGCGCGGAGGTGCTGTGCGGGGTGGGTGGTGGCGCTGGCGCCGGAGGTATCGAGGTCGGCGGCGGTGGCCTCGGCCGCGGTCATGACCGGCAACTCCGGCGCGGGCGCCAGGTCGTCCAATCCGGGAAGGACGTCCTGGATCTCGTCGGTGTAGGCGCCGGCCGACCACAGGGCGGTGCGCCGGTCCACGCCGAGGCCGTCGAACGCCCCGGCGGTGGCCAACTGCTCCATCAGCCTCGCAGACAGCCGCATCCGGCGGGCGACGTCGGCCACCGAGCGGAAGGCCACGGTGCCGCGCGCGGTCAGGATCCGCTCGGCGATCTCCTCGCTGATGCCGGTCACGGAGGTCAGTCCGCGGCGGATCGCCGGCCGCCGCTCCGGCTGATCGGCGTGAGGCTCCAGCGTGGCGTGCACACCGGAGCGCTGAAGGTCGACGCCCCGGACTTCGATGCCGTGCTGCTTGGCATCCTGAATGAGGGTCTGGGAGTCGTAGAAACCCATTGGGAGATGCGCCATAATCCCTGCCAGAATGGCATGCGGGAAATGATATTTCACCCAGGCGCTGGCATAAATGATGCCCGCCATCGACTGGGCGTGCGACTGCGGGAATCCATAATCTGAAAACGCCTCTATCATGCCCGCAATTCGCTCTGAGGCGGCCTGGTCGATGCCCTTGGCGGCCATGCCGGAAAGTAGCCGTCCGCGTAGCTGTGCCACCTTTTCGGGAGAGTGCTTGGCGGTCATCGCCTTCCGGAGGCGGTCTGCCTCGCCTGGGGTGAAACCCGCGCAGTCGATGGCCAGGGCCATGGCCTGTTCTTGCCACAGAGCGACCCCGAGCGTTTGGGAAAGCGCTGCTTCTGCGAGGGGATGCGGATAGGTGATGGGTTCGAGGCCGGCTCGTCGTCGCAAATAAGGATGTTTTGATCCGGCCTGGATGGGGCCCGGCCTGATGATGGAGGCCGCTACTGCGAGGTCCTCGAAACAGCGGGGCTGGAGCTGCGGCAGGGTCGAGACCTGTGCTCGTGACTCTGCCTGGAAGACGCCTATGGTCTGGCCCGCGGCAATCATGGCGTACACGGCCGGGTCGTCCTGCGGGATCGTGGCCATGTCCAGGCTGATTCCGTGGTGTTCGGCGATGAGGTCGCATGCGGTGTGCAATGCGGCCAGCATGCCCAGACCCAGGATGTCAATTTTCAGAAGGTGCGCGGCGGCCACATCGTCTTTGTCGCCTTGCAGCACCGAGCGCCCTTCTCGGGTGGCCCATTCGACCGGCATGATTTCCCCGATAGGCTGGCGGGTCAGCACCATCCCTCCGACATGGATACCCAAATGTCGCGGCAACGTATGCAGTTGTCCCGCGAGGGAGCGCACGTCGTCGGGGATGTCAGCCTCGGGACCGGGTGGCTCGTGGTGAATGTGGCGGGTCATCTCATTGATTCGCGCCATGGGATAGCCGAGGGCGCGTGCTGAATCCCGCACGCTCAGGCGGGGTTGGTAGGTGATGAGGTTCGCCACCTGCGCGCAGTGCGACCGGCCGTATTTGGCATACAGGTACTGGATCACCTCCTCCCGGCGGTCGTTCTCGAAATCGATGTCGATGTCCGGGTCGGTCTTTTCGGCGTGCAGAAATCTCTCAAAGAGCAGGCCGTGTTTGAGTGCGTCGACCGAGGTGATGCCCAGCGCGTAGCAGACCACCGAGGAGGCGGCGCTGCCGCGCCCCTGGCACCAGATCCCCTGCTCGGCCGCGTACCGCGTGATGTCCCAGCAGATCAAGAAGTAGCCGGGCATGCCCATGTCGGTGATCACGGACAGTTCGTAGTCGAGCTGTTTGAACGCCGCCCCGGCTGCCGGGTCGGTGCGCGGGCCGTACCGGCGGGCGCAGCCTTCTTCGGCGAGGTGGCGCAGATAGCTGTCGGGGGTGTGCCCGGCGGGCACCTCGAAGTCCGGCAGCTGCGGGCGCAGTCTGCTCAGGTCGATGACGCTGTTGCGGGCGAGGTCGACGGCGGAGGCGATGGCCTGCGGGTAGCGGGCCATGAGGATGCGCATCTCCTCGGCGGTGCGCAGATGCGCCGTCGGCGCCGGCGGCAACTCCCCGATCGCGGTGTCGAGGTTCTCGCGGCGGTGCAGCGCGGTCAGCGCCGCCGCCAGCCGAGCGGAGCGCGGGGCCGCGTACCGGACCGCGTTCGTGGCCACCACCGGCAGCCGCCAGCGGTGCGCCGCCGCGTTTACGGCGGCGTTGCGCGGACCGTCTTCCGGCAGCCGGTGATCGACGAGCTCGGCGTGCAGGTGGGTTCGGCCGAAGAGGTCCACCAGCCGGTCCATCCGCGTGTGGAGGGCGTCGGTGTCGTACGCGGCCTCGCCGACGGCGGGGCAGCCGGTGAGGATCGCCCACTGGCCCTCGTGTGCGGCAGCCGACAGCGCGTCGAGGTCGTAGACGGGGGCGTTCTTGGCGCCAGCCAGCTGCCCGGCGCTGATCGCCGCGGACAGCCGGGTGAAACCCAGCAGGCTGCGCGCGATCACCACGATCGACCCGAGGCCCTGGTCCAAAGTGAGTTCGGCGCCGTAGATGGTGCCGATGCCGGACTCGCCCGCGGCCTCCGCCAGACGTCTCGCGCCGTACAGCCCGTTGGTGTCGGTGACCGCCAGGGCCTCGATACCGAGGCGGACGGCCTCGGCGACCAGCTCCTCCACGTGGTTGGCGCCGAACAGGAACGAGCCGGCGGAGTGCACGTGCAACTCCGCCCAGCCGCCGCCCACGGGCGTCGGCGCGGGACGCGTACCGGGGAAGGGCAGCACCCTCCCGCGGGGGTCAGCCATAGAGCGCCTCCACCGCCCACCGGCCGCCTTGGATGTGCAGCAGCCAGGCGCGGCCGTCCGCGCAGGCGACCTGAAGGCGTGCAAGGCGGCGTGCCTGGGCGGGGATCCACCAGTCCTCCAGCACTGGCCACGGTCCGGTCCACCCGGTCACCGCCACCGGCGCGGCCCCGCCGACGGACAGCGCGGTGGGGGCCTGAGTGAGCAGGGTGCGCCCGCTCACCCCGACCGGGCCGCCATCTGCCCCGATCACCTGGGCAGGGCGCGGGGTGCGGTAGACGACGGCCGGGTGCGGGGCCGGCAGCCGCCCCGGCCACGTCCCCTCCACCAACGGACGGGCGCGCGCATCGCCGTAGGGGATGTCCACGATCCGCTCGCCCGGACCACGGCCTCCGGCGAGTTCCTGACGTACCACCGCGCGGTGTCCGAGCATCGCCTGCAGCTGCCCCGCGGCATGCTCCAGTTCCTCCGGCGCGATCCGCGGCCCGAACAACAACGACTGCCGCCCGGTCGCCGCCGACAGCCCCTCCGGGACAAGCCGCAGGGTGGTGATCCCCGCCGCAGAGGCGTTGAGCTGCCCGGTCTCGGCCCAGGCAGCGATCTGCCAGCGCACCCGTTCGGCCACCGCCAGCGCCGAGAGCCGGCCCTCGTGCCGCCACAGCCGCGACAGGCGCAGCCCGCTCGCCAGGCCCACTTCGACCCGCAGTCGGGCGCACACCGCCCCGGCCCCCGCAAGGCGGACGTGCAGCTGTTCGGCGAGGGCCTTGGCCAGGAACGCGACCGGTTCGAGACGGTCCTCGGGCGGCTCGAACGCCTCGGCCACGCTGTAGTCACTGTCCGCCCCGGACGTGTTGAGCGGCCGGGCCTCCAGGCCGCGGGCGGCGCGTTGTGCTGCCGCTCCGTCGTGTCCGAACCGGGCCAGCACCCGCTCACCCGGCAGTGCCGCGAACGCCCCCAAGGTGGTGATGCCCAAGCGGGGCAGCAGCTGAGACAGCCGCGGGCGGCCCAGCACCCCCACCGGATACGGGGCCAGAAACTCCGCGGTCCGCCCGGCCGGCACCAACTCCCCGACCTTCCCGGCCCGCACCGCCAGGGCAGCGGCGAACGCGGTGTCCGCCGCGCCAGTACGTGACGCGACCCCGGCACCGGTCAGCACGGTGGTGATGTGCTCCACCAGGGCCTGCTCGCCGCCGAAATAGCGGGCGGGTCCGCGAGCGGGCACGGCGATCAGGCCGGGCCGCAGGACTTCCATGTGCGGAGCGACGCGCTTCTCCAGCAGACGCAGCACCGGCTCGAACGCCCGCACCTCCGCCTCAAGGTCCCGGTCGAGCAGCCGCAGCTGCGGACAGCGTCCGGATGCCTGGCGTACCCGCATCCCGCGCCGTACGCCCTGCCGGCGGGCCTCCCTCGAACAAGCCACTACCCGCTCCCGCGCGATGATCGCCACGGGCTCGTCGTGATCCGCGCCCGCGGCCACCACGGGCCAGTCCATCATCCAGATCGCCAGTGAACGCAACGCCAGCTCACCCCGCGGTGACGGGCCGCAGCGGCACCACATCCGCGCCGCCGGCGGCGGGCGCGGCGATCAACTGCACCGAGCCGTCCGGCCCCGGCAGCCACACCTCGGCCTGCCGCGGCTGCGTCGCAGCACCCCGTCCAGCGACCACCAGACGGGCCCGTCGGCCGGCCAGCAGACCGAAACCGTCCCCGAGCCCGTCCCATCGAGCCTCGGCCACCCGCAGCCGCAGCTGTGCCTCCGGCCAGTCCTGCCAGGTCAGCAGCGTCGTCCCGGAGCGCCGCAGGCGGGCCGCGATGCGACGGCTCGTACGCGACGCCACCTGCCCCACCGGGCCGAGCAGGACCACCGGCGCCGCCTCGCAGACCGTCGCCAGCACCTCGGGCCAGCGCCCTCCCGGCTCGGGCACGGCCAGCCCGCACGCCAGGTCCAAACCGGCATCCGCTGCCGCGAGCCCGCCGAGCTGCGGCAAACCGACCGCTGCCCAGGCGCCGCCGCCGGCGGCGGCCTCCGCAGCCAGCGCGATCAGCAAGGGCAGGTCGCCGCCAGCGCTCACCGCCGCACCGCGGGGCAGCTCCCCGCCCGGGAGCAGGCTGGAGAGCGTGCCGGACTGGGCTCCGGTCGCCTCCGGAGTCCCTCGCTCACCAGGCGAAACGACGCGCATGAACACATGTTCGATTCCTTGCGCGGGAAATGCAAGCGGGTGCACGCCCCACCACTCACACGAAGCTCACGGCCGGCCGCGGTCGACGGTCCGGCGAAAGGAGCGGCGATGGTGAACGACCGTGCCGCGTACGCCCGTTCGCCTTTCCCCGTCCAAAGTCGCTGGCGCATACCCGTCAGCGGCAGCTTCTGCCTTCTCACCGAGGGACGGGCGTGCTGCACGTGGCTCGCTACGCTGCCGCAGTGATCGAGTCCTCCTCGCTGCCCGGCGACCCCACCGAGCTCCACCTACGGATCTCCTTCGACGACGAACTGTGGGATACCCCCCAGGCCGACACATTGGAGCGGTGGAACGTCGCCGTCCTGCACCGCCGACGTACACATGACGGCGCTCAAGGCCCGGCGGCGGGCAGCGCCTGCACCGCTGCGGGCTACCCGTCGTGCACGACGGAGGATGTCGCCATCGGGGAGATGACCTTCTACCGGGTGCACCTCGACCGTGGTCGCAACGCCTACTGGGCCATGGAAGAGGAGTCCGAGGACCTGTACGAGACCGCCCAGGTCCTCCTCGATCCCGAGACCGGCTCGTTCACCAGCGAGGTCAGCGAGAGGCTGGAGTACGTCGGCTCCGCCCTGCTCGTCATGGACCGGGTCACCCTTGAGCCACAGTGGCGCGGGCACGGCCTGGCCGCCGCACTCGCCATCGAAGCGGTCCACCGGCTCATGACCGGCTGCCGGGCCATCGCGTGCGCGCCCGGCATCACGGACCTCAGCGCTCGTCGTCTGACCGACCGGTCCGAGTGGGACCGCGTGAACACCAAGATCGCCCAAGGGTGGGAGGCCATCGGGTTCCGCTTGTACCGCGACAACATCTATCTCCTCTCGCCCAGCTCGCAGGACCTGGAGGAGCAGCGAGGTGTGCTCCGGAGCCGGCTTGTGGAACTTGGTGCCTCGTGGAGGAGTACGACGTCCGCGCCGTCGCAGGAGTGAGCGGGAAGGGGCGTTTCGCCTAGTGAAGGCCCGCTGACCGTAGTTCGCCGGGGGCAGACAGGAAAGACGCGAGAAAGACTGGCCAAGGCGTGCACCGGCATGTCAACGTAGATCACCTTCCGGTAAAAGACCAGGTCAGGAAGGTGATTGCCCGTGACCGTGGCTCCTGTGAG
Source organism: Streptomyces sp. NPDC048002 (assembly GCF_040653275.1). Lineage (NCBI taxonomy): Bacteria > Bacillati > Actinomycetota > Actinomycetes > Kitasatosporales > Streptomycetaceae > Streptomyces > Streptomyces sp. NPDC048002. The sequence goes on along the minus strand of NZ_JBEZNL010000027.1, from coordinate 58,135 downwards.
CCCCGGATTCTCCACCACGGTCGAGGCCCTGCGGCTGCGTCAGTGGCAGCTTGGTCCCGGCGAGCCCACTCTCGTTATGGACCAGTTCACCGCCGAGGACTTCCACCTGGTCGTGGACGACCGGGCGGACGCGCACGTCAATTCGGCGGACGGCTGCTTCTACCTCGGATGGTTTCCGCTCGGCCGCCCCGGTACTCACGGGGAGGGGTGGAAGATCGCCGTCACCGGTACGGCGAAGGTCCCCGGTTACAGCGTCTCGTTCTCCGTAGACACGCCGGCGGCTGTCGTCGCCGCGGCCGTGGCTCGCATCCTGGAGACCTCTCGGCGCGTATGACGTCGACACCCCTGTCGTTCCAGGGGCCATATCCCTCACTCGTGTTCCGTCACCCAAGGAGGCTGCCCGTGCCCCGTTCCGAGATGACCGTCGGCGAACTCATCGACCAGCTGTCCGCCTGCGACCCCAGCACTCCGGTACAGCTGGCGATGAATCCCTTCGTCCCGATGGCGCACCGCCTGGAACAAGTGGTCCCGGCCACGGACGCGTCGGGACGAGCGGTCGTCTATCTGGCGGAGGGCCGGGACGCGGACACCCAGCTCGGCCATCTGCCGCCCGAGGTCGCCGTCCTGCTGGCCTGGCAGGGCCCGGTCCAGGCGCCCCCGCGCCGTCCCCGCCGCACCGCCGGCGGCAAGTAGATTCCCCACCAGCCGTTGGAGGCGCCCCTGAACCCCGACTTCCCGCTCGACCCGTCCACCCCGAACAAGGCCCAGGGCGCGTACTGGGTCGGTCCCCGTCACCTGGCGGGTGACGATGCACGGCTCTACGACGCCGTCGCCGATACGCTCGCCGGCCTCGGCTGGAGCAGCCTGACGATCCTGCGCGGACGACGGGAGCCGGACGAGGCGCCGGAGGACCGGCAGGTCCTGCGCTCCACCGTCCTGCACCTCAGCCCCGACACCCTGCGTTGGGCCCAGTGGGTCCTCGCGGACGAGCCGTTCTACCTCGGGGAGCTGCCGATCGCCTGGCACGTGTCCGCCCGCGCGGACACCGTCAGCCCGCTCGCCCAGTGGTCCGCCTACTTCACCCCCGACGTCCCAGGGGAGGTCATCGTCGACTTCCTCTTCGCCCTCGACGCCCGCGAGCAGCCCGCCGAGCCGTTCGCCGCGCCCGGGCTCGTCCTCGACGCCGTCACGGCACAGGGCTGGCTCCGCGACATCGACCAGCCTGATGCCGGTGCGATGGACCCGACGTTCACCTCGCACCTCACCCTCGGCGAGGTACCGCCGCTCATCCAGGACGCCGACCCGCGCGTTCTGGATACCGTAGGAGACGAGGCGGGCCCGGCCGGATGGCAGGCGTGGGCCGAACCGGTGCTCGGTGCTCCGTGCCTGTGGGCGGCGTCGTTCAGCGGCAGCGTGCCGCACGACCTCGTCGCCACGTTCGCCGCCTCCCTCAGCTCCACGGCCCCGGTCCTGCGCCGCGTGCTGCCCGAGAGCACCCGGGACCGGCTTCTCCGCGCGCCGGCCGGCTGAGCGCCATGTTCCTGCTCAGCCCCACCGGCGCGCACATCCTCAACGGCAACGACAACGGCGTCGTCTCCGGTCATGCTGCCGCGATGGTCCGATTGGAGGCCGACGGCCTGGTCGTGCGGCACGACCGCGACGGCGGTACGCACCGGATGACCGGGGCCGGCTGGGCCGCCCTGGACGAGTGGCGCCGCCAGAACCCCGGCCGGACGGCTCCGCTCGTCCTTGCGGGCGTCCCGCCGAAACTGCCCGCCAAGCAGCACGAGGCGGTGCTGACCGCCGCGGCGCGTCCTGACCAGCTCGTCGCCGGGCGCGACGACAGGGCGTACTGGAAAGGAGAGCCCTGGTTCAACGGGCGCACCCTGGCCGCGGTCCACCGCGCCGGCTACGCCGACAGCCACCCCCAGCCCTGGCACAGGGAGCCCTGCACCTGGGAGCAGACGGGCGGATCCCTGTATCTCACCGCGGCCGGTCGAGAGTACGCCCGGCTGCGCGGCGACATCGACGTTCACCGCCGCAAGGTGGTGATCATTAGTGGATGACGTGCAGGTTCCCCGAGGGCTTCTGAGAGCGGAGAAGGTGCTCGTCAGCAGGTCAGCGGTGTACGTGACCCCTGCTTCGCGATCTCCAGGAATTTGCAAATAACTGGTAGAAGTTCGCTGCGACTCCAGTAATCTCTGTGCTTGTGTCAGATTCCGAAGGTTGCACCCTTACTCTGGTGCCGCCGCCACGTGCTGCGGATGAGGGCTCAGGTCCGATCGAGACCGGTTTGGCAGATGTCGTCACCCTCCAGCGGCGCCGCCAGGCACGGATGTCCGCCCAGGACGAGGAGAGCTTCTTCGTCGACGCGCTGACCGAGTACCAGTGGGCACGGGACTCAGCCGGACTGGCCCCGTCGACGATCGACCAGCTGATCAAGCCGGTCATCGAGGTCTGCGACTTCTACGGCACCGTGCCGTGGCATCTCACCCCGCGTGACGTCGACAAGTACTTCGCCGGCCCCGGGAAGCGCGCACACAACACGCACCGGCAGAAGCTCAACCACATCGACGCGTTCTTCGCCTTCCTCGAACAGCGCTACGCCCACGAGATCATGATGCGGTTCGGGGCTACGGTGGAGTCACCGGTCGACCCGTTCAACAGGCCGGTCCACCGGGGGGACTTCGGGTTGCGAATCCCGCCCTCGCAGACGGCGATGAAAGAGTTCTTCGCCCGCTGGCGGGAGCAGTTGCCGTACGCCCGGAAGTATGCCGTGGCCTGCCGCGACTACGTCATGACGAAAATCGCTTACGTCTCAGGTGTGCGGGCTGCAGAGCTGTGCCCGGTGACGATCGGCGACGTCCACTGGGAGCACGGCCAGTGGGGCCGGTTCGTCGTCCAGGGCAAGGGCGCTCGTGGCTCAGGACCGCGGCCTCGCGAGGCGTACATGTTTCGCGAGGGGCGCGAGCTGCTCTGGTGGTACATCGAGGAGGTGCGGGCGGAGTTCGGCGACGACGCCGATCACCCCTCGGCGCCCCTGTGGCCGTCTGAGCGCAAGCCCAAGGCGGTCGCGGCGCTGAACCTGCCGATCGCGCCGGCGATCACGCCCTCGACGTTCCGCCGTCAGCTCCACGCGGCGGCCGCGAGCTATCTGACCGGTCCGGTTACCGACCTCTTCCCGCACCTTCTCCGGCATGCCTGCGCGACCCACAACTACGAGCGCGGCATGACGCTGTGGGAGGTCCAGCGCGTTTTGGGTCACCACTGGGCCACCACGACTCTTCGGTACATGGCGACTGCACAGGCCGACCCCGAGCATGCCAATGTGGCAGCGAGCTCGCGGGCGGCCCAGCGCTTGGTGATGGACAAGGGGAACCTTCGGTGAAGTGGAATCTGAGGATGGTGGCCGCTCAGCGGGACCTGTGGCGTCCCACCGAGTTGCTGGAGGCGTTCAAGACGGTCGGATTCACGCCGTCGCTGAGCAAGGTCGCCGCGATGTGGAGCGGCACACCGGTCACGGTGCGGCTCGACGACCTGGACAAGATGTGCGCGGTGCTGAACTGCACCGTTGGCGATCTGCTCCAGGCCGAGCCTTTGGAGGCCGCTGCCGGAGAGAGCGAAGCACTGCCCAAGGCCGTGGGAGCTGAAGGCTCGGGCGGGGGTCCCGTGCGGCCGACGCCCCGTCGGCAGGGCAGCCGTCGCTCGCTGCCGCCGAACTGACGAATGGCGGCACGATCTCGTCCTGCTCAGTGCCCGGACTGCAAGGGCTGGGGGGTTCTCGGGCTGGCCACGTGCCAGGGATGCATGGAGTGGCGGAAGAACCATCCTCAGCAGGGTGTATGTCTGCGCTGCCGTCACACGGGGTACCTTAACTCCGACCGTCTGTGCCGGGCGTGCCTGCACGCTGTCCGGCTCGACGCCGACGCAGCCTGGGTCACCGACCCGGACGGTGCCGGCCCGCGAAGCCGCCAGCTGATGCTCCTCTACTCGGGTCTCGCCCCCACCCACGCCCAACCCCTGAAGAAGTACGGCAGGCGCACCGGCCGCACCGGCACCGATCAGCGCGAGCGGCTGCACTGGGTGGAACAGATACGTGCGGCCGCGGCCCCGACCCGGGACGACCCTGCGGTCCTCCCACCCGCCGTCCCGGGACAGCTGCCGCTCTTCCCGGTCCGCCGGAAGCTGTCCATCGATGTCTGCCGGCGCATTCTGCAGAGGCCGCTCGCTGGCTATCGCAAGGTCGTCGAGCACACGGCGGCGTTCGCGGCGGACACCGGCATCGGCAAACCCATGCAGCGCAAGCTGCACGAGATGCTGCGCCTCGCGCTCGCCGTGCGCGACGCAGACGGCGACGACCTCGTAGACGAGCTGGTCCTTGACGACATCCCCAACTATGGCCGGTCCGTCCGGGCGATCCTGCTGCGGGCGGAGATGCTCAGGCTCCTGCCAGAGCCGCGGGAACCCGAGCGTCCCCAGCGGTCACGGACCACGCGCCGCGTCTGGGCGCCCCGGGCGATGACACCGAGATCCTGCCAGCAGTGCGGCTCTTGGTTCGCAGCGAAGATGAAGGTCACCTGCGAGCCCTGCTCATCTTTCGCCCGGACGAGAGGCAACAGCGCCGCTTCCACGGGAGCGTGCGCTCGCTGCCTCCGTGTCGATCTGCCGCTCGCCGACGGGTACTGCCGCGGATGCCGATGGCATGTAGCCAACCACGGTCCAGGGGACATCGCACGGTTCGGAACGCAGCTGTGGCTCGGTTCACCGGTTCCGGCGCCCACAAGCCTTCGTCGCTCGGGTGTGGCTCCGCCGACTCCGCGTCGGCCTGTCTCCGAGCACGTGATGGCCCCTGGGCAGGAGAGGTTGTTCGAGCTCCGGAGAGACTGGACCCCGGTGGTCGAGCTGGCGCGGCATGATCTGCCCACGCTCACGGACTCGGCCGTGAGGCTGCTGGCCGATCTCGACAGCGTGATGAAGCAGGAGATGTGGTCCACGGTCCCCGCCAGCAAGACCCGGAACACGCTGACCGTCTTGGTGGCCTGGCTCGGCGCTGATGCACCGCTATTGGAGTCCGACATCCGGTCGCTCGTCGACAATCGCTCCCTGAATTTCAGCGGGCGGCGGGTCACGCAGTTCCTGGAAGCCCGAGGGCTGCTGATCCCGGATGCGGAATTTCGCCGGGACGCGTACCAGAAGCGCTTGGAGGCCGAGCTTGCCGCGCTGCCCGTGACGATCGCACAGGAACTGTCGGTCTGGATCAGGGCTGTGCGCGGAGAGGGCAAGTGGGAGCACACCGGCCGCACCTACCGGAGCATCGCCCGCTACTGGCATGTCCTGGACCCGATCCTCAGGGGGTGGATCGCGGACGGCATCGAGAGTCTGCGCGAGATCACCCAGGACGACGTCAAGCGGGCCATCGCCACCCGCAAGGGGACGCCGGCCCGCTCGATCCACATTGTCCTGCGGAACGTCTTCCGGGCCCTTCGGCAGGAAAGCGTGATCTTCCGCGATCCCACCCGCGGCCTCGTCTTCGCAGGGATCAACAAGACCCCGCCCTCCATTCCGTCGGACCGACTGGCCGGCGTCCTCAGCCATGCGCAGGATGATTTCCAGCGTCTCGTGATGGTCCTGGTCTGCATCCACGCGCTCAGCGGCACCGACATCCGCAACCTGCTGCTCACCGACCTCGACCTGTCCCGTGAACGCCTGACCGTACGACGCCCCGGGAAACGGCACATCATCTACCTCGACAAACTCACCTACCGCTACGCCTCCGCATGGCTCCGCGAACGCCACCGGCGCTGGCCGGTCACGACCAACCCCCACCTGCTGATCAACCGATGGACCGCCGTGGACACCACCCGCTCACCCATCGGCACCACCACGTTCAGCACCGTCTTCCGCCCCACCGGACTCACGATGCCGACCCTCCGGCAGGACCGGATCCGCGACGAGGCATTCGAGGTCGACGACCCGCTCCACCTCATGCGCCTGTTCGGCATCGCCTCCCATACCGCCATGCGATACATCACAGCGGCGCACCCTGAACGCACCGCAAAGCTGCCCCGATAGGGCCAGAAACTGCCGCAGACTCCTCATCCTTACTGTTCAGATGCCCTTCCTGCATTCCTGATCGCCTGCTGGACAGCCCACTTCTGAAATCGCCGAGGCTAAATAGCCCTACGGCTGCTCCTGCCCTGCTTCCCTTAGCAGCTTCTTCCCGTATGCCTCTGCCTCTCTCATCAGCGGCAGGCATGCCGGAAGCAAGGTCAACGGGATCGCGTCGTCACCGACCACTTGGTCAAGGGCGGTCCGTACGGTCATCTGCTGCTGGTGCAGAAGGTTCCAGTCTGGGACAGGCTTGCCGCCGGGAGGACGTAGTCCAGCGGCAAGGTCGGCGAGTGGGCACAGGACGAACGCGTCATCTCGTAGGGCCTGGGCGGTGGGAAGCGCGCCGATTGCCGCGAGCAAACTCCGAGCGACCGGCGCCGCCTCGCTCTCCTTGAGTCCCCACATTGGGCGGGCCGTGATGGCCTCGCCGAAGCCCAGGATGGCGCTTACCTGCTTCTCGGTGAGTTTGGAAGCGATCTCGACAGTCCTGAGGCGACGCCAGTCTCCGCCTTGGCTTTTGTGGCGCTTCGGCTGGGTGATCCACTTGGTCACCAGGGCCTCGGTGTGCAGGGAACTGACGGCGCGATCACCGAGCCGGGCCAGCAGATAGGTGACCCAGCCTTGCGGCAGGTGGATCGAGTGGCCAGCGACGCGGATGCCCAGCCAGCAGACGGCGAGCAAGGGGGCCAGATCCACTTCGCCGGATTCCTGCAGGACAGTGGCCCGGCCTTCCGGGGAGGAAAGCCATGACCGCACGGCTGAGGAAGCGTCCGCCCTGACGGTTTCAGTGATCTCCTGCCCGCGATCCAGTGCCCCCAGAACGCGCAGGACCTCAACGGCGGGACCGATGGAGGGGTCCTTCGTCCGCGTTCCGCCCAGGTCGTCCGCATAGCTCGATCGGTAGATGTCGAAGCGCGGGTCGATCAGTCCGTCCACGGCGGCGGCGGACGTGTACGGGCGCGCATCGTACAGGGAGTCGAGTGCGCGGATCGTCCACCCCGGCAGGTCCGTCACTGTGAGGCGGCTGCCGTGCTCGACAAGCGCGAGTAGACGCGGTCCTGAGCCTCGGCCGGCTCGGGAGACCTCCAGGGACAGGGTTTCGCCGACAGTCGGGAGGGCCGTGCCCTCGGTCAAGGTGTATTCGGCGAGTATGGCGAGAGGTTCGACTGCCACCAGGCAACGGCGGGGCAGCCCGGTTCCTTCGCCGACTGGCGGTGCCGGGTCGATGACCGTCACGCGCCGTCGCTGGCCGGGGGTCAGGTTGTCGTATTCCCGCACGTTGATCGAGTGCCCGGTCAGGGTGACCGCTCCGGGGACAGTGCGCAGCACTACAACCCGGCGCAGAGCTTGCAGGTGCTTGAGGAGGGTGTCGCCCATCAGGTCTGCGGTCCAGGCCGCGTCCGAGGCGTCCAGCCAGGTCAGGAGGTGGTCCCGCTCGTCATGGCAGATCAGGCCCAGGCAACGGTCTTCAGCGTCGTTCACCGAGAGCCAGGGGCGGACGGTGGTCTCACCGCGCTCGCCGGACCCGGTGCCCGGGGCCGCGTTTTCCTCGGACGGCCTGCCGGTGAGTTTCCTCGTCTGCGCGTCCCAGTACAACCGCAGAGTGGGTTTCCCGCAGGCGGTGAGAGCAGAGGCAGCAGCTACCGCCGCAGTTGCGGGCAAGGCCGGCAGTACGTCGCGCATGTGGACCCTGAACAGAGCGCTACCCGACCGCACCGCTACATACCCCTGCCCCAGATCGGCCAGCGGCTGTACGAGCACCGACCCTGTCGCGGCGGGTCCCCCGGGCTGAGCTCGTCGGCTCACCGTCAGGACGGGCGCCGCGTCTGCCGTGCTGTGCTCGACGGTTACCGCAATTCCGGACAGTTCGGAGTCGAGAACGCCGCCACGGTTGGCAGCGACCAGCGCTTCCCGCAGCCAGTCACAGTCAGGCCAGTGGTCCTCTGAAGGGGCGGCGATGAGCACGCGTGCCCGCGGCAGACCTTGGACGCACAAAGCGTCGTCGGCCGAGGACAGGAAAACCACGTCACCAGCGGTTGGCGGTGAATCCGCCAGCGCCGTCAGTTCGTTGTGCCTGTTCAGCCAAACAGCACCGGCAGTGGAGTAGGCGTCAAGCACCCTCTGGTCAGCGGGGTAGGGGAAGGTAGAAGCCTTGTCTCCGAGCAGCAGCGCTCCTTCCGCCTCGTTGACATGAGTAACGGGGAGCAGCATGCGCTGCGCGAAGGACGATCCGAGCGCACCGCGGACTCCGGGATGCCACGTGTCCAATGTCAGGTGGCCGCATTCGTTCACGTCACCCTCGACCTGGCCGTAGACCAGGTCCCCCGGGGCGAAGAACGACCAGTCCAGGTCGCCCAGTGAACCTCCATCAGAGAAGCGGACCAGTTCGGCGCAGATCTCCACTACTCGCCCGGGTGCCAGCTCCAGCCACAGAGTGTGTGTGTCGGCCCATGCCACCGCCCATGCCGTGCGGCAGGTGGTCTGAGTGGTGCGCAGGTTTTCCACTAGATCGGTGGCGGGGAATCCGAAGCGTCGTAGCTCGGCGGGGGTGTGACGCAGGGTCCAGGTTGTCAGGACTGGCGAGAAGAAGATTGGTTCTTTGATCGACCGGGCTTTATCGGGCAGCGCCTGCGGGAGGGCGGTGTCTTCTCCCTCGGGCCAGTAGCAGGTCACACGGTCGTGGTAGCGCCAATAGTGCTCCGCGCAGGCATCTGCGATCTGCTGCGCGGTGCCGTCCATGAAGGACAGCTGAGACCAGTCCATGTCCAGGGTCAGGCTGCCGTTCCGGTCCGTGGGGGCACCCTCCACCACAGGCAGGACCTCGACTCGGGCCCCGGCGGTGCACTCCTCAGCCGGCACGATCCGCCCGGCAAGCGCTCCTCGCAGCGGAACCAGCCTGGCGGTGTCGCGGCGGGATCCGCTCTCCTCGACCACGCCGGTGATCTTCGGATGCGGGGTGCGCAGCAGGTCGACGCCGGGCGTCCTGCGGACATCCGTCGCCCGGCCGGCCTGCGCACCGATACCGGGCAGTCCGGCCAGCGTGAAGCTGCGCGGACGGTGAGCAGTGTCGAGCGTCAGCCGGTCCTTGGGAAAGACCACGACAGGACGGGGGCGGTTCCCCAGGAAGGTGCCGTCCGCGGGGATAGCCACATGGGCGCTCACCGTGTCGTGATGGCGTCGCAGCCGTACGACGGAACCGTGGGCGATATCAGCAGCGCCCAGCACGTTCTCGGCGGGGAACAGGATTCCGGGCCGGATCTCTATGTACTTCCGCACCCTTCCCTGCTTGTCAGAGCCCCCGTCGGCCACCGTGCCGAAGCAGTCGGTACGCGTCTCGTCGAGGTAGGAGTGCAGCAGATGCAGCGGCCTGGCCAGAGGGAACTTGGTGGAGCCGGTCCAGTCGTTGCGCGGGCCGTCGTGCAGACTGTCCAGCCGCACGAGCATGGTCACCTGGTCCTTGTACACGGCCTCCTTGTCCTTGTGTGTCTCCATGGCCCGTCGCAGGCAGTTCTCGCGATGGGCGAAGTCGCGGCGGAGCACCTTGACAGTCAGGGGTCGTGTCGGATTCTCAGCGTCCTCGGGCAGGTCGGCGCCCTGAGGCAGGCCGAAGCGGAGGCGGTAGTCGTTGGTGGTTCGGGTGATCTTGCCGGCAGTGAGATAGATCCTGTCACCCTGGCGCAGGCCCTTTCCTTTTCCTCCGTCGGCAGGACGTAGTGGCACCAGGGCGAAGAGCAGCGCCTTACGGGCAGGGTCGGTCTTCTTGCGTTCGAGTCGTGCGAGGAACTTGCCCGTGCGTTTCTCCGGACCGTACTTGGCCAGCAGCGCTCGCGCGTCATCGGGATCGAGGTATGCGCTGACCGGCTCGTCCTTGACGTGGACGTCCTCCTTTCCGAGGCGCAGAGGCCGGTTGCCGGTATGCACCCGTTCGACAAGGACCAGACCGCGAGCGTGGTCGAAGGAGACGTCCAGCAGGTGGAGGACGCGTTTGGTGGCTTCGTCGTAGACCTGACTCTCGATGTTCTTAGAAACGTCACCAGGCGCGATCTTCACAGCGATGCCGCCGGGCACCGTGCTGTCGTGGCTGAAGGACAACGCCCGGACCTGATCTCCGTGGAAGAGTGCGAGGGAAGCGGGGCCGACAGTCTTCCCACCGATCGTCAGCGCCGGTGCCGGGATGTCCACGAACCAGCCGTAGCCGAACTCGAAGCGGTGGACGCTTCCCTCTTCGGTGTCCACGGCCCCGACGTAGTAGGGGCGCTTCGAAGGGGCGTTGCGGGACCCCTTAATTTCGTAGCGCCTTCCGTTGGGGCGGCCGTGGGGGAGGGCCTCCGCCAGGAATTCGAGTAGCTGTACCGGCGGCACGAGCAGATGGGAGCCGCGTGCCCCTCGTCCGCTGTCGACCGCGACGCAGCGGACCCGATCCGTCAGATATTTTCGTCCCCCGACCATCGTCTGTGGTCCGTCGACGACCGCCAACCATCGTCGGTAGATCCCCTGGTCGTCTGGCGCATAGTGCGTCGGCAGGAGCATCTGCTTCTTGTCATCGGTCAGTTGGCCCTCGATGATGCCCGCCCGGATCTCTTCCCAAGCGATCTCCGGCTTGACGCCGGGCGCCGCTGGCGCCGGCTTGACGGTCTGCGACGGAACGGCAGGTGACAGTACGAATGTGCGACTGACGTCGAACAGTCGCAGCGGCACCGTGCCGTCCTCGGCCTGCTCCTCATCGAATTCGAAGATCTCCAGTTCTGTGCTGTCCACGTGCACGTCCTGGTACGCGTCCGTCAGTGCCTCGCCGGAGACTGTTCCCACCAGCGTCCGTCGGTCGAACTGCACCACCCCACGAGGCGGGTGGGCGCGCCCGCGGGCACTCTTCGCCCTGGCCAGCCCTAGGACCGCCGCCGGGGCGTCGCCGGGCTCGGCGACGGCGATGCTGGGGAGGTCGGGATGCTGGAACACCTCCTTCAGTTCGTTGTCCGGCGTGACCATGGTGCCGACGGACTTCCAGTCGCCACCGGGCGCGGGCTGCTCCGTCCACAGCCCTCTTAGCCTCAGGTCGCGCCCGTGGACGAAGAAGGACCAGCCGTCACCGGCCCGCGAGGCGGTCAGCTGGTTGCCGACGTACACCTTCTTGCCCTGGTCGAAGGCCGAAGCAGGGACGTCGACTACCTCGACGACAGACTTGCCCAGGTGTAGCCAGATCCTGAGATGCGTGAGTCTGTGGTCGGTGTTAAGTATCCGACCGGCGACGATGCCCGTCAGCGTGGGACCTGTGAGCAGCGCCGGATCAGACAGCCCCCGGCAGTTCTCCACCAGGAGCTCGTGCGCGAACGGCTCGGGACGCTGCTCGGAGGACCGCTGATACGTCTTGTCCCGCGTCACGATCGCCCACCGCCTCGTCCTGCCGACCGGGAACTCGCCGGTGAGGGTGAGGGATTCGGTGTCGGCCAGGCCGCTGATTCCGTCAACGGTGCGGACCCTGCTGGCAGCGTCCTCAGGATCGCGGGTCATGATGTCCACTTCGACGAACTCGTTCGACTCGTACTGCCGGAGCAACTCGTAGTGCTCAGTGCTGCAGGCCAACGAGAAGCCGGTCTCCTTGGCCAGCAGGACGCCAACCTCAGCCCGCCGGGCCTCCCGCTCACCCCACCGGGTGACGGTGCACAGGACACTACGGCCCCGGAACGCGCCCCCTTTCTGTGGGACGGCGGTCACTGTGCTCGGAAAGCCCTCGACAGGCGGCACTTCGATGCACCAGCGTTCCGTTCCGCCAGGGCCGGTCTCGACGAACACCTTCTCGTACAGGTCGTCGTCGCCCGAGGGCCCGGTCGATCCGTCGGCATCATCCTGAGCCGTGCTCGAGTGGGTGAAGACAGCCAGCCAGTCGATATTGCGCCGGTCGAACACCTTGCCGTCGTGAGCCGGCGGGGCCAGCCGGAGCCGGTTCTCGCCTGGCGCGAATGCCGCGTAGACGATGAGCCCCTCCGCGGCCCCCGCGCAGGCACGTTCGAGCAACCGCCAGTCCTCCGGATACCAGTCCGACGGCCCGAGTACATAGGTACGTCCAGGGGACAGAGCGAAGCGCAGGGCCGGCCCGTGGCCGCCACGGTCCGTCGCCCTGTCGCAGAGCACCAGACGCAGTACGGCTGTCTCCTCGGGCACGGTCATCGCGCCCTGCGCCACGCATAGTTCGGCCAGTCCGGAGTCGAGCGGAACCCACCTCTTGTCCTTGCCGTGCCACATGGCAAGCGTGCGTACCGGCCATGCACCGCTCCGGGGTGCGAACCGCCGGGAGAGGTCGGGGTCCCAGAGCCGACGGGCGGCGATATCCGCCGCGGAATCACCATGGGCGTAGCAGTCTGCACCGATGCCGTCGACCTTCAAAGAGAGCCAGGGAAACGTATCCGAGGTGTCAAGGACAGCGCCGCGGACGTCTCCATGACGGGGCTGCGGCACGGCCAGCGGCGCGATCTCAGAGATCTTCCCGGCCTCAATGTGAACTGCGAGGTTGCGGCCGACTTTGCAGTACTCCCGCTCGTGTCGGAACTGGAGGGGATAATTGACCAGTTGAGGCAAGCCGCAGTTGATCACCAGCTTGGCACTCCGGCCGTTGTCAATGACAGCCGAGACCACCCCGAGGACGTATCCGGACGCGACCGGGCCGTCCGGCCCTGTAGTGAACAGATCACGAACCGGGCGTCGTTCGTCTTTACGGCTGATCGCGACGTCCAGTGCCTCCGTGCGCTGGTAGAGCACGACTTCGGCGGTGCGCCGATCAACGGTTGCGGCTGCCACGAGCCGCGGGTCCAGAGTGGTCATGTCCATGTCCTGGCGCACGGGAACCAGGAACTGGGGCCGCTGCGCAAGCTCCCATGCCTCGGTCATCACCGCGGCCAGAGGCACACCGCGCGAAGGGAACTCAAGGTGCGCGGTGGCCCGCAGCAGGCTGATCAGCGCGGCCTCGGTGCCTCTGGCGCTAATCCTGGTGCCGTGTGTGTCGAAGGGGTGCGGGCGGGACTTCGCCGGCGCGGAGTTGCTCCATCGGTGGTAGAAGGACCGAAGTACGCGGTGCCGGAGCAGGTTGGCGCTCTCCGCCGGGAGGGTCATCGGGCCTGCAACTTCGGCGAACAGCCGGTCGTAGTAGAGAGGGGCACGCGGACTCAGATCGATGATCACGTCGATGACGCGTTCCAGGATGGCGATCAGTCGCCTCTGCTCGGCGAGCCCGGCGGGACTGACGTGGAACAGGTCCAGCAGGCGGCTCCGGATACCCCGCGGCAGCATCTGCGGCGAGTTCAGCGATGTGATCAACTCCGCCCAGGAGGCTACCCATTCCTCGGCCACCCCGTCCTCGACGGCGCTTTCATCGCCCAACGGTGACTGTTCGAGCAGCGTCGCCAGCCGTAGGGTGCGGGCAGCAAGCGGCACGAAGCGCCACCTGTCCTCTCCCGTCTTTCCTTTCTGGCGCTGTTCCTCGGCGGCCTGATGGCTCAGTTCCTCCATGTCCTGCCCCATCTTCACCCAGTCCGCGCACGAGAAGCCGTGGCGGCCGGCGTCCTTGGGGCCACTGAGCAGGAGAAGCTGATGGTCGGGGAGTACTTTCTCCTTCTTCGGGCCTCTCCGGAATGGCGGCACCGGCCCGTATCCGATCTTCCAGTCCCAGCGCAGCGGGGCTGCGGTGCCCGCTCCGTGGATCTCCCTTCGCAGCAGGGCCGCGCGCTCCGCTGCTCTTCGGGCCGGGTGCTTGCCCTGCCTGGCCACCAGATCGCAGAGGGCGTCTGCGGCGGACGGATCACCCACGAACCACCGGCCGCCTGCCTCCGTCCGGTGGGGACCGACACCACCGGCGACCGACTCCTTCGCCCAGTCCAGAGCCGCCACCAGGCCGTTCTCGAACCTCACGAGACCCCACAGCGCCTGCCCATTGCGCAGGTCCGGCCCGTTCTCGTGGAGACCCTGCAAAACCCGCAGGAACTCGGACGGGTGGACGGCGGACCGCAGGCCCTTGCCGACCCGGTCCGTCACGCTGGCCACATGGGTGATAAGGCCCGCCAGGTGACCTCCTGGGACGAGCGACCGGCCGGTGTGCTCATCGATCGCCTTCCTCAACTTGTGATAGCGGCGGCCCAGTACGTCCTTGATGTGAATGGTCAGCAGCAGCAGGAAGTCCGGCTGCCCCTCACGGCGTCGCCCCGATGTAAGCAGGCGCTCGCTCAGTAGACCGGCACCCAGCAGGCGAATGAGTTGCTCGGGCTCGTCGTCGGTTAGCCCCGGCGACCCTGAGTTCTCCTCTTTGCCGTTGGACCGTGACTCCGGCTCCAGCATCCAAGGAGACCAGACGCGTGCCGCGGTGCCCGGCTCGGTTTCGGCGGCCGGCCCGCTCCTAAGCACGGGCTGTGGGTGGGACGGCTGGGGCTTGCGGACCGGCGGCGGTGTGCGCAGGCGGAGCAGCCTCCCCACATGCTTCGTCGCATGGCCATAATCCTCGGGGTGGAAGGGGACCGATACGCTCACTTTCGGCGTCTTGTCCGCGGGCGGAAACGCCACTGGCGGTTGCCACCAGGGCTCCAGGCGCCTAGCTGTCTCCTGCGGAGCGAGTTCCACGGCAAACGCGGTCAGGGTGTGCTGCCACAGCACCGCGGGCAGGACGGAGTCACGGTGTGCCGCGACACCCCCCAGCCGGACGTAAGCGGCCTGCCGCCGGGCAACGGCGGCAGGACTGCGCCAGTCGCCCTCCGTGCCGTACTGCTCGACCCAGCCCAGCAGCCGGACACCCGACATCGCCTCCTGCTCCAGTTGGTCGAGCATGGCTGTCACGGCCGTATCGTCCGCGTCGCCAGGCAGGTCACCGAACGTCACCCGAACAGCGCTCATGAGCAGGTCGGGTTCCATGTCGAAGGCCCCGCCCGAGAGCAGAGCCAGCGCGCGACGTACCTCGTCGGCGGTCTCCGGCCACACCGTCGCACTCCACTCCGCAGCCTGGATCAGAGCGAGGCGGCCGTGTTCACCGCGCAGTGCCGCGAGGAGCATCACCGGACGGTCGCGGAGCTGCTCTCGCATGCGCTCCCCGCGGTGGCGAGCAAGGAAGCGGCCGACGATCAGCAACAGGCTGGGTGCGAACTGCTCCATCAGGTCCAGGTAGGGCGAGATGGTCGGATCTGCGGTGTAGTCCCTACTCTGGACCTGTTCCAGAACCTGCTGCAGCAGGTCGACTGCTTTGTTCTGGTTTCTGCCACCCGCCTCGCGGAGCAGTGCTTCGAACGAGGTCTGCGTGCCTTCTGGGCTGCTCCCGGCGAGAAGCCGGTAAAAGGCGGTGGCGCGTGCCGACACTTCGCGTCGGCCGGCCAACGAGCGATGCGCCGCTAGGACATACGGCAGGGCATGCAAACGCATCCCGCTCTCTGACTGGCGCAAAAAATCGAGAGCGGCGCAGATCAGTTCCTCGGCGCGGTCAGCATCTACGGGCTCCCGCAGCGCGGCGATGGTGTCCAGATGGTCAGCCGCGTCACCGGGCGGCAGACCGACAGCAGCGCAGAAGTACCAGTTCTCGAGCACACGCATCCTTCCTGTCCCGGTGTAACGGCGCCCCGTCAACCGGTCTTTCTAGTCCGCAGTCCGGTTCGGTCCGTTCCGGGCGGAGTTCCTGCTTTGATTGGGGCTCATAACGAGCCCTCGGATCGGCGATGGCTGTCATCCGGACGGCAAGGGCGGTCGGAGCGCTTCCCGGTAGTCCGGCTCGTCCCATTCGAGCGAGGCGTCGAGCACTGTTGGCTCCAACGCCAGCCCCACCAGGCGCCGTCTGGCTTCCGGGACTCCGGCAAGCCAAGTGGCCGCATCCTCGGTGAGCGGCCGTCGAATCAGCACACTCCATGTGCCTCTGCACAGGCCCTTCGGATCGAGCGTCCACAAGTCGGTCCCTGCCAGCAGTCCGGCTCGGTCGAGGGCGACTGCCTCCTCGGACCGGTCTATATCGGCCAACGTCGGGGGTGTTCCACGTAGGGCCACCTCCCACGCGGCCCGTACCGCTGAGGACAGGGGCGCATACTGCCAGCCGTACAGTTCCGGTGGCTTCCTTGACTCCTGGTCTCGCAGCAGTCTGAGCACTACCGCGTCGGCGACAGCCCGTGGAATGCGTACGCCAGGGAAGTCCTCCGGCCCTGGGGGCTGTTGTCCGGCGGAGCCGAGCCATCGGCCCAGTTCGGCGTCGTCGGTCGCCGCGAGTAGCAGTGATGCATAGCGCCCTGCCCCATGACGATCGGCGGCGTGGGCCTCTGCCAGCGCGGGGTACTCCGACGGCCACCGGGCCGCCACCTTCGCCAACAAGTCCCGCTCCGCCTGCCAGTCTCCCCGGCTCGGCAGTTCTCCCCGGTGGGCCGCTGGGTGTACGTCCTGGCTGGGCGGGTCTACCGGGCTTTCGGAGCCGGTGCGGTCGTTGCGCTTGGCCTCATTGTCCCGGGTGTTCAAGTCGGCGACGATTGCATGAGCGTCCAGTCGTACAACCGTCGCTTCCGTGTCTGCCAGTGTGGACTGGACGTCTTCGGCATGTTTCAGCGTCCTCACGGGACCGGAGACGGCCGTCACTGGCGGACGCCCTGGTGGCAGAGCCCGGCGGAACAGATACTCGCCACATCGCAAGTCCCGCGCCGCTTGTACGGCTGTCTCGCGCACGGCGTTTTCGTCCGCGCCGTGGATCTGCACCACCACGGCGCGTAACTCGGGTGCGAGACGACGCAGATGACTGAGGTAGCCGGACCAGTCGGGCGGTGGACGGTCGGCGGCCCGCAGGCGCACGATCAGGCCGCTGCCTCGCTCTGCGAGGTCCTGCCCCGGCTTCCCGGAGCCGGGCGGCGCGGTGAACAGCTCATCTTTGGAAGCGGGTTCGCGCAAGGTGTCCACCTCGTGGACATACCAGGGGCGGGCTGCGGACGAGGCATAGCGCGGATCGTGCGAGGAGAGGACGCGGTGGAGGAGCCGTTCCGTCCGCGAGAGCACCTCAGAGAGGTGGTCTCCTGACGGATCGGCCAGTACGTCTGTGCAATGGCCAGAGGTGAGACACCAAAGGGTCTCCAGCCGGACTCGGAAGCGCTCGTCCGGTACGGCGTGGGTGGTGGCGCCGGGTTGCGGCAGAGGGATGCGGTGAGCGACCAGGGGGGAGGAGACCTGACCGGTCAGGCGGTGTCCGTCCGGAGCCGGCCGCGCCAGCAGCACGTCGTATCGGTCCCATGAACCGCCGCTGTTCTGGTAAAGGAGGCGGATGGGCTTCTGCAGGTCACCCCGGGCGCCGCCGACACCTGATCGGTTTGCTTCGGCCTGGATCGCCCTGCGCAGCTCGGCCTCGGCGAGCCTCCCGTCGAGGCCCCGCCCCTGCTGGAGAAGCGACAGTACGGCGGCGCTGAAGAGTCCGCCCTGTGGCCCGTACGCGGCACCTTTGTTCAGCTGTGCCGCCACCCAGACCTGTTGGTCTGCTTCGAGCTTCTTCTCTTGGCTTGGGGGAAGGTCCAGGGGAGCACTCAGAGTGATCCTCAATTCCTCGGCATCCTGCTGGCAGGCGTCGACGATGAAGGTCTGCCGGGTGAATCCCGGCAGGAACGACGTCTGGTAAAGCGTGAGGACGTCCTGCAGCGCAAGATTGCGCCGGTCATTCGCGGGCTGACCGGCGAGCAGCAACCGCAGCCTGTCCTCCTTGTCGATCACACCGTGACCGGCCCAGTAGACCCAGAGGAACTCGCCGTCCCAACCCGGCACCTGGTTAGCCAGTACACTGCGGACCCGCTCCACCGTGGCTTCCGCGCCTTTGAGTTCGATGATGTGCTCGGGCGGCACGCCACGGCCACGCAGCCACGCTGTGAACCGTGCCGCGTCCTCGTCAAGGGCGGGCCGGTCCCAGTCGGGGTTTCCGTAGGCATACTGGCTGACCGCGATCACGACGGCGTAGGTACGAGCGGGGTTCGGCAGGTCCGCTGCGACGCCGGCCCAGTCCGTCACGACAGGCAGCTGTCCAGTACGTCGTAGAACTCATCGCTGTCGAAGTAGGCCGAGTGGGCGTCCTGGATCGGAACTCCGTTGTCGATCCGAACATCCTCGATCCGGTCGCCGAACAACTTCGGGGAGGAGCCGACGTAGGCCAAGGGGTCCCGAGGGTCGTAGACGTTCACCCAGCGCGGCATCCAGTCCGGCAGCGCCTCACCGAAGGGAAGCGAGGGAAGAGAGCCGATCTCGTAGAGGAGCGGGCCCTGGGAGCCCACGGTGAGCAAGGTGCCCACCGACGGGATGTGTTCCCCGACAAGCAGGTCGAGGCTGGCGATCCCCCCGAGACTGTGTGCCACCAGAACGACATCGTCGGAGGCCCGGGTGATTGTCGCCTTGATGAAATCCCTGATCCTCTGTCCTCGGGTGAGGTAGTGCAGAACGTCACCGGCGAGAGCATGCCGCTCCAGGACGATGTCGTGCCGCCGCTCCATCATGGTCGAAGCGCCGAACCGCAGGCCCAACTGCATGCCAAACTTCACGAGTCGGTCGGACACACCCAGTTCCAGGGTGCCAAGACGCATGGTGACCTCCGTCACCAGGGCATCGCGGGTCCGGCCCGACATCAAGGGCGGCCATCCTCCTGCCGCCTCGTAGCGCAGACTCGCCCGCGCCACGAACGCGCGGGCGAGAGTGGCACACAGCTCGGCGGAGTCCACCCGTTCGTCGGCGCGGGCCATTGCCAGACGTGCGTCCTCCGACTCCAGCACGTCCGCGACGGAGGGCGTGAAGTGGCGCCGCAGCCCGGCCCGCTGAAGCGGCGGCTCGAGGTCGGAGTGCCCCGCGAGGGCTTGCGCGGTCCGCCGCAGACGCTCCCCGTACGGAAGGGTGCCTGGCACGATGGCCGTGCGGTCCTTCCGGCTCGCGTACTGCACCGCGAGCAGGCGTAGTTCGTGCGTGGGGTCGGCAGTCAGAAGTGCCCAGCGTGTTACTGGCCACTGTGCTTCCGCGCCCACCTCGCTCGGCGGTGCGTCCGGCACACTGGCGCCTCCGGCACCCAGGGTGGATCCCAGACCGTCTCCCCACAGGCAGGGCAGCACCCGGACATCAGGCCGGCCCAGTTCCGCTGTCCTGGACGTAAGCAACTCCAGCTGCTCCAGATAGCGACTCTCGCGCACACCTGTTCCATGCACAAAGATCACAGTGGTCACGGCACCCCCCCATTTGTCATCCCTAGTTCATTTAAGCGGCTACTTTGCGCTCGCGAGGGCATCTGGGAGAAAAGCAGGGAACTCGTTGTTGGCGTGGCAGAGTGTCGCCATCGACGCACAAGTTCCTCGCTGAACACGTCCGAGATTCCTGGAACTTGTACGCCTTCGCGTGCGGGGCCGAGAAGCGGCCGGTGCCACAGGAGCGGCGCAACGGCTGGCCCGCCGGGGAGCTGTACACGGGCCAGTACCACCAGTCCCTGCGCCGGGCGGCCGACGCCCTGACCGACCAGTCGCTCATATTCGTCGCGTCCGCCCTCCATGGGCTCGTACCGCTCGATCGCCCGTTGCACCCGTACGACGTGACCCTGGGGGACGAGAAGGCGATCACCGTGGAGAGGATGAGCGGCCACGCTGCGGGGCTCGGCCTGTTCGACGCGGACGTCATTTTTCTCGGCGGACGCGACTACGCCGCGATGCTCGCCCCCTCAGTGCCTCATCTCCTGGCCCCGCTCGCCGGTGGAATGGGCGAACACCGAGGGCAGTGCAGGCAGGCCAGACAGGACTCGGCTCTTCGCGAGGCGTGGTGGAAACAAGCCTCGGCTCTCCACGATAAGCGCCTCGCCTGCTGACCTCGCGCCCGGGGGCCGCCCGGGTCGTAGGAAGCAGGCGGCCCCCTGTCGCGCACCAACTTGCCTTTCAGATTGCCCAGTTGGGCCAAGAGAACGTAGGAATGCCATGCCCTCGCACTTCGGAGCGCCCATCGACCTTTCCGACCTGCCGCACTTTCAGCAGGTAGACCTGCGCCCGCGTCGACCGGTGTTTGTCGGCCGCGTCTCCACCAAGGACAACCAGAACCCGGCCTCGTCCATCCCGCGGCAAGTGGTCCTCGCCTCCGACCGCCTGGAGTCCGGCGAGGAGTTCGTCGCCTACTTCTGGGACGTCGAGTCCGGGATGCTTCCTCCGGAGCTACGAGGGCTCGGGCCCCAGGAGATGTACGACGCCCTCGCCGTTCCGACCCCCCGCAACGGCGGACTGCAGGACCTGGTGGACCGGGCCGAGCAACTGGGCGTCACCCACGTCCTTGCCGAGCGCTCCGACCGCGTGGCCCGCGCCATGCTGACCAGCCTCACTGTGGAACACGAGCTGGAGAGGGTCGGGGTCGAGGTGGTGTACGCCAACGAACCGGTCGGCGGCACCGAGTCGGGAAGGCTGCGCACGCGGCGATACAGCCAGGTCGACGCGGAGATCTACCGGACGACGATGATCGAGATGTCGATGGGCGGGCAGGTCCAGCACGCCATCAACGGCTGGAACCACGGCTACCCGCCCTACCCCTACACTGCGGTGATCGACCCGGACGCTCCGGTACGCGAGAAGGGACGGTTCGGTGCGGAGCGGCCGAAGCGGAGACTCGTTCCCCACCCCGACTCCCGCAGGTTCGACGCCGCCCGGGAGCTGTGCCGGCTGCGCCGGGAGGAGCACCTGAAGGCCGCGGACATCATCACGGTCCTGTCTGCGGAGCCCGACCGGTATCCGATCGACGGGCGGTGGACGCACAGCCTCATCGAGGGGCTGATCGCCAACCCCAAGCTGACCGGATACCAGGTCTACAACCGGAAGGCGTCCCGGACCGGCCGAGACGGGTTCTCCAGACGCAACCCGGTCTCGAAGTGGGTGTGGTCGCCGAAGATCGTGCACAAGCCGGTGATCACCTTGGAGGAGTGGAAGCAGGCCCAGCAGGTCACCGCCGGACTGCGCGCCGGCGCCGAGGGCGGAGCGCTGCTGCGGATCCGCGCGGCGGCCGGCCGGCTGGGGCTCACCGTCACGACGGTCCGCAGCAGCGCATCGCACACCCTGTACCGGATCGGCAACCGGCAGATGGTTCTGCCCACTCCCGTCCCGGACACGATCGTCCAGCAGGTCATCGACGACAAGGAGAACGCGGCGTGAGCGAGGTCATCGAAGGCAAGGCCACCCGACGCGGTCGGACCTGGGTGGTGCACATCCCGGAGCACGAGGTCTACGGACACGGGCGGACGCTCAGGGCGGCGGGCGAGAACACCGCAGCCGGACTCCGACTTGTCGGGGTGACGGCGGAGGTCGCGATCACCCCGGTGACGCCGGAGTTGGAGAGGCTGCGATCCGATGAAGACGCCTACGAGGCGGCCTTGAGCGAGACGGTCGCCGCCCTGGCCCTGCGGCGGACAACGTTGCGTGACATCTCCGTGGCCGTGCGGGTGCCAACCACGCGGGTGAAGCTGCTCCTCGCTGCGGGCGGGACCCCTCCCACGACCGCTCGCGACAACGAGCAGGACCCGCAGTCGAGTGAGCGTGCCGGACCCACGCGGCGCGACACCTGATCTTCGCCGTCTACGACAGCAGGGCCCCGGAGCACAGCGTGCTCCGGGGCCCTGCTGTCGTAGACGGCCCTGCCTCCCGAAGACGGGAGGCAGGGCCCACGAGCCGTACCACTGACGGAAAACACATAGTTCCGCGCCGACCGCCGGCTTGGAGGAGCGTGCGATCACGGGCTGGAGGCGGCGGCCCTGCGCTTCTCGTCCTCGATATCGAGGCTCCGCATCAGGAAGCTGGCGATCACCAGCATCTCCTCGGCCTCGTCGCGGGCGTCCTTCTCATCCGGCCCGTGCATACGAGGGTTACGTAGCGCGAGCATGGCGCCCTTGAACAGGAACTGCATGCCGGTCTGCTCGCTCTCCAGCGAGGTTCCGGCGGACCGGGTCACGGTGATCTTCGGCGTCGGCTTGCCCAGCGCGATGCCCATCAGCTTCTCACCGACCTCACGGACACCCACGAGGGTCTGCACACGGTGCTCCACTGCCTGGAACGCGCTCCTCACCGCGTCATAGTGGAATCCGCTGCTGAACCGCTCTGCCGCCACCTCCGCGATGAGCGGATGCAGGACGCAGGTGACGGACATCGTCTCCGGCGACTCCGCGACGGGAATCGGGGCAGCCGAAGGTGGTGTCGGATTGGGGGCGACGATGAATTCCGGCAGGCGATTTGAGAAGGGTCGAGTTTCGGTCTCTGCCCGCGCGGGCCCTACCATTTCCTCCCGGACCTGCCAATAGTCCTCCAGCCGCTGCGCGTTGGCGAACGGCCGAATGCTGCGGTCGTACCCCAGTGACCAGTTCAGCTCCTCCCCGTTGGAGCCGCCACCGCGGAAGCACGGCTCGTGCACCCCGAGTGCGGCTGCGGTGAACATGACTTCCTTGGTCAACAGCTTCGGGTCGGTCCCCGGCTCGCTCTCCAGGTCCGTGGGCCTCAGCATCGGCTGCTGACCGGGCTCCTCGGGCTGGAAGTGGGGCTCGATGGTGGCCGCCGTTCGTACCATGCTGAGAAAAACGCGGAGGACGGGCCCGGACCCGGTGCAGTTCGCGGCGCCGGCAACGGTCAGCGACAGTTCCTGAGTACCCTGCGGTACGCGCGAGATATCTGGGTCAAGTCCCCGCAGCAGCGCAGGGCACAGTTGTCGTACGGCTTCCTCGTACTTCAGACCCTTCGCGTAGAGCTTCCGGTCGACGGCGTCGAAACTCGGCCAGCGATGGCGCTCGGCGAAGTGCGCCCAGATCATGTCAAGGAGGACGTGGCCATCTTCCCCCGTAGGGCGCGGCATTCCTTCCGGCGCGATGCTCCGAGCGATCAACGTGCTGCCCCCAGCGTCCGAGCCTGAGTAATGTCGGCAGGCTACTACCGGAACAGCTCTGCACATCAGCCACTTAGACGATGTCTCAGTTGGCGTTGGCTCGTTCCCCTTGCATGGGGATAGTTGCACGGCTCGTACCGGATGGGTTATGGGAGATCTTCCTGGACGTGGCGCCGGAACCACCGGCTCGCGCACAAGGTGGGGGCCGTCGGCGGTGCGACGACCGTGCGGTGCTCGCTGCAGTCATCTTCGTGGCCACGTCGGGCTGTACCTGGCGGCAGTTGCCGCCCGTCTTCGGTGCGTCCTGGCAGACGGTGCACCGCCGCTTCACCTACTGGTCCAAAGCCCGGGTATGGGCCAAACTGCACCGCGTCGTGCTTGACCGGCTCGGCGCGAACGGCGAGTTGGACTGGTCCCGGTGCGCAATCGATTCGGTCAGTGTCCGGGCGGTCAAAGGGGGCCCTTGACCGGACCGAATCCGACCGATCGCGGCAAACTCGGATCGAAGATCCACGTCATCTCTGACCGCAACGGCCTGCCGATCTCAGTGGGCATCTCCGGCGCCAACCTGCACGACAGCCGGGCCCTCATCCCGCTCATGCGAGGCATCCCACCCATCCGCTCCCGCTACGGGCCCAGACGACGCCGACCGGCCAAGCTCCACGCGGACAAGGGCTACGACTTCGACCACCTGCGCAACTGGTTGCGGCGACGACAGATCGTCCCGCGCATCGCCCGCCGCGGCATCGAGTCATCCGGCCGCCTGGGCCGGCACCGCTGGGTGATCGAACGCACCATGTCGTGGCTCAACGGCTGCCGCCGCCTGCATCGCCGCTACGAACGCACCGCTGACCACTTCCTCGCCTTCGTCGGCATCGCCTGCGCCCTCATCTGCTACCGCAGAGCAGTGCAGGTCTAGGACTTGGCCCAATAGATCATGCGCTCGTGCGGTCTCATGACGGCCGCCTCCGGAGCACCCACCACAACGCGCCCTTCCATCAGCGGGCCGCCTGGTTGGAGATAGGCGTCCAGGTCGGCGATCGCATCGGCGATGTCTTCGTCGATCTCGGTGGTATGGCGATGCACCCAGAAAGAGAGCAGCACTCTGTCCTCCTCGACCCCAACCGCTACCGCGACCACGTCGGAGGAGATCAGCCCCAGCAGGGCCTGCACCGCCGTGAGGGCAATGTCGTTAACACGCTCAAGCTTCGGATCTGCCATGCCGGTGCATCTTGCCTGGGAAGCGAGCAATCACGCCAACTGAGACATCGTCTTATTCGGGGCGTCGACGCTGCCGTGCACCCACTCCGGCCACGCAGGGCACCGCTGTTCTGAGCGCACTTCCAGTCCCGCACCGCCTGGCGCAGCTCGTTCGAGGTAGCCGGCCTAAGGACTTGGCGGGATGAGGTGTTGGGCGAGCTGTTCGATGTAGTGACGGACGTGCGGCGGCATCGGCTCTGGAAGAGCGTTGAGCGGGAACAGGCGCAGGTCCTGGCCTTCGCCGAGGACCAGCTCGTGCTCGGCCCCGTCCCAGAGCGTGACGAACACGTGGGGTGGGGTCTTGCCCTTCTCGTACGCCGTAACCACGACCTCCTCGATCACGTCGGGGACGATGTGGGTCTCCTCCCGCAGTTCGCGCAGGATCGTCTCGCGCGGAGTCTCTCCGGCCTCAGCTCCGCCGCCGGGCATCGACCAGTGCCCAGGCCATGCGATGCCGGGCTCGTCATCCCGAAGCTGGAGCAGTGATGACGCTCTCTGAAAGCGGCCACCCGGTGCTCTGAGGTGGACCAAACCTGCTCTATTGATCTCCCCACCCTTCGTGTGACCTTGGCGGGTCTCTTCGCGTGATGTTGATCGGCGTGTCGCACTGTCGGCTGTGTGTTGTGGAGAGCCTGCGTGAGCTTCGAGTTCGGCCTGGTCGGGGGCCTGGATGCTCACGCGGGAGGAAGACGTGGACGCTCATGCACTGCGTCGTCAGGGTTGGACGATCTCGGCGATCGCGCGGCATCTGGGCCGGGACCGCAAGACCATCCGCGCCTATCTGAACGGCGAGCACGTCCCGGGGCAGCGCCGTCAGAGTCCAGACGCCTTCATGCCGTTCTTGGAGTACTGCCGGCAGCGGCTGGCAGACGATCCTCATCTGTGGGCCTCGACCTTGTTCGACGAGGTCAAGGGCCTGGGTTATGAAGGCGGGTACTCGACGTTCACCCGTGCGCTTCGCCGCTATCAGGTCCGCCCCCACTGCGAGCCGTGTCATGCCGCGACCGGCCGGAACGTCGCGGTGATCGCGCATCCTCCGGGTGAGGAGATCCAGTTCGACTGGCTGGAGCTGCCCGACCCGCCGGAAGGCTGGGGAGTGGGCGAGCACGCTCACCTGCTGGTCGGGGCGCTCGCGCATTCGGGCAGGTGGCGGGCGGTGCTGGCGGAGTCCGAGGACTTCCCGCACCTGGTCCAGGCCCTCGATCAGGTGGTCCGCAGGCTCGGCGGGACGGCCAGACGGTGGCGGTTCGACCGGATGGCGACGGTCTGCTACCCCTCCAGCGGGCAGGTCACCGCCGCCTTCGCCGCGGTCGCGAAGTACTACGGCGTCGGCGTGGACATCTGCCCGCCGCGTCGCGGCAACCGCAAGGGCGTCGTGGAGAAGGCCAACCACTCGGCCGCTCAGCGCTGGTGGCGCACGGTCCCCGACGCGCTGAGTGTTCTTCAGGCCCAGTCCGGCATCGACAAACTCGCCGTCCGGATGGACGACCGCCGCCGGAGCCTGGACGGACTCAAGGTCACCGTCGGTGAACTCGCGGCAGCGGAACCGCTGTTGGACATCCCCGTCCGGCCGTTCCCGGCCGAGCTGGAGGTCGAGCGGACGGTCAGCCCCCAGTGCCTGGTGTCCTTCGACGGCAATCTGTACTCCGTCCCGCCGGGACTGGCCGGTGCCCAGGTCAGGGTCCGGCACCGGCTCGGCGAGGACTATCTCGACATCGCCACCACCGGACGGGCTGTGATCGCCCGCCACCGGCGGGCGCCTCGCGGCGCCGGCCAGACGGTGCGGGACGCCGGGCACGTCATCGCGCTGGAACGCGAGGTGCTGGCGGCCTTCTCGGACCGGGCCCCGTGCAAGAACAAGGTCCGCCGCCCGCCGTCCGAGGCCGCGCTCGCCGAGGCCGAGCGGCTGCGCGGACAGCACGCAGCCGGTGATCCGGCCGAACGGGTCGTGATCGACCTGTCCCACTATGCCGCCGTGGCCGACCGGCTGCGGTCTGTTCCCTCACCGAAGGAGGAGAACACGGAGTGAGTACGTCGCCGATGCAGATGAGCGAAGCACGACGCTTCCAGCAGCTGCGGGGTCACCTGTCCTACCTCAAACTCAACGATGCCGCCGAGGCACTCAACCGGGTCCTGGACCAGGCCCGCGCCGAACGGATGTCGCTGACGGCCGCGCTGGAGAGGCTGCTGGAGATCGAGGTCGAGGCGACCGAGGCCCGTCGGCTCGCGGCCCGGCTGCGGTTCGCCTGTCTGCCCGAACCCTGGACGTTGAACGACTTCGACTTCGCCGCCCAGCCGGGCGTCGACGAGAAACTCATCCGCGACCTGGCCACCTTGCGGTTCCTCGACGACGCCTCCAACGTGCTGTTCGTCGGGCCGCCCGGGGTCGGCAAGACCATGCTGTCCGTCGCGCTCGGCCGGGCCGCGGTCGACGCCGGGCACCGCGTCTACTTCACCACCGCCGCTGAGCTCGCGGCCAAGTGTCACAAGGCTGCCCTCGAAGGCCGCTGGAAGACCTGCATGCGGTTCTTCGCAGGTCCGAAGCTTTTGATCATCGACGAGCTCGGCTATCTCCCGCTGCCCGAGGACGGGGCCTCGGCCCTGTTCCAGGTGATCAACCAGAGGTATCTGAAGTCGAGCACGATCCTGACCACCAATGTCGGTATCGCCGACTGGGCCGGCGCCTTCGGCGACGCCACCGTCGCCGCGGCGATGCTCGACCGGCTCCTGCACCGGGCCGCGGTCGCCGGCATCGACGGACCCTCCTACCCAGCTGGCTCCACTGCTCGTCCCCGAGGCGGGGTGCGGGGATTTCCTGGACCTGCACGTCGATGAGCGTGCTGCCCGCCAATACCTCGTAGTTCGGGCAGGACCCCATCGCGTCGAAGATCCGGTCCGTGCCGGTGGACAGCTTCGCAGCGGTGTCGCTGTACAGCTCCTCGACGACCTCCGAGTTGCTGCTGCCGGCGTAGACGAAGGCGGCCTTCGCGCGGTGGGGGAAGTCGAGCGATCCTCCGGTGACCGCGTCGCCGCCCAGGTCGCTGAGGGTGGGGCAGCCCAGGACGGTCACGTCGTCGTGCTGGGCGGAGGCGCTCTCCGGCTTGGGGGTGTAGCCGCTGCCGAGGTCCTGCTCGCTCAGCAGGCGTGCGGCCAGCGCGGCCGACGACAGCGGGGTGTCGGTCGCCGCGCTGTTGTCCGCCGGTGTCCCGGTGCGGGCGGAGGACGGGGCGCTGGGCTTCGGCTCACCGGTGTCGGTGGAGCAGGCGTACAGGCCGAGGGCGGTGGTGGTGACGCGAACGCGCATGCGGAACTGACCCCTTGGTGCTGGGCGACGGGTGGTCAGTACGGGCCCGCGGGCCCGGTGGGGGTCGTAGGGGTGGGGGTCAGTGCCCGAGGTGGCGCAGGCAGTCCTCGAACGTGGCGTGCGTCGCGTCCGCCGGCGCGGCGTGCCGGTTGTACCAGGCGGTGTCGAGGCGCGTCTCGTGCTGCTGGTGGCCGGCCCGGCAGCGCAGCCAGATCTCGTCGCGGGTCGAGAGGACGAGCCAGTCCCGGTAGGCCCCGCAGGTCGCGCACACGGCCATCTCGCCGTCGATGACGAGCGGCTGGAGCCACGGCATCATCCGCCCGTCCAGCTGATCGTGGCTCGCCACCCGCAGATCGGGGGGAAGGAAGTCGTCCACCACCGCGGCCGTCTCCTCCGCTGCGGTCGCGGCCCGGAGCCGTTCCGCCTCGGGCGGCACCCAGCTCTCCAGCCCCGCCCACATCCGCTCACGGACGCGGCGCATCTCTTCGGTGTCCGCTCCGCGACGGCGGCGTATCCGCTCAAACAATCCGGTGTTCTCCTTCGTCTCGTCCAGCACCGTCATGATCGTGCCCCACCTCCCGGCCTGCTTCAATTCACAAATCCCACAGTCACCTCCGACCGCGCCGGGACCCGGACCTCCCTGATGCCTGCCGCCCCGTACGGCGGGCGGACCCCTCCGCCTGGGTGACGCCGCTGCCCATGGTGCTGGTGTCGGCGGGCAGGCCCGCGGCCCGGCGCAGGCGCCAGACCAAGACGTCGCTGACGGACTCGGCCGTGCCCAGTTCCCGCCGTCCGGCGGCGTCGGCCAGGAGGGTGGCGGGATCGTGGCCGGCGGTCTCGGCGTCGGTGAGGGTGGCGGCGAGCGCGTACCAGCCGGGCTCGGCGAGGATCTGCTCCGCCAGAAGGGGCAGTGCCTCGCGCAGGACCGCCGTCTGCCGCTGGAGGAGGGGTCGCCCGAGGTGCCGGCCGCGCTGGTAGAGGGCTCCGAGCGGCTGGGCGGCGGCCAACTGGTAGGCGGCGCGCAGATGTTCAGCGGCCCGGTGGGCGGCGGCGGCCTGCTGGGCATGCCCCTTCTTCGCGTGCCAGTGCGCGGCGGCGGTGATGACGAAGAACAGCATGTCGATCGCCATCGCGGTCGTGGCCCCGTCCTCGCCCCGGCCGAGGGCGGGGCCGCTGCGGACAAGGTCGCGGGCGGCCTCGCGCAGTGCCCGGTCGTGCCCGCGCTCGGCCTGGACGTGGGAACGGGAGGCCCGCTCGAAGATGAAGGCGGCCTCGCGCAGTTCGGCTCGGGTGTGGGCGGCGGACGTCTTGGCCAGGGCGTCCAGGACCTCGCCGGCGGAGGCGATGTGGGCGGCGGCGACCGCGTCGTCGCCGTACTCGATGACGAGCACGGCCTGCCACGCCGCGGAGGCCGTACGACGGCGGGCCGCAGACGGTCCGCCCGGCATCGTACGGTCCTTCGGACCGGCGGGTACGGCGTCCTGGTCGTGGCGGTCGGCGGACCAGCGTTCCCGAATCCGGGGCCAGGACAGGTCCGGTGCGAGGCGCGCGCCGGGGTAGTAGACGGGCTCGCCGTCCTTGTTGCGGTCGTCGGGCAGCGCGACCTTGTAGCCGAGCAGGTCCCCGGAGGGCGCGGACCGCTTGCGGATCAGCAGGCCGGCGGCGGCCAGCCGGTCGAAGAACTCCTCCTCGCCCGTCGCGCCGGCCACCGCGCGCCGTACGCTCTCGCGCAGTTCTTCTCGCGCGGTGCGCTCGCGGCCCTGGCGCTCGGCCTTGTGGCGTTCGGCGCTGGTGGGCCGCTGGGCGGCGGTGCCGTCGCCGGGCGCGACCTGGTGGAGGCCGAGTTCCTTCTCGATGAGGCGGCACTCGGCCTGGGCGCGTTTGCCGGAGCGGAAGTCGTCGGGGCGGGAGCCGTCCTCGCAGACCAGGGTGGCGACGATGTGGATGTGGTCATCCGCGTGGCGTACGGCGGCCCAGCGGCAGCCGGGCTGCCCGCCGCCCGGGTCGATGCCCGTGGCGGCGACGACCCGCCGGGCGATCTCACCCCATTCCTCGTCGGACAGGATCCGGTCGTCCGTCGTCGCGCGGACGGAGGTGTGCCAGACGTGCTTGGCCGGGCGGGCGTGCTTGGGCAGGGCCATCACGGGCTGGTCCAGGAGCTGCTGGAGGTCTTCGAGGGTGGCGTTCGAGCGGCCGGGGTCGGGGGCCATGCCGTCGAAGGAGGCGACGAGGTGGGGGTCGGTGTGGTCCTCGTACTTGCCGGTGTCGTAGAGGTATTTGAGGAGACCGAAGGTCTTCGATCCGGCGTTGTTGACGCTGGGGATCACGCGGCACGCAGCTCGATCAGGCGGGCGGAGGCGTCGCGGACACTCTCGGCCGCGAGGTGGACCGCTGCGATCGCCGCTTCCAACTGAGGTGCCTCGGCACCGGAGTTGAGGGCCTTCACGGCCTGGTTGAGGTTGCTGCCGGCCCAGCCGAGCTTGCGACGGCTGTCGAACAGCGCGGTGATCACTTCGCGTTCGTCGGCGATCTCGGCGCTCGTACGGTCGAGGTCACGGGCTGCGGCGAGCGCGGCGCGGGCGAGGAACCCGGCGACGGACAGGTTGCACCGGGCGGCGGCGGACTTGATCAGCGCGAACTCTTCGTCGTTGAAACGGGTATTGGGCTGGTGCAGGCGCTTCGTGGCGCGCGGCTGACGCGGACGCTGACGAGCGCGGGCAGCGCGCTCACGGCGGTCGCGACGTGCGGTCGGCTTCTCCTCCCGTCCCGGCTTCGATCCGCCCTCGGTCGAAGCCTGATGGACCTGCGCCCCCCGGTGCAGGTCCTCCCCGTTCCCCTCGGGGGCGGGGTTGGCGGAAGCTACGCTTCCGCCCCAACTTGCTCCTCCTGAGACCGAGTTGGAGTCGGGAGCAGGTTCCATGGTGGTGCCGTTCTGGGCGGGGTTCGTCATCGGGATTCGGGCCTCGTGGAGCGGGTGCGGTGCTGGATGGTCGCGGTCAGCGCGAGGAGATCGGCCGGTCCCGCGAGGACGCGGACGGGCCCGTCGGGGTATTCCTGGACGAGCCACTGGCTGGTGGGCGTGAGTACGGCGGCGTGCAGAAGTCGCCGGCGGACCAAAACGTCCGCCCAGGCGCCTGCCTCGGCGACGGTGGGCTCGGATGAACGAGGGGGAGGCGGAATCACGGTGTATCTCCGTAAGCGGGGGTGGTGGCCCGGCACGAGGCCGGGCCACGCTTTGCGGATAGGCGCTTTGAACTGGGGTTTTGCCGGGTCAGCCGCACTCGGGGCAGCGCCCGACGTGGCTGGAGAGTGCCCGGGCCATCCGCTTCTTCGTCGAGACAGCCTGCGTTGCGCTGGACTTCGCCGACGGCCTGCCCTCGTGCCGCTGGGCGTGGGCGAGCAGGAAGCCGATCTCCCGCTCGTAACCCGCGCGGACGGTGTCGAATTGGTGGCAGGTCTTCATCACGGCTTCCTCGTCGTGCGGGGCAGATGCGCAAGCTTCGGGTCTGCGTAGAGCTGAGCCTGGAGCTTGCGGAAGCCCTCGTTGCTGATGGTGATGTTGTTGCGCCGCAGGTGGGGTCGTATGACCCGGCGGGTCATACGACCCGATTCGAGGGCGGCTTGGCGGGCGACCTCGACCTTCGTCTCCCACGGGACGTCGTCGCTCTGGTCTGCAGACTTGGCCCGCGGCGCGTGCTGGGTTCCGCGGTCCGTGGTCCGCGCCCCTCGCGGTCCGCCCGGTGACCTGTCCTCGGTGCGGTCCGCCGGACGGTCCGCAGGCTGGTCCGTGTGGTGCGGGGCGTCGTGGTCCGCCGTGGCGGACTCGGTGGATCGGTCCGTGGTCCGAGCGTGCTCGTGGTCCGGCATCTCGTTTGCCGGGGCGCCGTGTTCCGCACCAGCCGGACCAAGATCATGGGTCGGTCCGCGCCCCTGGTCCGCTCGGTCGTGCTCCGCCGGACCATGGGAGTCCTGGGCGCCCCGACCTGTGGTCTTGCCGGTCCGCCCGCCGCTTTCGGCGCCCTGTGGACCACCGCTGGTCTGCTGGTCCGCAGCAGCCGTGTTGTGGCCCGCAGCCTGGTCCGGGGCTTGTCCGTTGGTCCGTTGGTCCGTGGCCGGGGCATCGTGGTCCGCCAGGACGGTCTCGGTGGCCTGGTCCGTGGTTCGCAGGTGGCCCTGGCTCGTCGCGCCGCGGTGGTCCGGGCTCTCTGGACCCGCTGGCGATGCTGGTCCGTGCCTGCGGCCCGAAGGGTCTCCCGGACGGTCCGCTGGGCCGGTCCGCTCCGGTGGACGGGTGGCAGCGGGAGCGTGGTCCGTGGCCCACTGCATGGACGTCGCCTCCGTCTGGTCCGCCGTGTATCCGGCACCCGGGTGGTGGCGGGTGATGAGGATGTAGAGGTGGACCGCGCCGGCCAGGGCGAGAGGGGCCAGGGTGGAGAGGATGGCGACGACCGTGTCGCCCAGGCGCAGACCGGAGTGCGTGGTCTGCTGGTTGAGGCGGACCGCATGAAGGGCGTTGGCCCAGATGCTCGCGGCGGTGGCGGTACCGAAGAGCACCCAGACGTAGAGCCGGGCCCGCAGCGGGGCCTGGGAGAGGACCAGCAGGGCGCGTACCCCGTAGGCGATGAAGCCGTCGATCACGAGGGGGAAGAGGTAGGTGAGCAGTCCGCGGATGTGGATGGCGACGGCCATCTGCTGCAGGGCGTCGTAGCTGAGGGCGCATCCGGCGAGGCCGAGGACCACGATGGCGAGGCGGTCCCAGAGCCCGACGGGAGTGACGGCGGGGGGTGCAGCGGTGGGGGTCATGCGGCCTTTCCGAGAGGGGCGGGCGCCGGAGTCGACGTTGCCGGGGTTGCGGGCTGCTGTGTGCCGGGCCTGGCGGGCGGGGGGCTGTCGGTGGTCGGGGAGGTCTTCTTGCGCTTTTTCTTGGGGCGGGGGACGCCGTAGGAGCGGTCGCGGTCGAAGACCTTGTTGGCGGCCTGCCGCAGCAGGTCGCGGGCGTGCTTGTGGCTGATCTGCAGGGCGGCGGCGAGCTGGTAGGGCCGCCAGCCCCTTACGTAGGCGTGGTCGATGACGACCTGTCGCTCGGCCTCGGTCAGGTGCACGTCGCGTCCCTGGAAGAAGGCGATCACGCGCCGGTAGTCGAGGCGCTGGTGCAGGTTGTCGTGCAGCGGGCGCCGCTCGGCTTCGGTGAGGCCGCCCCAGATGCCCTCCTTGAGGACGTTCTCCAGGGCGAAGTCGAGGCAGGAGCGGCGTACGGGGCACCAGCCGCACAGCTCCTTGGCCTCGGCGATCTCTTCGTGGTCCCGGGGGCCGGGGAAGAACACCGCGTCGGCGTCCTCGACGTCCATGCCGTAGCACGCTCCGCGGGTGTGCCAGCTGGTGTCTCCGATGCCGCGCAGGCCGGTGGTCGGCGCGTCGTGGGTGGTGATGTGGCGCAAGGCGGGTCTCCGATGGGCGGCCGGGCTGGCCTGCCGGGGCGGGGTCGGCGGGCGCGGCGTCGGCAGCGGCGCGCGGGCGTGCGCCGCAGCCGGTGCGGGACGGTGATGTCGGGCGGCGTGCACGGGGCTGGTGCACGTGCAGGGTGTGCCGGTCAGGCGAGGGCGGGCTGCCGGGCCTGCTCGGTGCGCGGGGCCTGGACGGCGGCGAGGTCGAGTCGGCCGGGGTGCGGGGTGGTGCGCGGGGCGGTTGCGTGTACCCCGTCGTCGGGGCCGATCCGGCGGCGGCGACAGGGCTCGCCGGGCTGGGCCTTGCACCACTCGCAGCGCACGCTCAGGGCGTCGGGCTGCCCCTGGGCAATGGCCGCCTCGCGCGCTGCCCGGGCGGGCCGGTAGGGCGCGAGGGCGGCTCGGGCAGCGGGCGGGATGCAGGAGCCGACCCGCTCCAGCATTGCCTCCCGCCTCGGGTCGTCGTCGCGACCGCTGGTGATCGCCCGTGCCTGGGCGGGCTCCGCGATGCCGGTGGCGACGGCGCGGCGCATGCCGGCCAGCTCGGCGATCCAGGCTGCCTGGTCGTCCGGATCGGCGGACGGTGTCGGGTCGGAGTGCCGGGCCAGGCGGTCGCGCCGGTAGCTCTCCCAGGGCCGGACCACGTCCGCGGGCAGGATCTGGTACGGCGAGGAGCGGATGTGCTGGCGGGCGGCGATGCGAGCATCCCAGCCGTGCGGGGTGGCCATCGGCACGTCGCCGAGCAGCTCGTGCCACTGGGCGATCTGGTCGCGGGCTTCACCCTGGTCGGTGCGGATGGTGCGGGGGTCGAGTCGGCCGATGATGGCCAGCAGGGCGGCGGTTTCGCGGCGTTCCACGGTCAGCCCTCCGTTCCGGTCGGCTCGTCGAGGGCGGCGAGCAGGGCAGCGGTGTGGGCCTCGGCCAGCGTCATACCGCTCGGCGCGGTGGGGCTTTTGTGGGGCCCTGCGGAGCGGGTCGGGCGGTGGGGGGCGTGCTCCCGGGCGATCCAGGAGCGCCAGTCGGCAGCCCAGGCTTCCGCCGGCCTGGGCTTGAAGTCGGCGCGGTGGGCGCGCCACTTCGCGTCGGCGGCCTTGAGGCCCTGCTCGCCGAGGCGGTCGAGGTGTCCCTGCTGGCGGGCCCAGGTGTGGGTGGCGGGGTCGACCTGCCATTCGGCAGCCGAGGTGACCGCAGCACCACCACTGCTGTACCTCCGGTTCAAATCAGGTTCACTACGGTTCTGTGTGCCGGTGGCCGGTACATCGCTGTGCCGGTTACCGGTACGCCGGTGTGCCGGTTTCCGTCGCGACCTACCGGTTTCCGGTACTGCCGATTTCCGGACCCTCGCGGGGGATTCCGGCACCTCACGCGGGCGGATTCCGTACGTCCGCAGGGCCGACAGCCGGAGCTTCGCAGGGCCGGCGGGCTCGTCCGACACCGCCGTGTCGCCTGCTTTCTCTCGCCGCTCTCGCCGGGCCTGTGCGACCGCCTCGGCGGCGAGCGGCAGGCGATAGACCGTGCTGCGCTGCGGGCCCATCAGGTCGTCGAGCTGCTCCAGCTCGCCGGACAGGAGCAGGCGTTCGATGGATTCGCGCACCGTGGAGACCGAGGCGCGCGTGCGCTTGGCCAGGCTGGACAGCGAGGCCCAGGAGATGCACTGGTCGTCGGCCACCCGGTCCGCGATCGACAGCAGGACCAGACGTGCGGCCCCTCGGCTGGAGCTGTACTCCCACACCCAGTCGCGGGCTTCGCTGCTCATCGGCCGCTCCCGAGAACCCGGTCGGGCTGGTCCATGACGGCGGACGAATCGCGGCCGCGGGGAGGTTGCAACGATGAGGGAGAGTGGGCGGCTGCTGCGCCGGCCGGGGCCGCGGGCCTTTTGCGCAGGGCAGAGCGCATGCAAGAATCCCTTTCGGAGTTGCCACGCTGAAGTGCCCCGTGCAAGGGATCAGCGTGGTGATGGAGGCACTCTCCGCCCTTGCAGGGGCGGGTTGGGCCGTCTAAGTCGGCGTCCGGGAGTTACCGCTCCCGGGCGCCGTCGCTGTGTTCAGGGGCCTACGAGACCCTTGTCGTGGGAACGCCGCCCCTCCTCATGCTTGATGGGCCGGACTGGGCTGCCCGGGCGACGACGAACATACGCACGGCTTCGCGTCAAGGTCCAGAGTTGGTTCTTAAACGCTGTAGAAGTTGTGTCGGCGGGTGTGGAAATCAGGCAGTCCAACGCCCGTGGTCCTCGGGGGCGAGGACACAGACGATGCCGAATATCAGGCTGCGTTTCCGCCCTCAGCGCGGAACGCCGCGTTGCGGGGATCCTCGGTTTTGTGGTTCTCAGGGGTGAGCGCCGGATGGCGGTGCTCAACGACGGTCTGGTGCTTTCGCGGCAGGGGGTTCTTTTTTGGCGGAACGCCGGGAGGGCCTCACGGTCTCAGTTCTGTGGCGCGCATTTTGCCCCACGACGGAGTATCTTCCCGCGCCCTCTGGGAGTCCACATGGATTTGCAGTGCCTCGTATCCGCGCCGCTCGCGCGGGGCGCGACGTCAAGCGCAGGGAATACGCGAGCATCTTCCCAGACCCGAGGCTGCGGAAAAGTGCTATCGCACCGACGTGCAGGAACTGAGCCCCCACGCCCGTGATCCAATGAGAGGGCTCCTCTCGGTCTTGGGTGACGGAACGCTTCCGCTTCCAGAACTCGCCAGGAGTCCTAGCCTCCGTGTGCGTCGGACTTGTCGGTGGCTGAACTGTATTCACTGCGGATGACAGTCGAACTCCAGTTTGAATCGTCCGTGGTGTTGGTGCTCGTCGAGATTGGCGACGGGCTGCCCCCCAGGCCGAGAACGACTGCCGCGGTGATTCCCAGAACGGCAATCCAGTAGCGATGTGACTGATTCATGCCCACCAACCTCTCCGCTGACCTCTGTCCTATGTGACTGCGAGTGAGGGGGAGTCACCCCTGTGCCCGCACCGCCCCGCACAGTACCCTCAGCCACCTGCGACGTAGCCTGTGCCGCGAGGAACGCGTCCACGGTGGCTGTCACGGAGGGGCTGGGAAACTTGCACTGGGTGACCTAGATCAGGCCATGTGATGGTTGCGTGGGGCAAGCGAGTGACGGGTGCACATGTGCCCAGTGATCAAAAGTTGAAGGTGTGAACGTGATCGAAAAGGACGTAGTGCACCAGTACGGAGCCATCGCCCTCTCGGAGCCGGCTAGAGGGCTCGTACGTCGCGGGCTCGATGGGGGCGAATGGACACCGGATGTCCCAGGTCACGAGGAGTTGCGTGCCCTGGGTCTGGCCGTTCTGGAGCCTCTCACCGGGCAGTACGTCCTGGCGGACCTCCAGGAGGCTCAGCGGAACCTCATCCAGGCTGAGCAGGCAAGTATGTCCCACCACCAGGCCCGTATCACTTCGATTGCCGGCCTGTTTGCCGGGCTCGACCGCATGGCTGCCGAAACCAGCGGGGGAGTAGTCCACTTCGAAGATATTGCCGTGGCGAACGGGGTGATCGCGAAGTACATGGAGACTATGCGAAGCCACATCTATACGGCACACCCGGATGCGCGGCCTGCTGGGCAACTTAAAGCGTCCATAGTCAGAGAAACTCGCCTCCTCCAGCGAGGCTTGAAAATGCGCACAATCTACGCGGATAGAGCAAGGGCGCGGGTACCGGAACGTGAATGGGCCCAAGCCGCGAGCGCGCATGGGGCTGAGGTGAGAACCATGGCTCCAGATTTCGTGAGGATGCTCCTCATTGATGACCGGTGCGCAATTATTTCCGATCAGGACACCGGACCTGTCCAGCCGCCAACTGGATACATCATCACGCATCCGGGGATGGTGCGAATTTGCGCCACGTTCTACAAATTCCTGTGGGATCGAGCGGAGCCGTGGATGGGGGAGCGGGTGCGGCAGCACCATGACACCATCACGACCGCTAGGGGGCGTGAGATTCTTCGAAAAATGGAGGCGGGGCGCACTATCGACCAGATAGCCAGGCTTCTTGGGCTGTCGCGCGGGACGATCAATAAGGAAATCAAAGCGCTGTACGACTCGACCGGGACGAACAGTCACTTTGGCCTGGGGGCCTGGTGGGCGATGTCAGAGGAACGCAGGCTCCCGTAACGAGCCCCACTTCGGTAGCAGGATCCTTGGAAGTCTCACGGTGGGCGGTTCACTCGCTACGCACGGTACATGACGGCTTGTCGGCACCTGTCCGCAGGCCCTTGGCGCAGAAAAGGCATGCCCGCTGGTGAATATGTGGGTGTCGAGTCCGTATGAGCACCGAGCGAGTCCATGCCTGCGAGCCCAGCTGTCGTGGTATCCGGTATCCGTGGACGGCTCTGCTTGGCGCAGCGGCCGCCGCCGTCTCGATCGCGGCGATTGGTATGTGGGTCGCCGACGCCTCGCAGCGCGTCCTGGCCCTGCTCGGCTTCCGCCTCGAACCCGGCCACTTTCTCCAGGAACGCAAGGCCCCA
The DNA here is from genome assembly GCF_040653275.1 of Streptomyces sp. NPDC048002. Taxonomy (NCBI): domain Bacteria; kingdom Bacillati; phylum Actinomycetota; class Actinomycetes; order Kitasatosporales; family Streptomycetaceae; genus Streptomyces; species Streptomyces sp. NPDC048002. Next base: position 20,708 of record NZ_JBEZNL010000027.1, on the reverse strand, counting down.
GCGCCGGGCCGGTAGGGCCATTGCCGCCGACTGCTAAGACACTCTGCGGCTCCTGCATCGTGAGACAGCCGGCCACCGCCCTGATCGCCGCTATGACCCACAGCGGCCAGGTCCTCGCCCAACGACAGGCTTACGGGAAGGGCAACGAGATACCGGCCTTCGCCGCGCTCCTGGACGGCGTCGACCTGACCGGCGCGGTGATCACGGCTGACGCCCTGCATACTCAGCACGACCACGCCGCCTACCTGCACAGACGCGGTGCCCACAATCTCGCCGTGGTCAAGCGCAATCACCCCGGTCTCTGCAGGAAGGCCCGCGGCCTGCCCTGGTCCGACATCTGCCTGGACCACTACGAACGCGGACGGGCTCACCATTGCGACGAGATCCGCCGGCTGACGACCGCCGCGTTCGCCCACATCGACTGTCCCCACGTTTGCCAGGCCCTCCAAGTCGTGTGCTGGAGACGGGATCTGGCCAACGGCAAGCTGACCATCGAGCCGATCTACCTGGTCGTCAGCCTGCCGCCCGGCGCGGCCACCGGCAGCGAACTCGCCACCTGGATGCGCGGCCACCGTACATCGAAAATCAGCTCCACCACGTCCGGGACTGCACCTTCCGTGGGGACGCCTTCCAAAGCCGTCCCCGCCACCTGCCCCGCGTCATGGCTGGCCTGCGCAACCTCGCCATCGACGTGCACCGCCAGGACGGCCACACCAACATCGCCGCCGCCCTCCGCCACACCGGTTGCGACCACCAGCGGCCCCTCACCGCCCTCAGAGTGACCTGACGAACCCGCACACAAGACCACTCTCAATGACCTTGATCCCCCACAAGGAAGGGCTAACCCAGGAGATCGCCGAGACCCGGAATTGAGTGACCGTCGACACCGCCTTCACCCGCCACGCGAACAGGCCGAAAGGCGGGCCGCGGCGCATGGGCGACGCCTGGGACGCGGACCACTTCCCCCGCACTTCTGCAGCCCGCTGTACGCATCCACGCCGAGCAACGGCGTCTGCGCCGTCTCATCTGGTCCGCGACCTACCCCACCCTGGCAGTGTTTAAGCCGCGTGGCAGGCATCCACCCAGCAGCTCCAGCACCTGGAACTAGACCTACAGGGGCAGCTGCTGATCCATGGCCAGCACGGGCATCGGATGCGGCGCACCGACGTCGGCGAGAAGGTCCTGGCCGTTGCCTCGACATACGCAGAGCAACTCGGCGTCTGCGACGTCCACCGGCGCCGGAACGAGGGACGCGGCAGGCACTCGGTGACGGGCGCGTGAACAGGAGGAAGACAGGCTGCCCTCTCTGCTCAACGAAATCGCAAAGATGATCGAACGTCATGGGCATGCCGTGGTAGCGTTCCGGCGGTCCGCGATCTTCACATGGAACTCTCAGAAGCCGGCCAGCACAGAGAGCGCGAGTCCGGGCAACTGGGTTGCCCAGTCGCCTGATCGGGTCCCCGGCGGACCCTCCGTTCGCCGGGCAGGGGAGGGACACTATGAAGCTCATCTCGCTACGCGTGAAGACTGCCGCAGGGGCATTCGTCGTCACCGCGGCGGCTCTGCTCGCCACCGCGACACCCGTCCACGCTGCCACCTACAACGTCAGTGACAACTGCGACGTTGCGTGGATCAACTGCTCGTACGGTGATTTGCGACTGTTCTACAACTCGAAGGAGATTGCGATCCAGAACGGCTACTACCAGTCGGCGTTCACGCGGTTCTACAGCAACGTGTCCGACCATTGGGGTGTGAGCCAGTATCAGGGATCGTCACTGACGACCTACCGGTACGTCTTCGGCAACAGCGGCAATGGTAACGGTCAGTACATGAAGAACAATGCGGCGTCCGTAGAAAATTGTGCCCGAGACGACAACTATCGCGTGTACTACAACTCCGGATACGGCGGTACCTCTCAGTACTTCGCGAAGAACGGGCCCTATGGAGACTGCAACATCACCAACCTGATCTCCGCCTTGAAGAACAACAACGCATCGTCCCACTTCGCTTGAGAAGGAACGCCCGTGAAGCACATCAAGCAGACCGCCACCACAGTAGCCCTGACCGCTTTAGCGCTCTTGGTCAGTGCCTGCTCCTCCGGCACGACGTCAGACACCACGCAGAACGCGGCTGACGGCAACCCGATCGTGAATAAGGAAAACTGGCCCGAGGAGATTCCTGCGAGTGGCCTGGTCAAGGATCTGACCCTTCCGCTAGAGGCGTACATGGCCTCCTACGAGGAGCAGGTCACCGTCGAACAGGCCACCAACGATCTTCAGCAGTCCTGCATGAAGGACTACGGCATCGACTTGACGTTGCCGCAGGCGGGTGCCAACCCGCCTCCCAGTGACAACGACGTCAACATCGAACGCCGTTACGGCATCACCGACCGGGCCGAAGCCGAGAAGTATGGCTACGAACTCCCCCCGGCGCTGCAGGAGCACACCGAGCAGACCATGCGTGACTTGTCCGGTGTAGAGGTCGAGGTTCTGACCGGGCACACCAAGCCTGAACTGCCCGAGGCCCCTGAGGGAGTCGAGACCGGATCGGCGTTCACCGGCCCTGGCCAGACGAAGCCCGCTCGGGCGGAGTACAACGGAAAGAAGTTGAAGACGGGCGGCTGCATCGGCTGGTCCAAGGATCAACTCGGTGTGCAGGAAGCCAACCCGACCATCGTGGCTCAGCTGGCCGGGGACAGCCTGGTGCAGTCGATGAAGGACGACAAGGTCATCAAGGCCATTGCCGAGTGGTCTTCGTGCATGGACGGCAAGGGACACGCGGGGCTTGCCGATCCGTACAAGGCGATGGACCAGGGAGTCACCAACGATGGACAGCCGTCGCAGGAATCTATCGCGCTGGCTGTCGACGACATCGACTGCAAGAAGCAGACGGATCTGGTGAAGATCTGGTCTGACGTGGAGACCGTGATCCAGAACAAGCAGATCGCCGACAACAAGAGCCAGTTGACCGGAATCAGGGAACAGCACGGCAAGGAAATTGCTGCTGCGCGCGAGAAGTTGGCGGATTCCGCCCAGTGAGGGCTGGTGCAATAGTGCCCGGGTCGAGCATGGTTCGGGCACTGTGCCTGATAGCCGCGTGCGTGCTGGCCGGCGGGTGTACGGACGGTGGGCCCGCTGACAGGGCCCCCGCGTCGCAGCAGCCGACGACTCCGAGCGTGGAGCAGACCAGTCCGCAAGTGCAGCCATCGCCTGTGGCTTCGGTGCATTCTGAAGGGCGTACGCGGGTCTTGGAGTACGGAGACCTGATCGTGCGTGCCACGCCGGTAAGCAGCGGTGTGCATACCGAGATCGAGGTCGCCAATACCTACGAGCGGGATGCGACCTACTCGGTCCAGATCAGTATCGCTGACGGTGAGGGCTGGACCGCCTACAACCGGTTCTGGCTTCAGGATGTTCCTCCGGGCAAAACTCGCGGAGATGAAGCGGTGATCGGCTCTGAGGACATGGGTCCGGTTCCGCAGGTTCCAAAGATCTACGTCGATGAGTTCACTCCCATCGTCGACCAAGAATAGAAAAGGGAGCGACTTTACTGTGCGTATAAGACAGAGGCAGTGCGCGGTGGTGATAGCGGCAGCGACTGCGCTTCTAGCCTCCTTACTGTCCATCTCCGCGCAGGCTCAGGGACCCGAGGTCCCCGACAATGCGGTTCAGGGCGGCAAGAGCCTGCCGAAAGCTACGAGCAAGCCTCGCGCGGTCGAAGACAAGGACCGCGCCGCCGTCCTGGGCATGAGCCACTCTTCTTCCAAGGATGTGGCCCTGTCCACTTCCGGTGACGGCACCGGCTTTCATGTCCTAACCGGCAAGGAGAAGGACGGCTACAAGTTCACCACCGTAGCCACCCTGCGCGAAGACGGATTCGATGCGGACTCCTGGATCGGCAACGCGTGCGTGACCGGGTCCGGGAAGTACGCGGCCATCGCCTACGCACCCCGGACGTTCACCAACAACCCCGAACTGATGGTGCGCGGCGCGTTCACCGCCGTCGTCGACCTGGGTAGTGGCAAGGTCACCAAGCTGCCCTTCACCGCATCGCTGGCTTACTTCTCTCCAGGCTGCGGCACAAGCGACGATGTCGTGTTCACCCAGCTGACCCACGACGGGGACGAGGAGCAGAAGACCCGTCTGGTCACCGTGGACGCGGCCACAGGCAAACACTCCCATCCGGTCGCCTTTCCCGGTCAGGTCACCTCGGCTGTCCCGACCCGGCACGGCATTGTGGCCGGCCACGGCAACAAGCTCGTCCGTATCAACGGGCAAAAGGAGACCGTCCTCGCCGTAACGAAGCACGTGCCGTTCCAGATCGCGGCTGACAGCGGCGACGGCGTGACCTTCATCGACCGTGAAGCCGACACAAAGACGACCAAGGCGAAGTCCTGGGCCAAGCACCTCAACGCCGCGCAGGTCGAGGGGAAGAAGAAGACCACCCCGAAGACGGTGGCTGAAGGAGACCTCGCCGACTGGGACCTGTCTGCCACCCCTGGCGGCACAGTATTTCTCACGGGTAAGGCCAACAACACAGGGACTCTGCCAGGACCGGTGAAGAACCCGGGGCATCTCGCCAAGGGTGCCCGCATGTCGAGTCTGGGCCACGTGGGCGTGTCCACCTCATGGGCGGACGGCAAGTCCAGCCTGATCACACCCGAGGAAACCAAGCAGGTCCGGGACGCGCGGATTACTCTGGACGTGGTCGCCACCGGAAAGCACACCGAACTGGACGTCACACCTCAACTCTCCGCTGCGCGGGCCGAGGCCGGAAGCCGCCTCTCCCCGGCGCTGGGTATCCCTACAGGGACGGAGTCGTCCGCGGAGCCATCGGTCAGCAGCGACAGCGAGGAGCCATCCACCCAGACGATGCGCACCCAAGCTCTGTCGGCGTCGGCGACCGGTCCGAGTGAGGGCACCGACGAACGCTACTGCGCCGTGGCCCGCAACGATGTGAAGAAGCAGGCGTTCCAGCCCACCCCCCGGCAGGTCGAATGGGCAGTGGACCAGGCCGTTGTCGGTGAGCTGGACTTCTACCGCTCGCCCAACTGGAAGAACACAGGCACGGGCGGCTACCAGCCCCAGGGCCTGTTCCCACCGATCGTCTTGGCCGGCGACCCCAACGGTACTCTCGACAACGAGGACCCCGACGTCACCGACCGATGGCACATACCCTCGCAGGTGATGCTCGGCGTCACCGCGCAGGAATCCAACATGTGGCAGGCCACCCGGTTCGCTGTCCCCGGTGTCACGGCCAATAGCCTCATCGGCAACTACTACGGCACCCAGTACACCTCCGACGGTACGCAGGCCGACCCGTGGCGCATCAACTTCTCCGAGGCCGACTGCGGTTACGGCATCACCCAGGCCACTGACGGCATGCGGCTGGCTGGCAAGGAGAAGGACGGTGAGACGGCTCTCTCCCCGCTCACCCAGGAGGCAGTCGCGTTGGACTACACCGCCAACATCGCCTACGGCGTGCAGATCCTCTCCGACAAGTGGAACCAAACCTATCGGGCCGGCATGAAGGTCAACAACGGCCACCCGCAGTGGATCGAGAACTGGTTCTTCGCCCTGTGGGCGTACAACTCAGGCTTCTACGAGACGGCTGACTCCGGCGGGCACAAGGGATTGGGATGGACCAACAACCCGGCCAACCCGTTGTGGAAAGCCAACCGGATCCCCTTCCTGCAACACGCCACAGACCCGTCCAGGGACGACTACAGCCATGCCGCGCACCCGCAGGACTGGCCCTATGAGGAGAAAGTCCTGGGCTGGGCTGCTCGCCCGATCTCGGCGATGTTCGCTCCCGGCGACTTCAAGCCCGGATACCTGGCTGCCTGGTGGAATACCAACGCGTCGCGCAGTGCCGTTAAACCGCCGATCGACTTGTTCTGCGACGCCTCCAACAACTGCGATGCATCCAAGATCGGCGATAACGACTCCAACGATCCCGGCTTGGGTGCCTGCCAGCTTGATGCGGGTGACTCCGACACTAACCCGCACTGGCTGCACTGCTGGTGGGACAAGTCAGCCCAGTGGAAGGAATGCGACCGGTTGGCCGAATGCGGCCACCAGGTGCACCGCTTCAACACGTCGTATCCGGAACAGGCGGACGCCAACTCCTATCCGCCGCACTGTAGTAGCGGCCTGCCCTCGAACGCATTGATCGTGGACGATGTGTCCAACGGCACTACCCCTGCAGGCTCCGGTTCACGAGGCTGCGGGGAAGTGCAGTCGGACGGTACGTTCACCTTGACCTATCAGCCCTCCGACGTCATCGATTCCGACACCGGGCAGGCGGTCACCACCTACCCTGGCAAGATCGATACGCACCAGATCGGCGCGGGGTACGGCAATCACTTCTGGTTCACCCACACTCGTTCCCCCGAAACCTTCCCGGAGCCCGGCGACCGGATGAAGGTCACCGGCACCTGGAAGCTCGGCCAGAAGATCACCGAGCACAGCGGCCAGGCCAAGGTGTACGTGCACATCCCCGACCACGGAGCGCAGACCTCCAAGGCCGAATACCGCATCAAGCACGGGCATGGCACCACCGTCAAGGCGATCTCCCAGGACGCCAACCAGTCCAACAAGTGGGTCGACCTGGGCGCTTACCAGTTCAACGACGCCGTTCCCGAGGTCAGCCTGGACAACTTCAACGGCGGTGACGGCTCCAAGGACATCGCCTTCGACGCCATCGCGTTCGTCCCTGGCGACTACTCCGGCATCCCGGCTGATCTGACCTTTGGGGACGCCGACCCGAACGCGCCGGAACCCGCCGCGATTGAGCCACCCGAGACCATCACGGGCGGCTTCTTCCCGATCGTCGGAACCTCACTCGAGTCGACCGGGGCGACCAGCGCCTCCGTGAGTGGCGCGCAGGTCACCGCGGACGCCACCGCTACCTGCTCCGTGGCCACGAAATCGGTGACGTACACCCGGACCCAGGCGTGCATCAGGGACGAAATCGGCATCACGTATTTCCAGAACGGCACTCCGGCTGGCAACGCCATCTTCGACTACCAGCAGCAGATCGATCTCGACGTCAAGAGCGACACCTTCACCCAGACGGTTAACATCACCCTGAAGTCTATGGACCCGGCCGTTGCCAGCGCCCGGATCGACGTTGACTTCAACTGCCGCGGCTACTGCCAGACGGACACTCCGGTCTGGACCGGCAGCAAGACCTGGGTCAAGGGCGAGTTCCACACGGTGACCGCCATCTCCAAGATCAAGTGGACGAAGGGGACGGACCGCAGCGCGATCTCTCCACTCTGGACTGTCAAGGGCGCGGCCAATGGAGCGACCACGGTCAATTCCGTCGACGTCGAGAAGGAGGAACTGGACGTCCGCTGCGACGTCGAAGTAGGGACCACGCCCGGCTGTGTATTCAGCCGCTACAAGCCGACGTACGTCATGAACTCCAAGAAGTTCCCGGCAGCCGCCGCGCACGCGTGGCTGATCCAGAACAAACTCCCCGGCCACTACGGCCTGCGGGGCAACAACCCGCTGACCTTCCTGGCCGACGACGTTCTGGTCCCCGACCCTCCGACCAGCACCAAGAGCCTGGTCGACCACAACCGCGACACCATCTGCCCGACGGAGTGGCAGCGCAGCGACTTGGCCACAATGTCGTACAACCTGGGATCAAATGACGTGCCCAGTTGCGACGAGTTCCCCTTCGCGGCCAGCTGGCAGAGCGCCGCTATCCCCAAGACATGGGGCGGCCAGAACCTCAAGGCCGTTGGCTCAGGCGACGAATGCGTGAACACCATCGCCGTCGAGGGCAGCGACGGGCTGTGGCGGCTGATACCCGACCCGCGCTACGACGTGCCAACCTGGACGGAGCCGTGTGGCCGGTCCAGCATGTCCAACAATCAGAACACACAGTCCATGAGCCTCTTCCCGACGTTCCGCAGGAACAACCGCGTCCTCGAGGGCGACAACTACTGGCTTGACGCACAGAAGCCATAACGCGGATATCGCATGTCGGTGGGGGCCGGGCGGATTACCGCCCGGCCCCCACCGACATGTACGGGCTCAGTCCCAGACCACCCGTCCCTCGCGGACGGACGCCCGGCGCCCCCGCGTGAGCACACCGTCCCCACAGTCGTGTTCCAGCATGTCGGCAACGCCGGACAGCAGCTCTTCCAGGGACGAGGCATACCTCTTCGGGTAGTCGGTCTCGCGGTAGGCCAGCACCGGGACGCTTCCGTCCCTCTGCCCCGCGTCCAGGATCAGCCCGTAGTGGGCATCCGCCTCGGCCAGGACCGGAATCCATGAAGGCTCCCACCAGTCCTCATCGCCAATCTCCTCGGCGACACGGAGGTTATTCTGGTATCGGTCGACGATGCGCCGACAGTCGAGAAACACCTCACCGCCAGGGAAGATCTTGGAATCAAGGTGGGGGGTGACTCGGAACCCTCCGGGAGTCGAAATTCTGGAATCCTTCGCGGTGCTGCCGTTGTTGAGCCGCAGCCACGTTTCCAGAACCTCGGGGAGCGGGCATCCTAGTGAACCGCGCAGTTCTCGGATATCGGACTCGGTGGCCGGGGGATTGAGGGCCTGCGCACTGGCGGGGGTGTTCTCCTCCAACCACCGGACAATCCTGGCCCACGACAACCTGACAGCATCCGCATGAGACATGGGATCTCCCTCTCGGCTCAGATCGGCACGCTATCGCAGTCCCGACACTCCTACCGCCGTGGCCTTCGAACACCACCGTCACGAACGTGCGATGCGGCTTCTCGGCGGACCAGCAGGTTGACGCTGCCGGTGTAACCCAACTCCCGGATTCTCCCTAGCAGGTGGCTTACAGGACTGCGGGAGGGAGCATCGGAGGACTGGTGTCGCTGACTGGCAGAAGGCGGCCTCGCGCGGACGGGGTGATCATAGGGTGTCGCAGCCTATCCAGAGTTGCAGCTCCCACAGGGTCCGGAACAGCCATGGCTGCTGGGTGAGCTGGGCGTAGATGCCTTCCGCGACGATCCGCCCTTCGTTCAACACCACGATCCGGTCGACGACGGCCACGTTGGTGAGGCGGTGCGTGATCAGCAGGATGGCGCGGTCCTTGGCCAGCTCGCGCAGGCAGGCGAAAATCCGGTGCTCGGCGCGGGCATCGAGGGCAGCGTAGATTCGTCGAATACCAGCAGCGCCGCATGCCTGTCGAACGCGCGGGTGAGCGGACGAGACGCTGCCACTGCCCGCCGGACACTGCTGTCCGCCGAACCACTCGCTGGTCAGGAGGGTGCTGAGGCCGGAGCGGAGACCGGGAAGTATCTCCGCGGCGCCGGTGCCGGCGCCTCGCAAGCGGCGAGAAGGGCCGCGTCGATGGTGTCACCCTGCCCGAAGGTGATGTTGTCGCGCATCGTCAACAGCAGCTACGTGAATGGCTGCGGCACCAAGGCGACGTGGTCCCGCGACGCCCATGGGTCCAGGTCAGCGGCGGAGGTGTGGTCCCAGGCCAGCCACCTTGCCCTCGGTGGGCAGGAGCAGCCCGCACAGCAGTCGCGAGAGGGGCGTCTCGCCGGAGCCGTTTTCCCCGACCAGCGCCACGATCTCGCCTCGCCGCATGCGGGACACGTTGCTCAGGCTGTTCTTGGGGGCGCCGTTGTAGCGGTAGGTGACGTCTCATACTTCGAAGCGTTCGGGGGCTTCGGTCACGCATGTGGTGCCGCGTGGGGTCATGGCCTGGCCGCGCGCGTTGTCGAGGAAGTTCTGCCAATCCTGTATGTACCAGCCGGTGCCCACCATGCGGGCTCCTCTGTCGATGATGCCGTGTACAGAGCCGGTGGCGGTCTGGAGGGCGAAGACGGCGCTGTCTCCGGCCGCGAGGGTCATCCGCCCGGAGGCCAGGAGCCACAGCAGGGCCGCCCACACCGCGGTCGAGGCGATCCCACCGGCGACGGCTCCGGCCAGTCCCATCCAGGCACCGTTGTTGGCGGCGGTGTGTTCGGCGGCGTTGGCCGAGGCGGCGAGCCACGGTGCTGGCCGATCAGGAAGGGGCCGGCCAGACAGGCGCGCCTCTCCTCGCTGGACTCCTGATAGGCCATGTGCCAGCGCAGCTTGCCCAGCATCCTGCGCCGTCCGGAGGTCTCCGAGAGGTAGATCACGCGGGCGGAACGCACGTACCCGGCGGCCTGCGGCAGGCAGACGAGTGTGAGAATGGGCAGGAGCAGGGGGTGCAGGACGGTCAGGACAGTTGTGCCTGCGGCGATGTGGCGGTCGCCGCGAGGACGTCCTGTGCTTCTTCGACGAGGTCGGGGTGACCTGGGCTCCGCGGTCGGCGATGTCGTAGGCGTCGTTGTAGCCGTGCTTGTTGCCGGCGGCCAGTTCGGCGCCGAGCGCAGGCTCGATCATCGTCAGCTCCGTTGCCCGCCCGAGCGCCTGGCGCGGCCGGCCGGTGAGCCAGACTATGGTGATGTCTAGCAGGGCGCGCAGGCCGGTGGCGACGGCGATCACAGTCAGCTGCGGGGCGGCCTCACATAACCGCTCGGTGATGTCGCCCGACGAGATCAGCGGGTTGATCGTGCCCGTGACGGCCAGGAGGTCGAGGGGCGCGAGGACGCCGGTCGCGGTCTGGTACACCAGCAGGCCGGTGGTCCCCCCCGTTACCTTCTTCGTGGCTCCGCAATGGGGCTACCGGCCTTCGGGTCCGGCATGACTTCCCCCCCCCTTGTAGTTCATGACAATGCCGTTGCTTTAGTGGTCGTGCCACCTGTGGTTCAGGGTGATGACGACCGGGGAGCGGCGGTGGCTTGCGGGCTCTCCAGGGGCCTTGCTGCCGTACGGGGTGATGCAGGAGCGGATCTTGCGGGGGCAGTCACGGGACCGACGGCGGGGTAACAGACTCCGGCCGATCTCGGCGAGCCCAAGGTGCCGGTCCCGTCTGCGGGCTGAGGGGGGAAAAGCCGCTCGGTGAGGTCACCATGCGGCGGACGACGTGCAGGGCCCGAGTGAACGAGGTTCGCTCGGCGGTGCTCCGGTGAACCCTGGCGGCCTCGTTCAGCAGGTCCCGGGTGGCATGGTGAACGATCAGGTGCGCGTAGATCTCCTGCCGCACCCCGTCCGGCGTCTGCGACCTCAAGACCGGTCTGCCGCGCTGGTGGGTCTTGATCTCGTCGAAGACCAGCTCGATCTCCCAGCGCCGGGCGTAGAGCGCGGCCAGCTCGGCGGCCGGGTACTTTCCGTGGTCCGTGAGACTGGTGATCAGCCGGACGATGTCGGCCTGGCCGTCGACGCGGTACTTGATCACACGGACCAGGGCCGGTGGGGCCTTGACGGTTCCGGCCGCCTTGCTGTGCTTGTTCGCCTCGATCCGGGCGAGGTAGCTGCCGTCGGGCAGCACGTCCATCACCCGGCGGGCCTTGCGTCTCTCGATCCGCCACAGCAGGTGCGTGCCCTGGTCCCGCAGCCTGTGCCAACGGGCCAGACCCCACAGACCGCGGTCGGCCAGTAACAGCGTGCCGGTCCCGCCATGGGCGTCCAGGGCGTCGGAGACGATCCGCTCGGACTCCTTGAACCCGCCGACCACGGCGTCGAGCACGGCATGGGAGGAACACTCGGCCACCGCGACCACCCGGGCCTGCGGATATCCCATCGGACTACGCGCTGATCCCGACTTGCCGAAGGCGTCGTTGTTCACCGCGGAGTCCGGCACGGCCAGCAGTGTCCCGTCCAGGGCCAGCACCCGCAGCCCGTGAAAGAGATCGTCTTCCCTGCCCAGTGGCCGGGCCACGGCCCGGAACAGTTCCCGCATCACGGTCCATCCCGGCCGTTGCCGTGCCCTGGTCAGCGAGGACTTGTTGACCCCGGTCCAGGACCGCAGTCCTGGGTCTCCGGCCTTCACCAGGCGCAGAACCTCCAGGTAGTCGGCCTGCGGGAACAGGCACATCGCCAGCACGAAGTACACCGTGAACCGGGCGGACAACAGACGCCGGCGCTTCTCCGAACGACCGGCCTCACCGACCACCCGGTCCACCAGCTCCGGCGGGCACGACCGGGTCAAGACTCCCAGCCCCAGCCGTTCCAGACGGGATATCAGCACACCGACTCAACCGGCCGACAGCCTCAAAAGCAACGGCATTGTTGTTCATGATCCGGGGGGTGGTGTCACCGGGCCCGGAGGCATCGACGGACCGCTGATGAGGGGCTTGAGCACCGGCTTCACCCAAGGCCGGAAGAGCTCTCCGTAACGTGGATGTGGCAGCTCGGTGCCCTGGCAAGGCCGGACGAAAGCGTGATGGAGGGGCCTGCACGTGATCGACACCGGCGACATCGACGTCTTCCTCGGCCTGGACGTCGGCAAGGGCGAACACCACGCCACCGCCGTCACCCCGGCCGGCAAAAAGGCCTTCGACAAGCGGCTGCCCAACACCGAACCCAAGCTCCGCGAACTTTTCGCCAAGCTGAAGGCCAAGCACGGAACGGTGCTCGTCGTGGTCGATCAGCCGGCCTCGATCGGAGCCCTGCCGCTGGCGGTCGCCCGGGACATGGGCTGCCTCGTCGCCTACCTGCCCGGACTGACGATGCGGCGGATCGCCGACCTCTACCCCGGCGAGGCCAAGACCGACGCGAAGGACGCGTTCATCATCGCCGACGCCGCCCGCGCGATGCCCCACACGCTGCGGGCCATCGACGGCCAGGACGAGACGATCGCCGAGCTGGAGATGATCGTCGGCTTCGACGACGACCTCGCCGGCGAGGCCACCAGAGTCGCCAACCGACTGCACGGCCTGCTGACGCAGATCCACCCCTCGCTGGAACGGGTGCTGGGGCCGCGATTGCAGCACCCGGCAGTCCTCGCCCTGCTGGAACGGTTCGGATCACCGGCCCAGATCCGCAAGGCCGGACGACGACGCCTGGTCACCCTGCTGCGGCCGAAGGCGCCCAGGATGGCCGGGCGGCTGGTCGGGGAGATCTTCGCCGCCCTGGACGAGCAGACCGTTACCGTTCCTGGCACCGAGGCAGCCGCGTTGATCGTCCCGAGCCTGGCTGGATCCCTGACCGCTGTCCTTGACCAGCGGAAACTGCTGGCCGGGCGGATCGAAGAACTCCTGGAGGACCACCCTCTTTCCAAGGTCCTGACCTCGATGCCGGGAGTCGGCGTCAGGACCGGAGCCCGCATCCTGATCGAGGTCGGCGACGGCAGCACCTTCCCGACCGCCGGCCACCTCGCCGCATACGCAGGGCTCGCCCCGGCGACCCGCAGTTCGGGGTCCTCGATCCGCGGTGAACAGCCGTCCCGGAGGGGGAACAAGCAGCTCAAACGGGCCTTCTTCCTCTCCGCGTTCGCCGCGCTCGGCGACCCGGCGTCGCGGGCCTACTACGACAAGAAGATCGCCCAGGGAAAGCACCACACGCAGGCCCTGCTCTGCCTCGCCAGACGCCGGGCCGACGTCCGGTTCGCGATGCTCCGCGACGGAACCTTCTACGAACCCAAACCCGCCAGGTCAGCCTGAATCGCCGAGAACCCGGCGGGCCCCAGTCCACACCCGCTCGAACTCATCCGCGGAGATCTCGACTGCCTCGGGCTCGTCCCGCCAGCCATCCATCGGACCCTCGGCAAGGACCCCGAACTGCCGTTCATAGCGGAACATGGCGGCGAGATCGGCATGATCACGCAAGTGCAGTACCTCTTCCAGAGAGGCCGCCGTCACCGGGCGCGAGTCCTGCCTGCGGACCTCGACCTGTCGTGCTGCCCAGCCTTCGTCACTGGCCTCGAAATACAGCCACAGATCTTCGTCCTCGTAGTAGATGCGGAACCACATCGTCATGCCGCCATCCTGGCCCAGGACCTTGACCAAAGAGATAGGGGCACCCCCCCCCGCGATCCACGCGCCACGCCATCTGGACCGAGCGCCGCGCGAGCGAGGGGTGACGTCGCGCCATGGTGCGGGAGGTCAGCGGGGAGCCGGCCTGGAGCCGCGATTCGTCACGATAGAGGCACTCCTCTCGAACACCGGCCCGCTGGACTTCGTCGTCCGGCGCGGTCGCCTATTCCGGTTGCGGCGGCTGGTCCTGCGTATCGGTAGAGGTCATCGTTTGCCTTAGGACGGTCGCTGCGGCTGAGTCGTGAGGTCTAACGACGCGATCGGGCTATCGAACACACGTCATTCGGTCGTGCTGGGAAGCCTGCTGTTTCCTGCGTCGGCTGGCCCTGCAGGCGTGAGATCCCTGGTCTGGCTCGGAGCAGCTGCGGGCAGGAAGTGGCCGAGACGCCGACACCGCCAGATCGCAGGTCTCGGCCAGCGGGTCAGCCGCGACTTCGCCCCCTATCCGAGTGCCGGTTCTGGCTGTAGCAGCCGTTCCAGCTGGGTTTCCGCGTCACGGACCGCGCACGTCAGAGCATCACGGTGGTCGGCGGACAGTTCACCGGATCCCAGTCCGGCTGCCGCGGTCACGGCGTACAGCACGTCTTTCGCCTCATCGTCCAAGACCGTGGCGGCAACGGGGTGGCGCAGGACCTCTCGTGCGGCGTAGGCGTCGAGGCGTGCCGCAGCGGCAAGAGCGGGGGCGAGCGAGTCCGCGTGCGGCCCGCTGCCGCCGAGGTCCAGGGCGGCGAGGCCCGCCCGGGTCTGGAAAGCGGTGTACGAGGGTTCGGGGTCGGCCAGCAGCGAGGCGGCTGCACGCTGGGCCCGGTCGAGGTCGGCGGGCGGAAGCGGTGTCGCGCCGGTGCGGCAGTGGGCGCGCAGGAGGTCGGCGACGGCGTTCTCCCAGGGCTCGGTGGGCTGGGTGGCGTCGATCAGGTCGCGTGCCTGCTGGTCCCGGTCCTGCTCCATAAGGGCCATGGTCTGGATCTGGCGGCCGTCGAGGAGTCGGTTGCCGATGCCGCGGTGCTGGGCCATGGCGTCGGTGGCCTCGGTCCATCGCCCGGTCTGGGCGAGGGCGCGGGCGCCGTCCACGAGCAGGGCGATGTAGAGCTCATGGCACACCGTGCGGTGGTCCTCGTCGGTGCCGGTCAGGGCCGAGAGGTCGACGGTGCGGCCGTCGATGTCGGTCTTGGTCCGTTGTCGGGCCGCGTCGTTGAGGCAGTGCAACAACCTGTAGGCGGACTCGCCGTGGCCGGCGCGGGTCTGCAGTCGGGAGAGGTTGACCAGCGGCATCAGCGACATGACGGCGATCCGGCCGCTGAGGCGCCCTGCGTCGGCGAAGACCTGGTGCTGGCGCCAGCACAGATCCTCGGCCAGTCCGGGTAACCCGACGTCGGAGGCGATCAGGGCGGCGTAGTTGAGGATCCCGCAGGTGCGGGCCACCAGGTCGTGGTGGCCCGCACCTGCGGGCGCGACGGTCAGCCCGGTGAGGTGGTTGATGCGCTCCGAAAGCGGGAGCGCGGGCGCCTTGGTGCGGCGGACCAGGGGGATGCGGCTGGCTATCGCGGGGATCATCGGCTCAGCCCTTGCCCGCCCAGTCGATGACCAGTCGGCTGTAGGGCTTGTCGACGACGAAGCGCGGGTCGCTGGCCGTCAGCCGGTCGCGGGAGTCGGCGGTGGCCATCCGGAAGCCCGGTTCGGGGGCGTCGTTGCCGCCGCTGGCGTCCCAGGCGCGGATCTCGCTTACGACGCGCTCGGCGAGGTCGCCTCCGCGCTCCCCGTGGCCGATAGCCCCGACCTCCCAATACCGGCCCTCCTCGTCCTCGCCCTCGCGGACAGTCAGGTACGCGAGCGAGCCTCCGTCGACGGCGGCCATGGAGCCCCAGCCGAAGTGCGGAGTAAATCCCGGACGCTGGCCCGGCAGGCGTGACAGACCGTTGGGCAGCACGCAGGCCAGGTACAGGTACAGCCACTCCCACGCCGAGCCCTGCCGGAACTTCACCCCGGTGTACAGCTTGGTCTGCTGCTCGTCGAGGACGGTACGCAGCGCCTCGCGGTCGACGTCCTGCTCGCTGAACGTCTCCAGGCGCACGTTGCCCTCGCCGGCCATCGGCACGAGGGTGTACACGTCGTCGCAGACGCCCTTGCGCAGCGGGACGAAGGTGGCCATCTCGCAGGAGACGGTCTTCCACGTGTCCGCGTCGCGTTCGAAGGCGAAGGAGCGGGAGATGCTGCCGCGGATCCGCATCGGCAGGACCAGGCGCCCGCCGGGGGCGAGCTGGTCGAGGATCTTGACCGGGACGTCTCCCGCGCCGACCGTGAACTGGATTCGGTCGTACGGGGCGTGCTCGGGCAGCCCGGCCGCACCGTCGGCCATGACCGCGGTGGCGTTGTCGATGCCGGCCTCGGCGAGGTTCTTGTTCGCGCCGTCGACGAGGTCCTTGTCGACGTCTAGGGTCCACACCTGCCCGCCGGGGGAGACGATCTTGCTGAGGAGAGCGGCGTTGTAACCGGTGGCGGCTCCGGCCTCCAGGACTTTGTGGCCGGGCTGGGCGCCGAGCTGTTCGAGCTGAGTGGCGACGACGGACGGTGCGGAGATACAGGAGATCATCTCCCCGTACTCGTCGTGCTTGATCGGTACGGCGTCCTCCTTGTAGGCGCGCTCCAGTTCGACGCCGGGCAGGAACGCGTGCCGGTCGGTGGAGCGGAAGGCATCGACGGCGGCCTGGCTGCGCAGGTGGCCGCTGTCGATGAGCCGTTGGGCGAGGCTTTCGCGGAGCTGGTGGGGGTCGGTTACGGGTGTCACGGTGGTCTCCATTCGAGGGAGGCTAGGGTCCGCCGGGGCGGACTTGCGGGTGGACACGTCTCCTTCTCCGCTGGAGAAGGAGACGAGACGGCCGAGCCACGCGGTCGCGGCCTGCGCTTCGACAGGCACGCCCGCGCGGTTGAACGCGAAGATCGCGTGGTGGGCGAGGACGCCCCTGATTCCACGTATCAGCCGGCCGTCGGCGGCGAGCCGGCGCAGCTGGGAGCCGGCGTCCTCGAACGCGGCGACGCGCTCGGCCCAGCCCGCTTCCGCATCGGGACGTGATGCGGCGTCCGCGTGCATCAGCCGCCGCATCGCGGAGACGGCCTTGTCCAGGGCGGGCCCTCGGGGAGGGGTGACGGGGTGGCGCAGGGCGGCCCACTGGTCGTAGACGTCTCCGGCTTCGAACGGGTCCAGTCCCGCTGCGCGGATCATGGCGGACAGCAGCATCACAGCGCGCTCGCGGGCGCGAGGGGCACCGGTCTCGGCGAGCGCGGCCGGGCTGTCGGCGCAGAACACGTCGTGCGCGATCTTCATGCCCTCGGGGCCGCCGAACGCGTGGGTCTCCGGCTCGTAGATCCCGCCCGTCCAGCCGCTGATCACACCGTCGGAGACGAGCTGGTCCAGCAGGCTGGTGGCGGGCGGTTCGGTGCGCAGGCGCAGGCCGGCGTCCTTGCGCAGGAAGTGGAATCGGCGTCCGGACAGCGCGGTGGCCAAGGCCCTTGCGGCGTTGTGGGGCGGTTCGGGAAAGGCTACGGAGGCGTGCCACCAGCGGGTGTCCGGTGGGAGGGGCAGGTTCTCGTCGTCGAAGGCCATGGGCAGGGAACTCCTTGAGGGACTGCAAGACGGGGTCAGGTGAGCAGGAGGGCACGGCTCCAGTCGGCGATGCCCGGGTCGTGCAAGGCGAGTTGGGCGCCGGCCCGGCCTTCCAGGAAGCCTGGTTTGGTCAGGTGCTCCCAGTCGGCGGTCAGCCGTTTGTGCAGGTCCTGGATGATGGGGGTGAAGCGTGCGGGTTCGGAGCTGTCGGCGGCGACCGCGCGGGTGAGTGTCAGCAGGCCGGCCCAGCCGTGGCAGAGCGTCGAGTCGGTGATCCGGGCGAGCTGCTGGGGGTCGGTGAGGATGGTCTCGACGCTGTTCTCGGCCGCTCGGCGGCGGGCGGAGTTGCCGAGGGCGAGCGCGGCGAGCTGTTGCGCGCGGGCGATGCCGGGCTGGCCGTAGCACCAGGACTGGCGGGCGGGTTCCGCTTCGGGTGGCTGGTCGGCGTTCAGGTGGGCTGCGGTGGACCAGTAGTGGGCGCCGTGCTGCTCCAGCCAGGTTGTGAACGCGTCGACAGCCTCTTCCTGGCCAGGGACGCGGACGTCTTCGCGTAGGGCGAGGGAGAGAACGGCCAGCGGCCCGGCGATGCCGTGGGCCATGCCGTTGTTGCCGTGCCCGCCGGCCATCTCCTTGCCGTCCGGGCCGACCGCCGACCACCACCCCGGAAGCATCCGGTCCCCGCCGCGGGCGGGGCGGGCGAGCACGACCAGGCAGGCGAGCACATCGGGCAGTCGGGGCGCGACGGGGCGCCGGGTGAGCAGCAGCGCTGCGAGCCCGGTCAGGCCGCGGATGAGGTCCCATTCGGCGAGGTTCGGCAGCATGCCAGCGGCCTGACGGCTGTGGGCGGCGGCGAGCCGGGCGTCCACGACGCGGTCGACGGCCGCGCGGACGTCGTCTCCGGCCCCATGGGCACGGGCCAGGACGAACTCCAGGGCGGGCGCGCCGTGAAAGAGGCTGGCGTTGCTGCCGGTGCTCACCCCTTGAACGGTGGCCCGGGCGAGGTGGCGGCGCGCTGTGATCAGGTCTCGGCGCTCGATGCCGAGCAGGGCCATGCCCAGGGCGCCCTCGGACAGGTCCTGCGTACGGGGCACGGTCGGCGTCCTCATGAGCGCCTGGCCAGAGGAATCACGATGCTGTGGGACCGACCGCCGATCCACCCGTCGGCGTCCGGCGGGGGCGCGTCGTGCAGGGTTGCGACGCCGATGCGGCTGGCATCCAAGTGCGCGCGCAGCAGGTCCAGTTCGACGTCGCGGGTGAGATCAAGGGGAAGCTGCTGGTCGTCCTCCGCGAGCAGGACTTGTTCCGGCACCCCCAACCGAGCCCGCCACGCGTGGAGTTGGTCAGCCCACTGCTCCAGTGGCGCGGTGCGGTCAGGCAGGATGCTGCGGCGAATCTTCCAGCGGGCGGCGGTGAGGATGGTGCGCCGGTAGGTGAGGGCCGGAGTGAAGGGCAGAGCCCAGGCAGCCCCCCAGTCGAACCAGGTCACCTGCGGGGACACGGCGCGGCTGATCTCGCCGAGGAAGCGCGCCATCGGCGGGGTGTAGTTGTTCCACAGGAAGTTGATGGCGGTGGGGGCGAGCAGCTCCAGCGGCTTGCCCGTCGCGGCCTCGACCAGATGAGGGCGGCCGTCGGCGACGGTGACCGACAGGTCGCGTGGGAAGAGGACGTGCGGGGCGGGGTGCCGGAACTCGCCGACGCTGACGACGCAGGGCAGGGCCTGAGGCGCGCGGGTGAGCAGGTCCGCTGGTGCCCGCCCGGCGTGGAAGGAAAGCTGGACGAGCTCCGCTCCCGGATCGACGGTGGGCAGGTTCGCGTACGCAGTCTCCGAACCCGGCATCAGGTGCCAGAACCGGCCGGTCATCGATCCGGCCGAGCGGGAGACGGCCAGCACGCGCAACCGGAAGTCGCCCCGGTCGAGCGCCGGGACGGAGGAGGCGTGGACCTGCGTGGCAAGTTCGAGGTGGGGAGCCAGGCCATGGCCCTTGCCGCCAGCCGCTGTTTCCAGTTCCTCGATCATTGCCCCGGTCAGTGAGACGGTTCGGATGCCTTCGGCGGCGGCGGTTCCGGCCAGGTCCAGCAGCATCCGGTCGCGTCGGGACATCGGCCGGGGCGGTTCGCTCGGCGTGAGGAATCCGTCCGGGAAGCCCACACCCCGTTCGGGATCCGTGGCCACGTCCACCGGCACCAGGTGGTTCTCGCCGTAGCGCTCGCTGAACCGCTCGATCCACTGCTGCCAGGTCGGTGTTCCGGTCGGGTGGGTGGCCGCGCGGGTCAAGACGCTCGCCGCGGTCTCCACTTCGGTCAGCACCGGTTCGGGCAGTCGTACGTCGGCGTCCAGCCGCAGGTCGCACGCGGTCCGCAGGCCCGCTGCCCGAGCGCGCGCGGCAGGTGGCAGGACGTCGGTGGGGTCGGCGATGGTGGAAGGCGCGCGCAGCGACGAGCGCAGCAGCCGGACCCGCAGCAGTTCACCGAGCAGCCGCTCTCGCGCCGTGTCACTCACGGTGGGGAACTCCGCAGCCAGCTTCGCGGACAACTGGCCGTACACGATCGGCGATCGCGCCAGATCGAGGACGAGGCGCAGTGCAGGGCTCAGGGCGAGGCGGAACACCGCGTCGCCCTCGGAGGGCACGTGGATGTGCTGGTCACGCTGTTGGAACAGGTTGTTGACGCAAACCTTGACGTCGGCCATGCGCGCCGCGTCGCTCTCCCAGTCGCTGAGCATCTCCTCTAGTCCCGTCGGCTCGGGCCGGGCCACCACCTGGTGCTCGTCGCCGACGCGGACGGACGTGGTCTCGGCGAAGTCGAGCGGGGCGACGCCGGCGAAGAGGCCGTAGGGGGTGGAGCGGCGGGCGTAGCGGATCGCGTAGCGGGCGGTAGCCAGAGCCGCCCGGCGCATCCGGCGTGCCTTCGGCGTTCGGCCGTTGATGATGGCCTGCACCTGGTCCGCCAGATGGGGGCTGGCCTGCGACACGGCACGTCGGAAGGCGGTGTCGGACCACACCGTGGTCAGCCACGCGCGCCATTCCTCCGTGGGCGCGGTGCGCGTCGGCCAAGGCCGCATCGTGGGCTCGGTCGTGTGGACCGCGGCGCGCAGCATGGCTTGCCCCGCGGCCTCGTACAGGCTTCGCCGTTGCCGTGTCATCAGCGCTTTCCTTATCTTCTGGGCGTGGCGGGCTCTGCGGCGCGGACCGGGGTGTCCAGCTCGGGGTTGTTGTAGCCGAACTTCTCCGCCTGCTCGATCATCTTCTCGTTGCCGACGTTGTCGGCCAT
>NZ_JBEZNL010000026.1:0-111910 GCF_040653275.1 Streptomyces sp. NPDC048002 | reverse complement strand
GCCCCGGCCGCCGCGGCACCGCCACCGCCCTCGGGACCGGCGGCTCCTCCCCCGGCACCGCCCGCCCCGGTCACCGGACCGCCGCAGCCGAGCGGCGACGAGCTCGACTACGCGGCCCTGGCCCTCAGCGGCCCCGAGGAGGCCAGGAACCGCAGGGGCCGCCTCTTCCCGGGCAGGGCCCACGACCCGGTGGCGGTCGAGTACCGCCGCCGCGCCGAGGCGGTGGCCTCGCTGCCGCTGCCCGGACACGCCGTGCGACCCCGCGTGTCGGCGGGCTCCTTCGACCACCGCTACGACGCCGACGCCCGCGCGGACATCCCCTCGGACGGCGTCTGGCACACGGTCACCATCGGTGAGATCCCGGTCGGTCTGCGCACCGAGTACCTGTGCGTCCCGTCCGTGGAGGAGCGGGTGTACGGCACGCTCGTCCTGTCCAACGCCACCGACCAGGCGCTCCTGGCGGGCCCGGTGGAGGTCACCGTCGACGACGACTTCCTGCTGACGGCCGCCCTGCCCACCCTCGCGCCGGGCGGCGTGCGCCGGATGGGGCTCGGACCGGCGGAGGGCATCCGGGTCACCCGGCGCACCCACCTCAACGAGTCCACCGCGGGCCTGCGCAACAACGTCACGGTGCTGGAGCACACCGTCCAGGTGGAGGTCGCCAACCGGCTCGCCCGGCCGGTCTCCGTCGAGGTGCGCGAACAGGTGCCGGTCAGCACCGATCCGGACGTCCGGATCGAGGAACGCGCCGACTGGGCCCGTCCCGACGACCTGGGACCCGATCGGCACGCGGCCGGCACCCGCCTGTGGCGGGTCGACC
This sequence comes from Streptomyces sp. NPDC048002, assembly GCF_040653275.1. Taxonomy (NCBI): domain Bacteria; kingdom Bacillati; phylum Actinomycetota; class Actinomycetes; order Kitasatosporales; family Streptomycetaceae; genus Streptomyces; species Streptomyces sp. NPDC048002. The sequence goes on along the minus strand of NZ_JBEZNL010000026.1, from coordinate 111,090 downwards.
TGCCGCCCAGCGGCACCGTCGCCCTGCGCGGCGGCCACGAGATCCGTATCCCGGCCGCGAAGGCCCTGGTCGGCGGCAACCGCAGGAGCTGAGGCACACCATGTCCACGGATTCCGAACTGATCCCCGCACCCGTCACCGCCGTCACCTGCCTGGAGGACCGCGCCCAGGTCGAGCGGACCGTCGACCTCGACCTGCGCCCCGGCACGCAGCGGCTGCGCCTCGGCCCGGTCAGCGCGCTGGCGGTCGACCGCACCCTCCACGCCGAAGTCGACGGCGACCGGGCCCGCGTCCTCGACGCCCGCATCGTCCGGGCCTGGACCCCGCATGGTCCGCAGCCCACCGCCGACGACTCCGACCTGCGCCGGCGCGCGCACGCCCTGGAGGGGGAGCGGTTCACGCTGGAGCAGCGGGCCGACCGGCTGCGCGCCCGCCTGGACCTCCTCGCCCGGCTCGCCACGGATCTGCTGCGCGAGGTCGGCGAGGGAGCCGGCTCGGGCGAGTCGGACACGGCCCGCTGGGCCGAGGAACTCGACCGCGTGGACTCCGAACGCGACGAGCACAGTGAGCGGTTGCGGCAGGTACAGGCCCGGCTGACGGCGCTCGACGGCGAGTTGCGGGAGACCGCGCACGCCCTCGTCCTGTCCGAGCAGCGGCCCGCCGAGCTGCTCGGCCACATCGAGGTGACCCTGCGCTCCACCGGCGACGGGCCCGCCCGGCTGCGGCTGAGCCACCTCGTGCCCTGCGCGCTGTGGCGCCCCGCCTACCGGGCCGTGCTCGACGGGGACACGGTGACGCTGGAGACCGACGCCATGGTCTGGCAGCGCACCGGCGAGGACTGGTCCGACGTGCGTCTGACCCTGTCGACGGCCCGCTCCGCCCTCGCCAACGAGCCGCCGCGGCTCACGGAGGACCGGCTGACGCTCACCGACCGCTCCCCCGCCGAGCGGCGCACCGTCGAGGTCGAGGTACGCGAGGAGGACATCGCCGAGCTGGGCCCCGCCCCGGTGCTCGGCCTGCCCGGAGTGGACGACGGCGGGGAGACCAGGGTGCTGCGGTCCCCCGCACCCGTCTCCGTGCCCTCCGACGGCCGCGCCCACCGGGTGCCGCTGTCCTCCTTCGTGACCCCCGCGAGCGGCGAGTACGCCTGCTCGCCCGAGCTGTCCGAACTGGTCACCCAGGTGGTGCGGTTCGACAACGCGTCGGGGCACGCGCTGCTGGCCGGGCCCGTGGACCTGGTGCGCGGCAGCGGGTTCGGCGGCCGCGGCGCGCTGGACTTCACCGCTCCCGGCGCGCCGGTCGAACTCGCCTTCGGCAGCCACGACGACTACCGCGTGGTGCGGGAGACGGAGGAGTCCCGCGAGACCGGCGGCATGACCCAGCGGACCACGGTCACCCGCACGGTGCGGCTGCACCTGTCGCGGTTCTCCGCGCCGCGGACGGAGGGCGAGCGGACGGTCGTTCTGCGGGAGCGGATCCCGGTCTCCGAGGTCTCGGCGGTGGAGGTACGGCTGCGCAAGGAGGCCTGTTCGCCCGCCCCGGACGCGCTGGACGACGAGGGCATCGCCCGCTGGGACGTCGCCCTGCCGCCCGGCGGCCGTCGCACGGTGACCCTGGTGTACGAGCTGTCCGCGAGCGGCAAGGTCAGCGGCCTCTGACCCGGGCGCGCACACCCTCGTGGGACGGAGTCGGGGGTGTGCGCGTCGGCAGGCGGGGCAGTCGGTGGTGCAGAGCCAAAAGGCCCTGTCCACCCACGACACTTGGAGTCCGAGATGGTCATCGGCATTGTCATCGTCGCCTGCGTGGTCCTGGCCGTGCTGGCGTTCTTCCTGCCCCGTCTGTCCCGTCACCCGCAGAACGGCGCCCAGCGCGGCCTCGGCGCGGGGTCCCGTGCCGGTTCGAAGGCGCCCGGGATACTCGGCCGGCTGCTGAGCAAGCCGTTCAGCTCCAGCTCGCGGGCGATGGGCCGCAGCGGGGGCGCCGGTCGGCGGGCCCGTGGCCGGATGCCGTTCTGAGCCGGGGCCTCGTGCGCCTCAGCGCAGGTACAGCGTGGCCGTCGTCGTGAACCGGAGGCGTCCGCCGAGGACTTCGTGGCCTTTGAGCCGGGGTGGCTGTCCGTCCGCGGCGAGCGTGACGGACAGCCACGGCAGTGCGTGCAGTGGGGTCAGGTCCGGGGTGGAGTGCTCGGGCACCGGTCCCAGGACCACCCTCTTCAGTGCCGGGAAGGTCGTGGTGAGGCCGGCGAGGTCGGCGTCGCCGTCCAGCCCCGGCAGGGTGAGTGCGGTGATGCCGCCCAGCGGGGGAAGCCCGGCGAACTCCGTTCCGGGATCACGCACCTGGAGCTGAAGCGCAGTCAACTTCGGCGAGTGGGCGCGTTGTTCGAAGAGTCCGGTAGCAGCCTAGGGCAACACCGTGGTCCGCCCGGCGCGCTCCTCGGCGAGTTCCGCCGCCGCACGGGCGGCGGCCTCGGCGCAGTGGGCCGAGTCCCAGGCGCGGGCGGTGCGTTCGGCGAGGGCGTAGTGCTCGGCGGCCTCCCCGGGTTCGCCGAGGAGGCGGTGGAGGTCGGCCAGCGCGTGCGCCAGTGGGCGGGTGGCGTAGGCGGCGCCCGCGGTGCCGCCGAACTGTTTCCGCAGCGGGTGCAGATGTCCGACGAGCAGTCGGGCGGCCTCGGTGTCCCGCTGGAGGACGGCGAGCCGGGAGCGGAAGTCGAGTTCGACGCCGTAGAGGTGGTCGGTGACGGGTTCCGGCGGCAGTTCGACGGCCCGTGCCTCGTCGTGGCGGCCGAGCAGGGCGAGGATGAGCGCCATCAGCACGCCGACGGGGGCGCCGACGCGTTCGTGGACGGCGCGCATCATCGGCTCGATCTCGGCGGCGCGCCGCTGGGTGAGCCGGATGGTGGCCACGGCCAGGGTCCGCAGCCCCTGCGCCTGATGGGTGCCGACGCGTTGCAGCAGCACGTCGGCCTCGGCGTAACGGGTCTCGGCCTCTTCGAAGCGCCCCGACACGGCCGCCAGCATCGCGGTGGTCGCGGTGTTGAGACCCTGCGCCCACACCATGCGGTAGCGGCCCGCGAGGACCTGCCCCTCCGCGGTGTGACGGCGCACGGCGGCCGGGTCGTTGCGTACGGCGGCGCTCTGGGCGCCGAGGTGCTCGGCGGCCCAGCGGTAGGCGGGGAGGTCGTGGGCGCGGGCGAGTTCGCGCAACTCGGTGACCAGAGGCGTCCGCCGCGGGGCCCGCGTCTCGTGCGGGAGGAGCTTGGCCGAGGTCATCAGGGCTGCCGCCAGCAACCGGGGGTCGCCGCCCTCGCGGGCCAGCAGCAGTTGGGTGCGGGCCGCGTGGGCGGCGCGGCGCGGATCGGTCGCGGCGACCGCGTCCGCGAGGGCCTGGAGCACTCCGGCACGCGTGGCGTCGTCCAGGGTGGTGTCGCGGGCGAGTTCGTCGATGCGGCGCAGGACGGCGGGGTCGTCGGCGGCGGCCAGCCTGCTGGGCCACGGGCAGGGTTCGGTCCAGGCGCCGTAGACGGTGGCGACCAGGTCACCGCGGCCGGCGCGTTCGGCCAGTTCGACGGCGCGTTGCCGGGTGCGGCGGGCCGCGTCCGTCGACCCGGCCCGTACCTGCGCGCCGAGCAGCCGGACGAGCAGGGCGACCGTCTCCTCCGGCCGGTCGGCAGCCGCCTGTGGTCCGGCCGCGGCGGAGTGCACGTCGATGGCCTGCTCGATGAGGGCGACCGCGACCTCGTGGGCGTAGCGGCGCTCGGCGGCCCGGGCGGCGCGCAGGGCGTAGTCGACGGCGAGGGGGGCGTTCGCGGCGGTGCCCGAGCGGGCGAAGTGGTGGGCGAGCGCCGCCGGGTCCTCGGGCTGACGGCGGCGCAGGACGTCGGCGATACGGCCGTGCAGGAGCGCCCGCCTGACGCCGGGCAGGTCCGTGTACACGGTGTCGCGGACCAGGGCGTGCTCGAAGGCGACCCGGCCGGGTCGCGGCGCGGTGAGCAGGTGCGCGGACAGCGCCGCGTCCAGTCCGTCGAGTATCTCGCTCCCGTCGGTCCCGGCCGCCTCCGCGAGGACGCCTACCTCGGCCTCGATTCCGGCGACGGCGGCGATGCGCAGGGCGGTCCTGGCGGATTCGGGCAGCAGGGCGAGGCGGCGGCGCAGGACGTCCCGTACGCCGTGCGGGACCTCCGAGGTGGCGGCGAGGGCGCCTTCACCGGCCAGCAGGCGGGCGCTCTCCAGGACGTAGAAGGGGTTGCCGCCGGTGCGCCGGGCCAGCGCGCTGACCGTTTGGGCGTCCACGGTGTCGCCGCAGACCGCCTGCACGACCGTGGCCACGTCCCGCTCGGGCAGGCCGCCCAGCGCGATGCGGTGCGGGACGCGCGGAGCGAGGTGGGCGAGGGTCTTCAGGAGGTGTTCGCCGACTTCGGCGGGCCGGTACGTGCCCATGGTCAGCAGTGGCACTCCGGTGACGGCGGCGGCCGTCTCCAGCAGCGCCAGCGTCTCGCTGTCGGCGCGGTGCAGGTCCTCGACCACCACGGCCAGCGGGGCGGCCGAAGCCGCGGCGCGCAGCCACTCGGCGGCCGCCCGGTGCATCCGGAACCGACCGGTGACGGCGTCGTCGGAGGGTGCCGCGGCGGCGGAGCCGTCGGGGTCGGTCAGCAGGGCCGCCAGTTCGTCGGGACGCTCCGGCGGTCGCTCGCGGGCCAGTTCGCCGAGCAGTTGGGTCCATGCCCAGGCGGGCGGCGCACCGTCGAACTCGGGGCAGCGGCCGACGAGGACGGTCCAGCCGGAGGAGCGCAGGCGGCCGGCGAGGTGGGCGACGAACGCGGACTTCCCCGCGCCGGGTTCCCCGGTGACGACCAGCGTGGCTCCCCTGTCCCGGGCCGCCTGCGCCACGGCGTCGGCGGTGCGGAGTTCGGTGGCCCTGCCGACGAAGAGGTCGCGCCACGGGGGCCGCTCGCCGACGAACGGGTCCGTGACGGGGGCGGGTTGCGGGACGGCGGCGGGTTCCGGGTCGGTGGCGGGTTCCGGGTCGGTGGGCGGGTGCGGCGGAGTGGGTCGGTCGGGCGGAGTGGGCCGGTCGGGCGTACGTGCCCCGGGCAGTTCGCCTCCAGGGGCGGGGCCTGCCGGGACGGCGAGCGCGGAGTTCAGCACCTCGTGGCGCCGCGTCAGTATCGCGTGTTCCAGAACGGCCAGGGCCGGGCCCGGTTCGCAGCCGAGTTCGTCACGCAGCAGCCGCGCGGCCCGGCGCAGGGTGGCCAGGGCGTGTGCCTGGCGGCCGCAGGCCCACTGGGCGAGGGCCAGCAGCCGCCAGCCCTCCTCCCGCAAGGGGTGCTCCGCGGTGAGGAGTTCGGCGTCCGCGGCGGCCCGCGCGGCGCGCTGGGTGCGCAGATCGGCCGCGACGGCCAACTCGCGGGCCTGGGCGTGCAGTTCCGTCAGCCGGGCCGCCTCGGGGCCGGCCCAGTCGGTGTCCGCGTGCTCCGCGAACGCCGGGCCCCGCCAGCAGCGCAACGCCTCCGCCAGCAGACCCCGTTCGTCCTCCGGAGCGGCACCCCGGGCACGGCCCACCAGCGTCTCGAACCGCCAGGCGTCCACGGCGTCCGGGTCCAGCCGCAGCGCGTACCCGGGCGGCGCGGTGACCAGCACGGTCGCGGGGCTGCGCGGCGGCCGTCCGGGCTCCAGCACCCGGCGCAGGTTCGAGACGTAGGCGTACAGCGACGCCGACGCCTTCGCCGGGGGCGTCGTCACCCACAGGCCGTCCATGACCCGGTCGACGGGAACGACCCGGCCGCGGGCGGCGACCAGGAGGGCGAGCACGGCACGCTGTTGCGGCGGCCCGAGTTCGACGGTCCTGCCGTCGAACTCGGCGCTCAGCGACCCCAGGACTCGAATACGCAGCACGGCGAGGGAATCTACCCCTTGCGCGGTGACGGTCCGTGAACAGACGCTAAACGCCGACGCCGACGGCTTCCGCACCCGCCCGGCCACAGGCTCCAAGTCGACGCCAAGACACGGGAGACAGGGTGTGGGGCGGGGAGTACGCCACTCCCCTTGTCGTCGTCACCGCAGTTGGAGCAAGTACGCGTGTCTGCCAGCCGTATCACCGAACCGTCAGCATCCTCCCAGCGGCCCCACACCCATGAGATGGTCGTGGTGCACCGTGTCTTCCGCCGCGAGTCGGCGCTCCTGCCCCGTCTGGTCCGTGCCGTGCCCGACGGCGGTGCCGAGCGGGCCCGGTTCGTCGCCGGGCACCTGCGGCAGTACGTGGCCGGACTGCATCATCACCACAGCCTGGAGGACGAGTTGCTGTGGCCGCGGCTCCGGGACCGCGCCGCGCACGACGAGGCCCTGGTCGCGCGGATGGAGGAGCAGCACCAGCGGATCGACGGGACCCTGTCGGCCGCGGCGCAGTGGCTGCCGGAGTGGGAGCGGGCCGCGGATCCGATCGCCGGGGAGGAACTGGCCCTGGCCCTGGAGGCACACCGGGTCGCTCTCCTCGAACACCTCGACGCCGAGGAGGAGTTGCTGCTTCCGCTCGTAGCCGAGCATGTCACCGTCGCCGAGTGGGACCTCCTCGGCCGGCGGGGCCTGGAGGGCATCCCCAGAAGCCAGATGCTGGTGGCGCTCGGTGCCATCCTGGAGGACGCCACACCCGAGGAGCGGCAGTACTTCCTGAGCAGGACCCCGCTGCTGGGCCGGCTGCTGTGGAGGACGCTCGGGCGGCGCCAGTACGCCTCCGCCTGCCGCGCCCTCCGTGGCCCGCTGGACGGGGAGTAGAGCCATGACCGTACTGTCGACGGCCCCAGTGGGCGTCCTGGACGCCTACCGCACCTGCGAGTTCGTCACACTCGCCCGCAACGGCACACCCCTGGCCTGGCCCACCGCCGCGCGCCGGAACGAGGACGGGACGCTCCTCGTGACCACGTCCCTCGCCTTCGCCCAGAAGGCGCTGAACGTGCGCCGGGACGGCCGGGTCGCCCTGCTCTTCTCCGACCCCACCGGGAGCGGACTGTCCGAGGCACCGCAGATCTTCGTCGGCGGCCGCGCCACCTGTCCCGACGAGATCATGGCGGGGCCGGAGGGCGCCGAGGACTACTGGCGGACGCTCTTCGAGCGGCAGCCGCACAGCCGGGCCTACCTGTCCCGTCCCATGCGTCCGCTGATGAGCTGGTACTACCTGCGGTTGCTGATCACCGTCACGCCGGAGCAGGTGATCGTCCGGCCTCCGCTGCGACCGCGTCCCGCATCCCCGGCGGGTACCGGCGGACCGCTCGGCGCGGCGCAGCTCGCCCGGTTCGCCTCGGCCGTCCTGGCCGCCCGCGACCCGGAGGGGGCCCCTGTGCTCGCGAGGACGTCCACGGCGGCGGTGGACGGCGGTTTCGCCGTCGAGGTGCCCGGGGACTGCGCGGCGACACCGGGTCCGGCCTCACTGCTGGTGCACCGGCACGACGAACTCCTCAACCACATGCACAACGCGCTGGTCCAGGGGGAACTGCGCCGGAACGGGGACGGTTGGCTGCTGGTGCCGGCGAAGGTGGTGGAGCCGATGGGGTCGGGCCGCCCCAGTGACGCGGTCAAGGTGCTGCGCCGGACCAGGCGTGCGACGGACCGCTACCTGGAGCGGCGCGGACTGGAACGACCGCGGGTGGAGTGGAACCGGTTCAGGGAGCTGGCCTCGGCCGCGCGGCGCTGAGTCGTCGGCCCGCGTCGCCCCGGCTGAGGTCCGGGGGGCCGGGGCCGGAGGGACGGGGCCGGAGGGCCGGGGCCGGAGGGACGGGGGCCCTGTGCCTGGGGGCCGGGGGCCGTAATCGGCGGTCCTTCTCGTCCGCCGCCCCGAGGATGCCGAGGATCGCCAGCACGACGAGGACCAGCAGGAGCAGCAGGGCCACGGCGCCCGGAGTGGGGTAGTTCCACAGGAGGAGGATGAGCCCACCGGCGCCGATGACGACGCCGGTGGTGAGCGGCCGGTGCGTGCGCAGCCAGGGCCCGACGGGCCCGGTCGTCATCCCGGCCCGGGCGAGGGCGCGTCCCGCGCTTTCGGTGCCGCGGGACGCGGCCGAGCGCGTGGCGACCGCGCCGCGGCCCGGTCCGCACAGGTATCCGGCGATCGCGACGATCAGGGCCGTCACCAGTGCGGTGAGAGCGGCCTGCCGGAGGAATCTGACCAGGGTGTCGTAGGCGGCCGCCGCGGCCTGCTGCGCCTCCGCGCCGGTGACCGCGTTGAGGCAGATCTGGCGTGCGACGGTGAGGGCGATCAGGAGCCCGCACATCATGACGCCCGCGCCGATGGCACCGGCCACCAGTGCGATTCTGCGGTTCGGTGCCGCCCAGACGCCCAGTCCGCCGAGCACGACCAGCGTCAGGGGCAGCCAGGGGCCGAGGGCGCTGAGCCAGCGGGCACCGGCCTGCGCCTCGCTGAGGTTCTCGTTGCGGACGAGCACGATCGACTTGTCGGCGCCGGGAATGCTGTCCGCCGGGACGAGCGTCGTACCGATCAGCTGTTTCTGCAGTTGATCGATGACCGCGCCGACGTTCAGGGTGATGGTGTCGCCCTTGACCGCGAGTGCTCCGTTCCCGTCCCCGGTGAGGATGTTCGTCGCCGCGTTGTGCGCGCCGCGGTTGATGCTGTCCCAGGCCTGGGCGAAGGCCGCGCTCGTCACCACCTTCTCGACCCCGAGGCGGATGCCCGCCGTCAGTCCGTCCTTGAGCTGTTCGTCCCACTCGCGGGCCGCCTTGACGAGGAAGTCGGGCGCGTCGCGGTCGTCCAGGGTGTCGGCGAGCGCGTCGGTGATCGCGCGCACGTCGATCTCCTTGACGAGGCTCTCGGTGACCCGGTCGGTCAGCAGGTTCTGCACGGCGGGGTCCCGCGCGAGCGGGGAGACGGTCTGCACATAGCGGTCGACATCGTTGACCTGCGAGTTCACCCAGGTGGCGATGACGCTGACGGGTGTCAGCAGTACGGCGAGCACAAGGAGAAGGGAGGCCGCGCAGAGGCGCAGCCAACGGTGTCGCGCGAGCCCTTCGGGGCCTGAGGCAGCGGCCGGGTCCACCGCGGGCCTCCCTGCGCCGGTGTCCCTCATCAGCCCTTGAAGGTGTCTTTGGCCCTCTCCTTCTCGCCACGCAACCTGCCCCGAGTCTCAAGGGCGGCGCCCTTCGCCGCGAGGGTCTCCTTGTGCACCGCGTGAGCCGCCTTGCGCACGGTCTTGCCGACCACCTGCTCGGCCTTTGCCTTGACTTTCTCGGCACCGCTCATCTGCCCACCTCCGCCAGGTCACCAGCCGAGTCCCCGTGAGCCACTGGCTGAAAACCTACCCTCACCAGTCACATATGTGAATCTACGCCGGGGTGGGCTCTTCCGCTCACTTCAGGGACGCCAGCAGGCCCAGTTCCGGGGCGAGGGCGCCGGGCTGGCCGAGGGCGCGGAAGTCGGCCTCGACCTCCCCCAGGGTGAGGGCGCCGGCGCGTACGGCGTGGTAGCGGACGAGCGACCACACGAAGACGTCGAGGTTGTCGAACCGGGTGTGGGCCTCGATGACTTCCTCCTCGTGGAACCACACCGCGACCCGGCCGTCGGCGAGGACCACGTAGTAGTTGCCGCCGCCGTCGGCGCCGATGGACCAGACGTCGTCGTCCGAGAGCTCCGTCGCGTAGTCGGAGTCGAGGATCCGGCAGTCGTTGGCGGCGAAGTCGAAGCCGTAGCACCAGTCGTGGATGTCGAGGGCCTCGGGCACGGCTCCCGAGCGGACCCGCCGGTCGAAGGCGGCCAGCGCGGTCGCGGAGGCCTTCGGCAGCCGGGCGAGGAACGGGTCGACCGGGCGGGTCGACTCGGGTATCCCGGTGCCCGGTTCGCCGGCGAACCAGCGGGACAGATCGGCGTCCAGGTCCCGTTCGACGTACCCGGCCAGTTGGTCAAGGGTCAGCGGCATGCGGTGAGGCTAGCGGAGGGGCGGGCGGCGGGAGACCGCGGGCCGCCCCTCCCCGCTCAGCGCTCCGGGTCCGGCTGCGGATCGGCCGGGGTAGGTGCGGGCGGACCGAAGAGCACCGCCCGGGCGACGGGCGCCGCGAACAGGGCGCCGACCGGCTCGGAGAGGGTCAGCACCGCGCGGAAGGCTCGGCCGACCACGGGGTCGCCCGGGGCGCGTTCCTGAACCCGCCCCAGGTACCAGCCGGCGGCCCGGTCGGCGAGGGCTCCGGCGACCGCGTTGCCCGTCGCGCCGGGCATCGCGCGGTCCGCTCCGGCGGAGATGTCCCACGCCTGCCGCGAGGCCGTGAGGAGCGCCCGTTGCACGCGCCGCGTGGAGGGCACCCGGCGCCGGTCGGTCAGGCTGTCGCGCAGGGCGAGCGCGTTCATCGCGGCCACCGCCATGCCCTGCCCGTAGATCGGGTTGAACGTGCACAGCGCGTCCCCGGTGGCCAGGAACCCGGCCGGGGCGGCGCCCGGAAGGTCGTAGCGGCGGCGGACGTTGCCGGTCCGGCGGAAGCCGAACGGGGCCGAGAGCGGTTCGGCCTCCTGGAGCCAGCGGTGCAGCAGGGGGTGCGGCAGTCGCTTGAGGTACTGCTCGAACTCGGCCTCCGCCGTGGGCGGTTCGTCACCTCGCAGCCCGGAGACGATCACCAGGTGGCTGCCGTCCTCCAGGGGCAGCGCTCCCCCGGCGTGGACCTGGTCGGGGTTCGGATAGACGTAGTACCCGGCCGTGTCGGTGCCGAGGACGCCGGCCGGGCCGCGGTACACGCGGGAGGCGTAGGCGAGGCCGGTGTCGATGGTCTCCTCGTGCGGGGGCGGCGCCCCGATGCCGGTCAGCCACTGCGGGGCCTTGGTGCCGCCGCCGGAGGCGTCGACGACGAGGTCCGCCTCCAGTTCCCGTTCCTTCCCGCGCCCCTCCGCGGACCGGTCCCGCAGCAGCACCCCGCGCACCCGCCGGGCGTCGCCGAGCAGCCCGACGACATCGGTGCCCTCGACCGTCTCGATCGCCGGGTCGGCGAGGACCCGCCGCCGCACCAGGCCCTCCAACTGGGCACGGGAGCCGGTGAAGATGTGCGTCGTCGCGGGCAGCCGCCGGAACCAGCGGCCGTTCTGCCAGAGCACCAGGTCGGAGGGCATGCCCACCCGGGGCGCCCCGGCCGCCGCCAACTCCTCGGTGAATCCGGGGAGCAGCGCTTCCAACGCCTTCTGGCCGCCCTGGAGGAGCACGTGCGGATGGCGCCCCTGCGGCACTCCCGGACGCGGCTCCTCGTCCTTCGGAAGCCGGTCCCGCTCCACCACGGTCACCCGGTCGGCGAACCCGGCCAGTACATGGGCCGCGAGCATCCCCGCCAGCCCTCCACCCACGACCACCGCGTGCCGACCGCCGCCACCACGACGTGTCGTCTCCCCCGCCCGGTTCACCCCGGTCACTCCCTCAGTCTGCGTCTCACCGCACCGATCACAAGTCACCGATTATGGCGCGGTGTTGAGCCCGGGACCGCTCGAACCCTCACCGGAACGGGTGATTTCCGGCAGCAGGCGGAAGCACGGGGGGCTCACATCGGCACGACGACGAACGAACGGTGCGACGCGGCCACCCCGTCGAGGGGCGCCCTCAGTCGAGGCAGAACTCGTTGCCCTCCACGTCCTGCATGTTCTGGCACGACTCGTTCTCCTCGTCGGCGAGGAGCAGCTTCCCGCGCACCGCGCCGAGCGCGACCAGCCGTGCGCACTCGGCCTCCAGGACCGCGAGGCGCTCCTCCCCCACGAGCCCGGTGCCGACCCGTACGTCGAGGTGCACCCGGTTCTTGACGACCTTGCCCTCGGGAACCCGCTGGAAGTAGAGGCGCGGGCCGACCCCCGTGGGATCACTGGCGGCGAACCACGAACCCCGGTCCTCGGGCGCCTGCGCGCGGTCGAACTCGTCCCAGGTGTCGAACCCCTCGGGGGCCGCCGGCGGCACGTACCCCAGCACCTCGCACCAGAAGCGGCCGACGCGGACGGGATCCGCGCAGTCGTAGGTCACCTGAAACTTCTTGATCGACACCATCGGGCCACCCTAGCGGCGCGTCGGCCTACACCGCGTCTCCGAATTCGTAGTCGAACCAGATCCGGTGGGTGCCGTCGGGCTCGACCGCGAGACCGCCCGTGCCCGTGATGCCGGTCAGCTCGCCCGTTCCGCTCGTCGGCACGATCACGAAGTACTCGGCCTGTCTTCCCTCCCCCAGGGTCGTCGCGGCGTGCGCGAAGTTGAAGGCGCCCGCCCGCTCCTGGAGTGTCCCGGTGAAGGACTCCATCGCGATGTACGTCCCCGTCCCGCCGTTCGGATCGAACGCCGAGGTGAACAAGGTGGCGGAGCGGCCGACGATCTCGCCCTCGAACTCCTTCTCCATGGTGGCGACACCGACGGGCAGCGCCGTCTCGATCGCGGCGACGGGCACGGACGCCGGGGTGAAGGCGGCGACTTTGAAGGTTCCTGAAGCTCGCATGTCCGGATCGTATGCCGCACCACTGACAGTGCCCCCGGACCTGGGCGAAGGGCCTCCGCTCAGGCCCGGGTGTCCGGGTCCTCCTCGGCACCCGGCAACCGGTTGTGCCCCTCGGACCAGTGGTTGGCCCACCCGCAGACACCGCAGGCGTAGCGGCCGTTCACACCCGACACCTCGGCGCCGCAGCCACGGCAGTCCGTCGTGGTGATCTCCTGCGTGTTGAGGAACGCGGCGGCAGCGGCGGCCGCCCGCGAGCCGTCGGGGGATTGCCTGCTCCTGGTCGTCACGCTGCCGACCCTATCCGCCCCCACCGGGGACGAGGCGGTCCGGCCCGACGGCGAATCCCCGGCCACCGCGGTTCCGTCCGCCGTCTCCCCTGCACCTGGGCCGGTACCGGCCGGCTTCCGGTCCGTTCCTCAGCTCCGCCAGGAACCCGGCCCGCCACCCCGCCACTCGATCAGTTCGGACCGGCGCACCCAGTCGTCATCGGCGTCCTCCAGGCCGGCCAGGCGCAGGAACTCGACGATGTCGAGCAACCCGTACGCCATGCCCACGAAGTGTTCGGCCACCCGGACGCGGCGGCCACCGTCCACTGCCGGCGGGTAGATCACGATCGGTTGCGCGACGGCCATGACCACAGGCTGCACCGGTGACGGGAGCGGCGCACGGCACGGTGCGCCAGTCGCGGGACAGCGGCGCACACCCGGCCAGAAACTTGACACACGCATACACGTACCCTGTAATCGCGTATCAGACATTGATCGCCGCCCCTGCGCAGAACCGGGACGCGGCCGACAGAAACGGCCTTTGATGCCTGACGCGACCTCCCCCGCCCCGGCCACCGGAGCGGGGCGGAAACTCGCCGCGCTCGTCCTGGGCCTGGCCGCCCTGGTCACGGTGATGCTGTGCGCCTTCGCCCTGCCCTCCGTCCACAGCGGCCCGCACGAGGTCCCGGTCGGCGCGGCCGGACCCGCGCAGTTCACCCAGGCGCTGGAGGCGAAGCTCGGCGACGACGAGTGGGACGTCCGCGTCTACGAGGACGCCGACGCCATCGCGGCAGCCGTGCACGACCGGGACATCACCGGAGGCGTCGCACTCGCCTCCGAGGGCATCGACGTCTACGTCGCCTCGGCCGGCGGTTCGACCACGGCCGCGGCCGTGACCACCCTCGGCAACACCCTCGCCGCCCAGCAGCACACCGAGGCGACCGTGCACGATCTGGTGCCCTTCACCGAGGACGACCCCCGCGGCTCCGGCCTCACCGCCGCGGCCATGCCGATCGTCTTCGGCGGCATCCTCCCCGTCGTCGCCCTGAGCACCCTCTTCCCGGGCCGCGCCGGGCTGCGCACCCGGCTCCTCGGCGTCCTCCTCTACGCCGTCGCCGCGGGCGCCGCGATCACGGCCCTCCTCCAGTTCGGCACCGGCTCGCTGGACGGCGGCTACGGGGTCACCTCGCTCGGACTCGCCCTCGGGATCACCGCGCTCTCCGGCACGATGCTCGGACTCCACGCCCTGTGGGGCATGCCCGGCTTCGCACTGGGCGGAGCGGTGGTCATGTTCCTCGGCAACCCGCTCTCGGGACTCCCCACCGGCCCGCACTGGCTCCCCTCCGGCTGGGCCGAACTGGGGCAGCTCCTGCCGCCGGGCGCGACGGGAAGCCTGCTGCGCGCCAACGCCTACTTCGACGGCACCGGGGCCATGACGCCCGTACTCGTCCTCTCCGCCTGGGTACTGCTCGCCCTGTGCCTCGCCGCGCTGGCCGGCCGGCGAAGGGCCGGGAGGACCGGCACACCGGCGCCGGTCACCGCGAGCCCCGAGGAAGCAGTCGTCTGACCACGCGGACGGCGATTGGGCGGCGGGCGCCGCGAGGTGATTACCTGGCCTGGGCCCGGCAGCTCCCTTGGACGGGCCGGTACCAGGAAAGGGACGGTCGATTCGAGTGCCGCAGCAACAACGCCCCGCCCCCGTACCGGCCGACCTGGTCGACGCGGCGCTGCGGGCCGCCAGGGCCCGCTCCGTCGCGGTCGGCGACGTGCCCTTGCAGGCGGTGGCCCAGGAGGCCGGGATCTCCCGAAGTACCCTGCTGCGCCGCCTCGGTGGCGGCCGGCAGGCCCTCGACGAGGCCGTGCGGGCGGCCGGCGTCGACCCGGGCGGCCAGCGCCCGGTGAGGGACCGCGCCATCGAGGCCGGGGCCCGGCTGATCAGCGAGAACGGTCTGGCCGCGCTGTCCCTGGAGCGTGTCGCCGCGGCGGCGGCCTGCTCGGTGCACAGCCTCTACGCCGCGTTCGGAGGCCGGGACGAGATGCTCCTGGCCATCTTCGAACGCCACAGCCCGCTGGTGGACATCGAGGCGGTCGTGGCGGCGCACTCCGGGGATCTGGAGACGACGGTCCGGAAGATCTACGTCTCCCTGGCCGCCGCGCTCACTCATGAACCCCGTGTCTTTCCCGCCGTCCTCGCCGAGATCCTCGCGCGACCTCACGACGCCTCCGTACAGGTCCTCGTCCGGCGCGTCCTCCCGCGGCTGTTCCAGGGTGTCGGGAAGTGGCTCAGTGACGAGGCGGCGGCGGGCCGGATCCTTGATCTTCCTCCGCTGCTCCTGCTCCAGCAGATGACGAGCCCGCTCGCTCTGCACCTGCTCCTCCGGCCGGCCGGGGAGCAGGTCCCCGGTGTGCCGTATCCGCCCATCGAGGAGGTGTGCGACACGTTCGCCGACGCCTTCCTGCGCGCGGTCGCCCTCAATCGCGGCGCCCGCCCGGCCGCTTCGGGGTGAACGGCTGAACGGCTCCGCGCCTCAGGCCCCCGTCCCGGCAGCCCGGTC
This sequence comes from Streptomyces sp. NPDC048002, assembly GCF_040653275.1. Taxonomy (NCBI): domain Bacteria; kingdom Bacillati; phylum Actinomycetota; class Actinomycetes; order Kitasatosporales; family Streptomycetaceae; genus Streptomyces; species Streptomyces sp. NPDC048002. Next base: position 95,827 of record NZ_JBEZNL010000026.1, on the reverse strand, counting down.
CGAGGCGCTGCGCAGGACGCAGAACTCGTTGCCCTCCGGGTCGGCGAGCACCGCCCAGCCCGTGCCGTCGGGGTTGCGGTGGTCGCCGACGAGGGTGGCGCCGATTCCCAGCAGCCGCCGCACCTCTTCTTCACGGGTCGTCTCGGGGCGCAGACACAGGTGGAGCCGGTTCTTGCCGTGTTTGGGCTCGGGCACCTGGTTGAAGTACAGCACCGGACGACCGTCGCCGAGCGAGACCTGCGTTTCCCGCGCGCCCGGTCCGTCCTCCGGGTCCAGTGGACCGCCGGTCACCTTGCTCCAGAAGAGGGCCAGTTCATAGGGATCCGCGCAGTCGATCGCCATGTTCTGCACTGTCGAGACCATGTGGGCCAGGCTAACCCCGCGCGGTCCGCGTCCCACTCCCGGGCAGCGGCCCGCGGGGCTTCGTCGGTGATCGCGTGCGGGTAGGTTGGGGCGGTGGACGGTGACTGGCGGTCGGACCGGATCGGGGCCGCCCTGCGGGGCGGGAACCCGACGGTGCTGCGGCGGCTGGACGCCGGGTTCGCCGTGATCGGCGACGTCCAGTTCCTGCCCGGGTACTCGGTCCTGCTCGTGGACCGGCCCGGGGTGGACCGGCTGTCGGACCTGCCCCGGGACCGGCGGCTGGCCTTCCTGTCGGACATGGAGCGGCTCGGCGAAGCCGTCGAGCGGGCCTGCGCACGGCTGGACCCCGGGTTCCGCCGGGTCAATCTGGAGATCCTCGGCAACACCGACCCCTTTCTGCACGCCCACGTCTGGCCGCGCTACGACTGGGAACCGGCCGAGCTGCGGAGTGGACCCGTGTGGGGCTATCCGCGCGACCGGTGGCGTGACGAGCGGTTCCGGCTCGGTGCCGGGCACGAGGCGCTGCGCGAGGCCATCGGCGGTGAGCTGGACCGGCCGCGGTCGGCGCCGTGAAGTCTCACATTGCCCCGTTACGAGGTGTGCGGGCGGTGTAACCCCGCAAGATCCCGGCGTGTGACGGGCCGGTAATTCGATCTTCCTAACGTTCTGGGGAGGGGAACCCCGCCGCGGTCGGGGAGGTCCCGGCTCAGGACGCTACACACGCGACGGGGTGGATTTCGTGGCAGCTGGCTCGAAGGACGGCAGCGTCCGCACCGTGTGTTCGTACTGCGGGGTCGGCTGCGGCATCGTCCTCGACATCGAGCGGAACCCGGTCGACGGACGGCGCCGGGCGGCCCGGACGACCGGGGACAAGGAACACCCCACCAACTTCGGGCGCCTGTGCACCAAGGGGTCCACCAGCGCGGACATGATGGCCGCTCCCGGACGGCTGTCGACGGCCCTGGTGCGCGCCGAGCGCGGAGCCCAGCCCACCGGGACCGACGTGGACGAGGCGATCGGCGCGGTCGCGGGGCGGCTGCGGGCCGTCCTGGACGAGCACGGACCCGACGCGCTCGCCTTCTACGTCTCCGGCCAGATGTCCCTGGAGGCCCAGTACCTGGCGAACAAGCTCGCCAAGGGTTTCGTCCGCACCACGCAGATCGAGTCGAACTCCCGGCTGTGCATGGCCTCGGCCGGCACCGGCTACAAACTCTCCCTGGGCGCCGACGGGCCGCCCGGCTCGTACGAGGACTTCGACCGCGCCGATGTCTTCCTCGTCATCGGCGCCAACATGGCGGACTGCCACCCGATCCTGTTCCTGCGCATGATGGACCGGGTGAAGTCGGCCGGGGCGAAGCTGATCGTGGTCGACCCGCGCCGCAACGCCACCGCCGACAAGGCGGACCTGTTCCTGCGGATCAGGCCGGGCACCGATCTCGCGCTCCTCAACGGACTGCTGCACCTGCTGGTCGAGGACGGCCACACCGACGAGCGGTTCATGGGCGAGTTCACGGAGGGCTGGGAGGACATGCCCGCCTTCCTCGCCGACTACCCTCCGGCGAAGGTCGCGGAGATCACCGGCATCCCGGAGGACGACATCCGGCAGGCGGCGCGGTGGATCGGCGAGGCCGGCGAGTGGATGAGCTGCTGGACCATGGGCCTGAACCAGTCCACGCACGGCACCTGGAACACCAACGCCCTGGTCAACCTGCACCTGGCGACCGGCGCCATCTGCCGCCCGGGGTCGGGCCCGTTCTCGCTCACCGGCCAGCCCAACGCCATGGGCGGCCGGGAGATGGGGTACATGGGGCCGGGGCTGCCCGGCCAGCGGTCCGTCCTCGTCGACTCGGAACGCGCGTTCGTCGAGGACATGTGGAACATCCCCGAGGGCTCCCTGCGCGCCGAGGCGGGCCGCGGCACCGTCGAGATGTTCGAGCGGATGGCCGCGGGCGACATCAAGGCCTGCTGGATCATCTGCACGAACCCGGTCGCCTCCGTCGCCAACCGCAGGACCGTCATCGCCGGTCTGGAGGCGGTCGAACTCGTCGTCACCCAGGACGTGTTCGCCGAGACCGAGACCAACTCCTACGCGGATGTCGTCCTGCCCGCCACCCTCTGGGCGGAGTCCGACGGCGTCATGATCAACTCGGAGCGGAATCTCACCCTCGTCCAGGGCGTCGTCGACCCGCCCGGACAGGCGCTGCCCGACTGGCAGTTGATCGCCCGGGTGGCCTGTGAGATGGGCTTCGCGGAGGCGTTCACGTACGGCTCGGCGGAGGAGGTCTTCGAGGAGCTGAAGCAGGCGTGGAACCCCCAGACCGGCTGGGACCTGCGCGGAGTGACCTACGAGCGGCTGCGGGCCATGCCCGTGCAGTGGCCCGCGCCCACCGCGGAAGGGCCGGACCGCAATCCGATCCGCTACCTCAACGACGGTGTCAGCCAGACCCTGTTGGAGCGGGCCGACGGCACCCGCCCCCGGCTGGTGTTCCCGACGCCGAGCGGCCGGGCCCGGTTCTTCGCCCGGCCCCACCTCCCGGCCGCCGAACTCCCCGACGACGACTTCCCGTTCGTCCTCAACACCGGCCGGCTCCAGCACCAGTGGCACACCCTGACCAAGACCGGCAAAGTGGCCAAGCTGAACAAGCTCAACCCCGGTCCGTTCGTCGAGGTCAACCCCGAGGACGCGCGTGCTCTCGGCGTCGCCGACGGAGACCACCTGGAGGTCGCCTCCCGCCGCGGCCGGGCCGTACTGCCCGTCCAGGTCACCGACCGGGTCGGCCCCGGCACCTGCTTCGCCCCGTTCCACTGGAACGACCTCTTCGGCGAATACCTCAGCATCAACGCCCTCACCAACGACGCCGTGGACCCGCTCTCCTTCCAGCCGGAGTTGAAGGTCTGCGCCGTCGCCCTCGCGAAGACGGCCGCACCGATACCCGCGGTCCGCCCGGAACCCGTTACGGAGACGGCTTCCGCGAACCCGGCCCAGGCTGCCCCTGCCCCGACTCCGGACGGCTCCCCCGTCCACGCCCTCGCCGGGCTGTTCGGCATCGGCGACCTCGCCCCCGCCGCCCTCGCGGCGCCCGAACGCCGTTACCTCTCCGGCTACCTGACCGGGCTGGCCCTCGCCCCGCCCGACGGACGGGTCCCCGTCCTGCCGCCGGACGCGCCCTTCACCCCGGACCACGCCCAGTGGGTGGACGGAGTCCTCGCGGGCATGTTCTCCCGGACCGGGACCGGAGCCGGGACCCGCGCCGGGACGGGGACCGGAGCCGGGACCGGAGCGCCGCCCACCCCGCCCGCTGAAGCAGAAGCGCCGGATGCCTCCGCCGCCGTACCCACCCGGCGCCTGCTGGTCCTGTGGGCCTCGCAGACCGGCAACGCCGAGGAGTTCGCCGGCACCACCGCCTCGCGGCTCGCCGCGACGGGCCGGACCGCCGAGGTGCTGCCCATGGCGGACGTCTCCCCCGCGCACCTCACCGCGGACACCGACGTCCTGTTCGTCACCTCGACCTTCGGCGACGGAGACGCGCCGGACAACGGCGCCGACTTCTGGCAGGCGCTGTCGGCGCCGGACGCGGCGCGGCTGGAGGGCGTCCGCTACGCCGTCCTCGCCCTCGGGGACTCCAGCTACGACGACTTCTGCGGCTACGGCCGCCGGCTGGACGAACGCCTCGAAGCGCTGGGCGCCTCCCGGATCGTCCAACGCGCCGACTGCGAACCCGACTTCGTGGAGCCCGCCGGGCGCTGGCTCGCCCAGGTCGTGACCGCCCTGACCGCGGCCGGGGACCGGCGGCCGGTGACCGCGGGCACCGCCCCCGCCCCGACGTGGGCGCCCACCCCGGCCGAGTACACCAGGTCCTCCCCCTTCTCCACCCTTCTGGTCGGCAACCGGCTGCTGAGCCTGCCCGGTTCGCAGAAGGAGGTACGGCAGTTCGCCTTCGACACCCGCGACGGTGAACTGGCCTACGAGGCCGGGGACGCCCTCGGGGTGTGGCCCGTCAACGGCGCGCCCCTGGTCGCCGAATGGCTGGCGCTGACCGGGCTCGACCCGGACGAGCCCGTCCCCCTCGGCGACGGCGCCGCGGTCCCCCTGGAGGAGGCCCTGCGCACCCGGCTCGACATCGCCCGCATCAGCACCGACCTGCTCAGGTTCGTCACGGAACGCACCGGCAGCCACGCCCTCAAGCGGCTGCTGCGCCCCGACAACAAGGACGCGCTCGCCCAGTGGTGCTGGGGGCGTCAGGCGGCCGATGTCGTCGCCGAGTTCCCGGTCCGGGCCTCGGCGGCGGAGTGGGCGACCGTCCTCAAGCGCCTCCAGCCGCGTCTGTACTCCATCTCCTCCAGCCCTCTCGCGCATCCGGGCGAGGTCCGGCTCACCGTCTCCGTCGTCCGTTACCCGGGCGACCTCGGCCGGGACCGGCTCGGGGTGTGTTCGACGTACCTCGCCGACCACGCGGACGACGGTCCCGTGCAGGTCTTCGTCCAGCGGTCGCCGCAGTTCCGCCCGCCGGCCGACCCGGCCACCCCCATGATCATGGTGGGGCCCGGTACCGGTGTCGCGCCGTTCGTCGGCTTCCTGGAGGACCGCCGGGCCCGCGGACACACCGGCCCCAACTGGCTCTTCTTCGGCGAACAGCGCCAGGCCACCGACTTCTACTACCGGGAGGACCTGGAGGCGCACCGCGCGTCGGGCCATCTCGACCGGCTCGACCTCGCCTTCTCCCGCGACCAGCGCAACAAGGTCTACGTCCAGGACCGGATGCGCGAGCACGGTCCCCGCCTGTGGCAGTGGCTCCAGGACGGGGCCCACTTCTACGTCTGCGGCGACGCGGGCCGGATGGCCAAGGACGTCGACCAGGCGCTCAAGGACATCGCCACCACGCACGGCGGGCTGGGTCCGGAGGAGGCGGCCGCGTACGTCAGGCGGCTGGCCGCGGACAAGCGCTACGTCCGCGACGTCTACTGATCTCGGGGACCGCCCTTCACGGGGGCGGTGCTGCCCCGCACCACCAACTGGGTGGCGAGTTCCAGGGGGAGCTGGTCGGCGGCCTCGCCGTCGATGACGCGCAGCAGAATGTTGGCCGCCCTGGAGGCCATGTCCTGGAGCGGCTGGCGCACGGTGGTCAGGGCCGGGTGGGTCCACCGGGCGACCGGGAGGTCGTCGAAGCCGACGACGCTGACGTCGCCGGGTATGGCGAGGCCGGTCGTGCTCTCCGAGGCGGGCATGATGAACTTCACCGCCGACGGCGCCACCACCGACGGTCTGGAACAGCGGCTCGGTGACCTCTGGGTGAAGCGGCTGTTCTCGCTCATCGACTACCGCGGGCCGATCCCGAACCTTCCCGGTGAGCACGACCTCTCGGGTGTGATCCGTTCCGTCGCCTACATCAACCTCGACTTCCGCTACGGCTGGGACGGCATCGACGACGGCACCTTCGACTTCCCGCCCGACACCACCTGGTTCGTGGACGGAAGGCTCTCCCGGTACGGCGCGGCGAAGGCGTCGTTCTGCTCGGGGCCGGCGGCCGGCGGCCGGCGGATTCGCCGCGCGCTGCCGTTGGGAGGGCGGGAGGCGGTCGTCGCGGGGCTCACTTCTTCCCGCCGAACGCCTCCTTCCTGAACAGGTCGATCAGGCTCGGGACGCCTTGGGTGGTACGTACGTCGACGAAGGCGCGTACATGCCCCTCACCGGTCACCTCGCGCAGCAGCGCGTGCGCCAGGTCCGCGCGCGAGGTGAACCGTCCGGGCAGGCGCGAGGTGCCGACCTCGTAGTCGCTGACGGCGTCGGTGTCGAAGAGGCCGGCGGGGCGGACCACCGTCCACAGGTGGTCGGTCTCGCGCACGACGCCCTCCATCCGCCGCATGTCCTCGTACACGGTGCGTCCGAGGGTCCGCTCGATGGCGGGTTCCAGCACCTTGCGGAAGAGGAAGGTCTCGCCGGGCGCCGGCACGCCGAACAGCACGGTCGAACTGACGCAGACCAGGCGCCTGACCTCGTGCTTCGTCATCGCCTGCGCGATGTGGGTGATCCCCTCGGAGTAGACGGTGACCGGCCGGCGGGCGAAGGGGACCCCGAGGGCCGAGATGACCGCGTCCCGCCCGGCCACGGCGTGTTCCACGGCCGCGGGGTCGTGCACGTCCGCGCCGAACACCCGCAGCCGGGAACCGCTCAGCGGGTACTCCTCGGGACGGCGGGTGACGGCGGTGACCGTGTGCCCGTCGGCGAGCGCCTGCTCGGTGACCTGACGTCCGGTCGGGCCGTTGGCGCCGAAGATCGTGATCCTCATCGTGATGACTCCTCTGCTGTCGTGTGCTGGCTGAGAGGAGTCCGACGCCCCGGAATGTGACGTCGAGCAGTCCGGTGAGACCTGAACCACACCCCGGGCGATGTCGCGGTTCGGCCTTCCTTGTGCCAAGTCCGTTGCAGACGAGTCGAGTTGGTGTTCGGGAGTGGTCCGGTGCGCCAGACTGCTTGCCATACGTGACCGCCGGGCGGCGGGAGCACATCCTTACGGGTGGGGGGGCAGCGATGGCCGAGTGGAGACCGGTCGTGGCGGCAGTGGCGGGGACACTGCTGCTGGCCGGGTGTACGGGCGGGGCGGACGGGGACTCCGCCGAGCCGGGGAAGGGGAAGTCGAGCGGCGCTTCGGGTCCGGCGGGCGGTGCCAGTCCCTCGCCCTCGGCCGCCGCCGTCACCGAGGACGAGCCGTACACGATGGCGGAGGATCTGGCGCCACGCACCCGGTCCGAGGCGGTCGCCTTCGTCCGGGGGCTGAACGTGCGGCCGGACAACTTCGGTTCCGGATTCCGCAAGGCGCAGCCGTACGAGAGCGACCCGTCGGAGTGGGCCGTGCTGGACGAGAACTGCGTCTGGCAGCGGGAGCCACTGCCCGACTCGGTGCTGGCCAGCCTCACCAGGCGGCTCGTGTTACCGGGGACCGGGAAGAAGGGGCCGGTGCAGGTGTCCCTCACCGTGACCGTCCACGAGAACACCAAGGCCGCCCGCCGGGACATGGCGGTCTCCCTGGAGGAGGCGATGCGCTGCCCTGACCAGCGGCTCAACGCCACGGAACGGGTGCGCGGCCTGTACTCGCGGGCCGACCCCTTCGCCGAGGGCCGCAACGGGGTCACCGACGACGACCTGGTGGAGAGCGGGGAGTACCTGGTGGACGGGACGAAGGGCGCCCTGCCCTTCGACTGGTTCAAGTACCGCCTCGGCCCGATCACGGTGGCCGCGACGGACCGGATCGGCGTGGGCCACAGCGAGGAGGAGGCGAGCGCCGTCGCGTCCGACGTGGCCCAGGGAGTGGCCTACACGGCCGCCGAGATCGACAGCATCGGCGGCTCGTCCGCCAAGGACGGCGGCACGTCCGGCGGCACCTCCGGCGGCACGTCCGGCGGCACGTCCGGCAGTAAGGACGACACCGGCAGCGACAGCGACGAGGACGCGGAGGCTTCGCGATGAGTGAACCGCTGAGGCCCGCCGACCCGTCCCGTATCGCCGGGTTCCGACTGCTGCGGCGGCTCGGGGCGGGCGGCATGGGTGTGGTCTACCTGGGCCGCGACGACGCCGGCACGCTCGCCGCCGTGAAGGTCATCCGCGGTGAGAGCGCCGGTGACCCCGACTTCCGCGCCCGCTTCGCACGCGAGGCCGACCTGGCCCGGCGGGTGACCAACCGCTGGGTGGTGCCGGTGCTCGGTGCGGACGCGGAGGCGCAGGAGCCGTGGCTGGCGACCGCGTTCGTGCCAGGCCCCTCACTGGTCGAGGCCGTCGCCGAACACGGCCCGCTGCCCCCGGTGACGGCGCACGCCCTCGGCCGCCTGCTGGCCGACGCGGTCACGGACCTGCACGCGGCCGGACTGGTCCACCGGGACGTCAAGCCGGGCAATGTGCTGCTGGCGCTGGACGGGCCCAGGCTGATCGACTTCGGTGTGGCTCGTTCCGAGGACGACACCGCGCTGACCGCGTCCGGCATGGTCGTCGGCAGCCCGGGTTTCCTCTCCCCCGAACAGGCACGCGGCCAGGCCGCGACCGCGGCGAGCGACGTGTTCTCCCTGGGCGGTGTCCTCGCCTACGCGCTCACCGGCCGCCCGCCGTTCGGTACCGGCGCCCCGGAGGCCCTGCTGTACCGGACCGTCCATGACGAGCCCGAACTCGACGGCATCGCGGACGGCTCCCGGGAACTGGTCGCCCGCTGCCTGTCGAAGGAGCCCGCGGACCGGCCCACGGCGGCGGAACTTCGCCAACTGCTGGGTGACGAGGCCATGTCGAGGCACACCGAGTCCGAGGACGCGGTGCCGAGCGACGCCGTCTCCGGCAGTGGGCCATCGGCGGCCACTGCGCCCCCTGAGGACGGCTCGGATTCGCGCCGCGAGCATCAACTCGCGGACTGGGACAGCTCCGTTCACCTCCCCGACGCGGTCGCCCGCATGATCGCCGCGCGCTCCGCCGAGGGGCTCGCACTGCCCGACATCGAACCCACCGAGGTCGACACCCCCGGCACCGGCGCCACGGCCCGCGGCGGACCCGAGGACGCCTCGGCCAGTCGGCCGAGCCGGCGCCGACTACTGCTGGCCGGCGGGGCGTTGCTGCTCGCCGCGGGCGGCGGAGGCGTGGCCGCGCTGCTCGCCGACGGCGACGAGGACGACCCGCCGAAGACCGCCGGCCGCCCGGTGTACGTCCTCGGCGTGCACGTCTCCGACTCGACCGAGGCGGTCAGCCGGGTCAGCGAACGCGCGGCACAACTCGCCGTGGCCCAGCACAACGCCGAGCGGAAGCGCGCCTACGACCTGAAGGTGCGGGTGCTGAGCGACCGCGGGGACGCGGCCGGCGCACAGGACGTGGCGCGCCGGTTCACGGCGGACCGTGACGTGGTGGCCGTGCTCGGACCGGTCGCCGAACTGCCCATGCGGGCGGCGGCACAGGTCTACGGGCAGGCCGGACTGACCCATGTGTCGAGCAGCACCGGCCAGCAGGACTACTTCGTCACCTCGCCCAACTCGTCGTTCCAGACCGGCATGGCGCACATCGCCCTCGGCGGCTGGATCGCCCTGCACGCCCTGATCAGCGGGCAGCTCGGGCGCCTCGGCGTGGTGCTCGACCGGGCCGGCGGCACGACCATCCAGGACCAGGCGTCGCTGCTCGTACGGCAGTGGCGGGACACGCTGGGCGGCGAGGTGGTGCCCCGGGTCGTGGCCGAGGGCACCGACGACGGCCCCGGGGCGATCCGGGAGCTGCTCGCCTCCGGCGTGACGGCCTTCGCCTACCTCGGCCCGCTGGAGAACACCGTCACCGCGGCGAAGCAACTGGCCTCGGCCGGGTTCGAGGGGCCGCGATGGATGCAGCACCTGCTGTACGGCTCGGAGTTCCCGAGTCTGACGGGTGCCGCGGGCGAGGGCTGGTACGCGGTCGACTCCGCGGCCGATCCCTCCCAGGTGCGGACCAAGGCGGCGCGGGACTTCACCGCCGCCTGGCGAGCCCGGTACAAGGCGGCGCCGGAACCGCACGCCGCGGAGGCGTACGACTCGGTGCGTCTGCTGCTCGGTGAGTTCGCGCGCACCGTGCCCGCCAAGTCCGGCTCCCGGCCCGCGCGGGCCGAACTCGGCGAGCGGATGGCGAAGGTCAAGTACCAGGGAATGGACCGGACTTACTCCTTCGGCAACTACCACGAGTTCACCAGTGACGGGGACGAGTGGATGACCAGCACCTATGTGCACGAGGTGCGGGGCGGACGGTTCCGCCAACTCGGCTCGCTCGCCGAGCTTCAGGCCGCGAACGGCACCGAGAGCTGAGGGCCGAGGCGGAACCGTCCCGCGCCGGTGCCGAACCGGCGCCGCGGCACCCCGCGACGCCAGGCCCGGCCGACAGACCGAAGGAGGTGTCCCCGGCATGGATCGGCTGCTGCCGTCCGACCCGTCCATGATCAGCGAGTACCGGCTGGCGGCACGGCTCGGCGCGGGCGGGATGGGCGTGGTCTACCTGGCGCGCTCCCCGCACGGCACGTGGTGCGCGCTGAAGTCGATCCGCTCCGAGCACGCCGACGACCCCGGGTTCCGGGCCCGCTTCCTCCGCGAGACGGAGCTGGCGGCACGGCTGCGCGCCCGCTGGACGGTGCCGGTCCTGGCGGCCGACGCCGAGGCCCGCTCCCCGTGGCTGGTCACCGCGTACGTGCCGGGCCCCTCGCTCGCGGAGGCGGTGGCGGTGCACGGTCCGTGGCGGGCGGCGCAGCTGCGCTGTCTGGGCGCGGCGCTGGCCGAGTCGCTGGAGGGCGTGCACGCGTGCGGGCTCGTCCACCGGGACGTGAAGCCGGCGAACATCCTGCTGGCCTCCGACGGCCCGCGGCTGATCGACTTCGGTATCGCCCGCGCGGTCGGGGTGACGGCGCTCACCACGGACGGGTCGGTCGTCGGGTCGCCCGGCTATCTCTCGCCCGAGCAGGCCCGCGGCCGCACGGTGGGGCCGCCCAGCGACGTCTTCTCACTGGGCTGCGTCCTGGCTCACGCGGCCACGGGGCGGCCGGTGTTCGGCACGGGCGGGGCGGCCGGTGTCCTGTACCGGACGGTGCACGAGGAGCCGGATCTGACGGGCGTCCCCGACGAACTCACCGGGATCGTGGGGCGCTGCCTGGCGAAGGATCCCGACGACCGCCCGACGATCGGCGAACTCCGTTCTCTGTTCGGCCGGTTCGAGGAGCGGGTCTGGCTGCCGGAGGGCGTGCCCGCTCTGGTGGCGGTGCGGGCGGCGCGGGTGCTGGACCTGCCGGTGCCGCAGTTGACCGTGACCGACGGGCCGCCGTTCGCCGGCGACCTGGGCACGGTGGCGGGTCCCGCGGAGCGCGCTGCGACGTCCCGGCGCAGGGTGCTGGCGGCGGGCGGCGCCGTCCTGGGCGTCGGTGCGGCGAGCGTGGGCGGCTGGTGGCGCTGGGGGCGCGCCGGGGCGACGGGCGCGACAGGCGGCGGCACGCTGCCCCGCCGGGTGGTCGCCCTGCTCGGCGACCGGTCCGACGAGGTGTTCACGGCCCATGAGCGGGGGGCCCGGCTGGCGGTGAGCGAGCACAACGCCGACGAGCGCCGTACGTTCGACCTGGTACTGCGCACGGCCGACGACGCGGGTACGGCCGAGGGGGCGGCGGCCTCGGCGGCCCGGCTCGCCGCCGATCAGAAGGTGCTGGCCGTGATCGGGGCCGGTACCAACACGACCGCGCCCGCGGCGATGGAGGCGTGTACGCGGGGGCAGTTGGGCCAGCTGGTCACCCGGGCCGACACCAACGAGCTGGACAGCGTCAATGTGACCACGACGCTGCTGATGCGGTCGACCAGGACCGCGGGCCCGCCGGCGATCCTGCGCTACCTGAACCGGGTGGTGAAGCCTCGGCGCACCACCGTGATCCACGATCGCGAGGACGCCGAGGAGAGCATCCGCACCGTCCGGATCATCGTCGTGCACAAGAAGCTCGACGGCGCCGCGACCGTGGAAGAGGTCGCCGCGGACGAGGACTTCGACACGGTGGCCCGGCGGATCGCGGACCGGGACGACGACGCGGTGGTGTTCGCCGGGGTCAATCCCGACCGGGCCGCTTCGTGCGCCCGTGCCCTGCGGGAGGCGGGCTACCGCGGCCCCTGTGTGGCCGACGAGCACGTCCTCGGGGCGCGCTTCCTCGCGGAGGCGGAGGGCTGGTGGATCGGCACGGGGTACACCGACGCCGTCGCCGACCCCCGGGTCAAGGCGTTCACGGCGGCCCACCGCGACCGGTACGGCACGGCACCGGCGCCCTGGGCCGCCGAGGCCTACGACGCCGTCCGCTTCGTCGCCCACGGTCTGGCCGGGGCGGGCGACGACCCGCGCTCCTCGCTCCGTTCGGTACTGCTGCGCGGCCCCTGGCAGGGCATCACCCGCAGGATGAGCTACGACGCCGACTCCTGGTTCTTCGAGACGGTCCAGGACGCGGGCGCGTTCCTCTACCGGGTGCGGGACGGTGCCGCCCGCTTCGTGGCCCGCTCGGACGACATCAGCGCCGAGACGGTCTGACGAACCGCCCGAGTAAATCGGCGCACATTCAGAAGGACTGACGGACCGTCATGTGACGTTCGCTCAACGGAGTGGTGCGCGAGGTCTGGACAGCCCCCGGGGCCCGTGCTGTCATACCGCTGTCACAGGATTTCCAACGTTGAAAAGACCGCGCCGGCCGTCCCCGTCCGGCGCTGGTCTCGGCACGAGGAAAGGTTCGATGACACGACACCGCACCCGCCCCGGAGCCGGATGGTGGGCGCTGCTCACCGCGGCCGCTCTCACCCTCCCCCCGATGGGACTGATGCCCACCGCCACCGCCGCTGAGCTGCCGGCCGCCGCCTCAGCACCCTCGGCCGCCCAGACCGCCGTGCAGACGCACGGACTGAAGGGCGAGTACTTCGGCATGTCGGCGCCCGGCGCCCGCGACTTCGCCGAACTCGGCGGCACCCTCCTCGACCCTCAGATCAACTTCTCCGGACTCACCAGCACCTTCGAGGAGTTGACGGGACGAACGGAACACACCACGGCACGGTGGACCGGACGCATCACGGCGCCGGCCACCGGTGACTACACCTTCCACGCCATCGGCGACAACGGCTTCCGCCTCTACATCGACGGCGAACCCGTCATCGACCACTGGGTGGGCGACTGGGACCGCGAGCAGACGAGCACCCCGGTACGGCTGACCGCGGGTGAGGAGCACGACTTCCGCCTGGAGATGTTCCAGGACACCGGCGGCGCCAACATGTACCTGCGCTGGTCGACGCCGGACCTGCCCAAGCAGCTCGTACCGATGTCGGCGTTCACCCCGCCGTCCGACTTCGAGGTGTACCCGGTCGAGCCGTCCGTGGCCGCGGACGGCAAGCGGCTGCGCCTGCGCTTCGACGGCGGGGTCGGCGGTCTCCGGGCGGTCAAGGACCACCTCAAGGCGGAGGCGGACACCACCGCGATGCCCATCGCGTCGGTCCGGCAGTACCCCGGCGACGCCCGTTCGGCGCTCGTCACGCTCGCCGAGCCGATCCAGAAGAACCAGCTGGTCAGGGTCTCCTACGACGGCGAAGGCGGACTGACCGTCGGCGGCGAGCCCGTGCCGAAGCTCATCCGCTACGCGGAGAACGCCTCGGCCCACCGTCTCACCACCCCCTGGGGCGACAAGGTCGACAAGAAGCACCCGCTGCCGGAGTACCCGCGGCCGCAGCAGGTGCGCTCCCAGTGGAAGAACCTCAACGGACCCTGGCAGTTCGGCGCCGCCGAGGCGGGCGAGGAACCGGTGTTCGGCAAGGACCTCGACGAGAGGATCACCGTCCCCTACCCGGTCGAGTCCCAGCTGTCGGGTCTGGAGCGGCACGAGGACCACATGTTCTACCGCAGGCTCGTCGAGGTGCCCAAGGGCTGGAAGGTGGGCACCGGCGACCGCGCCAACCGCCTCAAGCTCAACTTCGGCGCCGTGGACTACCGGGCCCGGGTGTACGTCAACGGCACGAAGGTCGCCGAACACATCGGCGGCTACAACGCCTTCAGCGCCGACATCACGGACGCGCTCAAGGGCAGCGGCCCGCAGGAGATCGTCGTCGCGGTCACCGACACCGGCGGCGCCAACCAGCCCATGGGCAAGCAGTCGACGAACCCGGGCGGCATCTTCTACACCCAGACCTCCGGCATCTGGCAGACCGTGTGGATGGAACCGGTCGCCGCCGCGTCCATTGACAACGTAGTCACCACCCCGGACATCGACACCGGCACCCTCGCGGTGACCGTCGACTCGTCCGAGGCCTCACCCGCGGCCCGCGTCGAGGCCGTGGCCCGCGACGCCCGCGGCAAGGTCGTCGGCCGGGTGAGCGGTCCGGCCGACGGGACACTGACCCTGCCCGTGGCCCGGCAGCACCTGTGGAGCCCGGACGACCCCTACCTCTACGACCTCGACGTCACCCTCACCGACGGCCGGTCCACCGACCGCGTCGACAGCTACTTCGGCATGCGCGAGGTCGGCATCGAGAAGGTCGGCGGCTTCAACAAGCTCGTCCTCAACGGCGAACCGATCTACTCACTGGCCACCCTGGACCAGGGCTTCTGGCCGGACGGCCTCTACACCGCGCCGACCGACGACGCCCTCGCCTTTGACCTCAAGGCGCACAAGAAGCTCGGCTTCAACGCGGTCCGCAAACACATCAAGGTGGAGCCGGCCCGCTGGTTCTACCACGCCGACAAACTGGGCCTGCTGGTCTGGCAGGACTTCGTCTCCGGCAACCTCACCGACGAGACCGGCCAGAAGGCCTTCGTCGACCAGGGCCGGGAGATGATGCGGCAGCACCACAACTCGCCCTCCGTCATCGGCTGGATCGTCTTCAACGAGGGCTGGGGCGAGTGGAACCGCGAGGAGACCGGCCGGATCACCGAGGCCGTGCGGGCGGCCGACCCCTCCCGGGTCGTCAACGCCCACAGCGGGGTCAACTGCTGCAACTCCAAAGGCGATTCCGGCAAGGGCGACATCATCGACCACCACGACTACAACAACACCGACCCCGCCTTCCCGGACGAGAAGCGGGCCGCCATGGACGGTGAGCACGGCGGGTTCACCCTCCGCGCCCCGGGGCACATGTGGCCCGGCGCGCCGACCGTGATCTACAGCGGTGTCACCACCAAGGAGGAACTGACCCGCAAGTACGTCGAGAACACCGAGCGGTACTACCTCGCCCAGGCCGGCGCCGAGCTGTCCGGCTCGGTGTACACCCAGATCACCGATCTGGAGAACGAGCTCAACGGCCTGTACACGTACGACCGTCGGGAGATCAAGGTGGACCCGGCCAGGGTCCGTGAGATCAACCTCAAGGTGATCGCGGCGGGCGCCGCCGCCGGATCGCAGCCCCTGACCGGTGGCGGCCGCTGGAAGCTGGACGAGGGCAGCGGCACCACCGCCCGGGACCAGGGACCCGGGGACCGGCCGCTCACCGTGCGCGAGGGCGCCACCTGGATTCCCGGCGTCAGCGGCACCGCGCTGAAGTTCGACGGTCAGAAGCAGTACGCCGAGACCGCCGGACCCGTCCTGGACACCTCGGGCAGCTACTCGGTGGCCGCCTGGGTCCGCCTGGACCAACTGCCCGGGAACTACGCCACCGCGGTCAGCCAGGACTCCCGCGCCACGGCCAACTCCTTCTATCTCCAGTACGGACACGGCACCTTCGCCTTCAGCACCCCCGGCGAGCGCCGCGCCCAGGTCGCCGTCACGGCGGAGACGGGCCGCTGGTACCACCTCACCGGGGTCCGGGACGCCACCGACAACACGATCCGGCTGTACGTCGACGGTCGGCTCGCGGCGACCGCCACCGGCGGAGCCGCCCTCGCGAGCACCGGCCCGCTGACCGTGGGCCGGGCCCACTGGGACGGTGCGAACGTCGACTTCTGGAACGGCGCGGTGGACGAGGTCCACGCCGTCGACAAGGCCCTCACCGACGAGGAGGTGGCCGCGCTCCACACCGCCGAGAAGCCCTGACCGGCGGCGGACACGAGTACGGTCCCTGTGCCGGGAGTTCGCTCCCGGCACAGGGACCGCTGTCATGGGGGCCGCCCGCGCTCTACGGAGCCCAGGGCGCCTCCACCGACCAGGTCGTGTCCTCGGCGAACAGGGCGGGGCTGTCGTAGGTGTGCGAACCGCCCGGGGTCGCCAGCCACAACTCGGCGTTGTAGTGGCGCAGATACTGCTCGGGGAAGTTGTAGGCGGACAGTCTCACTCCCCCGTTGGCGCCCGGCACCGGACAGAAGGTGGCGTCGGCGCGGAACAGGTCGCCCGTGCCGGCCTCCTTGTAGACGCGGTACTCGCGGTGGCGGAGGTACTGGCCGGGGTAGTTGCGGGACTCGAAGCTGTAGCAGGTGTTGTTGGCCAGGCCGGGGACTATTCGCCAGGTGGCGTCGTTCTTCAGCAGGGCGTCACCGCCGGCGCCGACGACCTCGGTGAAGACGGCGCCGTCCCGGTGGCGGACGTAGCGGTCGGTGTAGCCGGGTGTGGTGACGCGCAGGGACTTGAGGCCGGTGGGCAGGGTGATCGGGGTGGTGGTGCCCCGGGACGCGTCGATCAGGGCCCGGTTGGCGGCCCGTACCCTGGCCTCGTCGACCTTGACCACCTGACGGTCGTAGGTGAGCAGTCCGTTGGCCTCGTTCTCCACGTCGGTGATCTCGGTGTAGACGGACGCGGACAGCCCCCGTGGCATCCGTACCTGCCGGATGGCGTCCAGCAGGCCGACGAACCGGTTGTTGAGGTGGGCGGTGCTCGCCTGGTCCTCGTAGCTGAAGCCGCCGCCGGGGTACCACTCGTGGCCCGGGACCTTCAGCCCCAGCCCGCCGAACTCGCCCAGCACGGCGGCTCGGGTCGCACTGGGCACGGTGGTGCCCGGGCCCACGTAGACATGGTCGTCGACGAGGTCGCCGTTGCCGCCGTCGACGGAGCCGCAGCAGTTGACGCCGCTCATGTTGTCGACCAGCCGGGACGGGTCGTACGCCTTGACCTTGTCGGCGATGCGGGCCTGGTCGTACTGTCCCCAGCCCTCGTTCTGGTTGACCCACACCACCAGGGAGGGCGAGCTGCGGTGCTGGTCGATGACGCGGTCGTACTCGGCCTCCCACTGGACGCGGGCGCCGCTGTCCGGGGTGCGCAGGTCCATCGACGGCATGTCCTGCCAGACCAGCAGACCGAGCCGGTCGGCCCAGTAGAACCAGCGTTGCGGCTCCACCTTGATGTGCTTGCGGACCATGTTGAAGCCCAGGTCCTTGTGCTTCTGGAGGTCGTACCGGAGCGCCGCGTCGGTGGGCGCGGTGTAGATGCCGTCGGGCCAGTAGCCCTGGTCTAGGGTGCCGGTCTGGAAGACGAACTTGCCGTTGAGGACCGGTCGTTGGTGGCCTCCGACGCTGGCGAGGCCGATGGTGCGCATGCCGGTGTAGCTGCCGACGGAGTCGACGACGGTGGTACCGGAGAGCAGGTCGACCTTGATGTCGTAGAGGAACGGGTCGTCGGGGGTCCACAGGCGCGGACTCGGCACGGGCACCGTGAACTCGGCGCCGACCGCTCCCGTGGCCGTGCCGACCGTGGTACCGCCCGAGGAGACCGTGACGCGGGCCTGGTGACCGCTGGTCCCGGTGCCGCGGACGGTGACCTTCAGCCGGCCGTTGACCGGATCCGGGACCATGTCGAGCCGGGCGACGCGGGCGGCCGCCGTCGGCTCCAGCCACACCGTCTGCCAGATGCCCGAGGCTGCGGTGTAGAAGATGCCGCCGCCGGGGTGCGGGGCGACATCGCGGATGCGCTGCTTGCCGACGGCCTGGCCGCCGGTCTCGGTCGGGTCCCAGACCGAGACGACCAGGGTGTTGGTGCCGCCGTTCAGCAGGTCGGTGATGTCGTGGGAGAAGGCGTCGAAGCCGCCGCTGTGCGCGGCTCCGGCCTGCCGCCCGTTGACCCACACCGTGGTACGCCAGTCACTGGCGCCGAAGTTCAGCTGGACGCGGCGTCCGTTCCAGCCCGCGGGGACGGTGAACGTGCGCTTATACCAGAGCTTGTCGTTCTGGGTGATCCGGCGCTGGATGCCGGAGAGCGCGGACTCCGCGACGAACGGCACCCGGATCTGCTCGGTGAAGGAGGCGGGCTGGCCAGCGTCGGCGGAGGTGATCGCGAAGTCCCAGATGCCGTTGAGGTTGGCCCAGTCGGGGCGGGTCAGCTGCGGGCGGGGGTACTCCGGCAGCGGGGTGTCGACGGGGACCTGGCCGGTCCAGGGGGTGGTCATCGGCGAGGGCTTGGGCGTCCACGCCTGCGGGGCGGCGGCCGCGGTGCCGGTGGCCGTCAGTGCCGTCCCGGCGAACAGGGCGAGCGCGGCCAGTGCGGTGGCCGCGCGACGGGCCGGCCGTCTGAGCCAGTCCAACGGCCCACCGCGTGCGGGTACTCGACGCATCGTGACTCCTTGGGTTGTGGAGTGGGAGACGTGCGCGTGCGAAAGGCGGCCGTCGCGCGAGCGTCCGACCGCCTGGAACCGGCAGCGGCGGCGGGGCCGTGGGGCCCTGCCGCCGTGTCCGGGGTCTGTCACATCAGTTGCCGTCTGCGGCCCAGCCAGGTCTGGGCGATGACGACGACGGCCAGGAAGGCTCCGCTGACGACCTGTTGGTAGGAGGAGTCGAGGGAGCCGATCTGGTTGATGACGTTCTGGATGACCTTCAGGAGCAGCACCCCGACGAGTGAGCCGCTGACGAAGCCGAGTCCGCCGGTGAGCAGGGTGCCGCCGATGACGACGGCGGAGATGGCCTCCAGCTCCATGCCGTTGCCGAGGATGGTCACGCCGGACGCCAGCCAGGCCGCGTTGAGCGCTCCGGCCAGTCCGGCGAGCAGTGCGGACAGGGCGTAGACGAGGATCTTGGTCCGGGCCACGGGGGCGCCCATCAGGGCCGCCGCGTCCTCGTTGCCGCCGACGGCGTACACGTGCTGTCCGAAGCGGGTCCGGCGCAGGACGAGGGCGCCCGCCGCGAACAGGGCCAGCGTGATCCACACCGGGTTGCCGAGGCCGAGGGTGGTGCCCTGGCCCAGTTCGGCGAGGAAGGAGCCCTTGCCGATGAGGTAGGTGTCGGCGCCCTCGTCGGTCA
The DNA here is from genome assembly GCF_040653275.1 of Streptomyces sp. NPDC048002. Taxonomy (NCBI): domain Bacteria; kingdom Bacillati; phylum Actinomycetota; class Actinomycetes; order Kitasatosporales; family Streptomycetaceae; genus Streptomyces; species Streptomyces sp. NPDC048002. Next base: position 76,839 of record NZ_JBEZNL010000026.1, on the reverse strand, counting down.
GCGCCAGCATCAGGCCGCGCGCCCCCAGCATCGCGGCGAGGGTGACGATGAAGGGGGCGAGCCGGGAGCGGGCGACGAGCAGCCCGTTGACGACGCCGATGAGCCCGCACACGGCGAGCGGCAGCAGGAGGGCGACCAGGGTGCCGTGCCGTGATCCCCAGGCGGCGAGGACTCCGCCGAGGGCGAAGAGCGAGCCGACGGAGAGGTCGATGCCGCCGGTGATGATGACGAAGGTCATACCGAGGGCGACAATCGCCAGGAAGGCCGAACTGGTCGCCATGTTGGTGAAGTTGTCGGTCGTGGCGAAGGAGTCGAAGGAGAACGACGCCACCAGCGAGACCAGGACCAGGACGGCCAGCGCGCCGTGCTGCTGGACCAGCGCGGTCAGCCGCTCGGAGCGGGCGGAACCCTTCGGCCCGGTGTCCTGCGCCCGCTGTGCGGCGTTCGGGATGGTCATGGGTGTGTCCGTCTTGGTGGCGGTCATCGCTTCCCTCGTCCCCGGGCCGCGTAGACCGCGGCGACGATCACCACGGCCTGCGCGATCTGTGTCCACGACGGCGGCAGGTCGTGCTTGATGAGCGTGGCGGTCAGGAGCTGGATCAGTACGGCTCCGGCCACGGTTCCGGCGATGTTGACGCGGCCGCCGGTCAGCGGGGTGCCGCCGACCACCACCGCGGTGATGGCGGAGAGTTCCATCAGGTTGCCCAGTGAGGTCGGGTCGCTGGCCTGGAGGCGTGCGGTGGCCAGCACGCCGGCGACGGCGGCGAGCAGCGCGCTGACGACGTAGACGATGATCAGGACGCGGCGTACGGGGAGTCCGGCGAGCTGGGCGGCGGGGCGGCTGTCGCCGATCGCCAGGAGCCGGCGTCCGAAGGTGGTGCGGCGCACCACGAACGCGACCAGCAGGGCCAGGGCCGTGGCGATCAGGATCAGGTAGGGGAAGCCCAGGACGTCGCCCGAGCCGAGGGAGGCCAGGGACGGGTTGCGCAGGTCCTCCAGCTGCGGGAGCAGCACCAGGGCCAGTCCCCGGCCGCCGACCATGAGCGCCAGGGTGGCGACGATGGGCTGGACGCCGATCAGCGCCACCAGCGCTCCGTTGGCCAGTCCGACAGCGGCGGCGAACAGGGCGACCGCGAGCAGGGCGGGCAGCAGGCCGTAGCCGAGGTAGAGGGCGGTGACGGAGGCGGCCAGCGCCATCACGGCGCCGACGGACAGGTCGACGCCCTCGGTGCCGATGACCAGGGCCATGCCGAGGGCGACGATGATGACCGGGGCGACCTGGACGGCCTGGGTGCGGAAGTTCTCGGCGGTCAGGAAGTGCGGGGTGATCAGGACGTTGACGACCATCAGCACGGCGACGCCCGCGTAGACGCCGTACGCCTGGAGCCAGTGCAGCAGGCGGTCCTTGTCCAACGGGACGGTCCGCAGGGCGGCTTCAGCCATGGGTGGCGGCCTCCTCGGTGGCGTCCCGCGCGGGGTCGCCGCCGGCGATGGTCCGCATCAGCTTCTCCTCGGTGACGTCGTCGCCGCTCAACTCGCCGACGACGGCGCCGTCCTTCAGCACGACCACGCGGTCGGACCCTTCGATGAGTTCCTCCAGGTCGGAGGAGATGAGCAGGACGCCGAGGCCGTCGGCGGCCAGTTCGTCGACGAGTTTTTGCACCTCGGCCTTGGCGCCCACGTCGATGCCCCGGGTGGGTTCGTCGAGCAGGAGCACCTTGGGGTTCATCGCGAGCCAGCGGGCCAGCAGCACCTTCTGCTGGTTGCCGCCGGAGAGTTCGCCTACCTTCTGGTGCGGCGAGGACGCCTTGATGCGCAGCCGCTGGACGAAGGTGTCGACGACCGCGTCCACCTTGGACTCGGAGACCATGCCGAAGCGGGACAGCCGGGGCAGTACGGCGAGGGCGATGTTCTCGCGCACCGACAGGCCCGGCACGATGCCCTCGCTCTTGCGGTCCTCGGGCAGCAGGCTGATGCCGGCCCGGATCGCGGCCGGCGTGGAGCCCGCGCGCAGCGGCACCCCGGCGACGACGACGCTGCCCGTACGGGGCGGCAGGGCACCGGCGATGGCCTTCGCCGTCTCGGTGCGGCCGGAGCCGAGCAGGCCGCCGAGTCCGACGACCTCCCCGGGCCGGATGCTGACCGACACGCCGTGCAGGTGCTGAGCGACCGTCAAATTCTGTGCCTGGAGCACTGGTTCGCCGTCCTGGGCGCCGTGGTCGCCGGTGAACTTGGTCAGGCCCTCCGCGCGGACCTCGCCGAGGTCGCGGCCGAGCATGGTCGACACCAGCGCGAGCCGGTCGAGGCGGGCCAGTTCGCCGTGGTGGACGCGACGGCCGTCCCGCAGCACGGTGACGGTGTCGCACACCGCGTACAGCTCGTCCAGGCGGTGGCTGACGTAGACGACGGCGATCCCCGCGTCGCGCAGGCCCCTGATGACGCTGAACAGGGTCTCCACCTCGCGGGGTTCGAGCGAGGAGGTCGGTTCGTCCATGACCACGATCCGGGCGTCGGTGGCGACGGCGCGGGCCAGGGCCACCATCTGCTGGGCGCCGACGCCCAGGCTGCGCAGAGGTCTGCGGACGTCCACGCGGACGCCGTAGCCGCGCAGGGTCTCCTCGGCCTCCCGGTTCATCCGGCCCATGTCCAGCACGCCGAACCGGTTGCGCGGCTCGCGGCCCAGGAACAGGTTGCGGGCGACGCTGAGCAGCGGGATGAGGTTGACCTCCTGGTAGATGGTGGAGATCCCGGCCTTCTGCGCCTCCAGCGGGGTGGCGAAGGAGACTTCGCGTCCCTGGAAGCGGATCTCGCCGGCGTCGGGCCGGTACACGCCGGTCAGGAGTTTGATCAGGGTCGACTTGCCGGCGCCGTTCTCGCCGATCAGGGCGTGGACCTCACCGGCGTGCAGGGTGAGGTCCACGTCGTCCAGGGCCCGGACGCCGGGGAAGGACTTGCTCAGTCCGCGGACGGCGAGGACTTCGGCGGGGGGTGCCACCTGTGCCTCCAGGGTGCGAGGAAGGGATTGCGCGGGGCGGAGGGGGCCCGGCGGACCGGGCCCCCGGGCGGATCAGTACGCCTTGCCGATGTCGCTCTTCGCGTTGGCCTCGTCGTAGGCGCCGTCCTCGATAACGATGTCCTGCGCGACTTCCTCACCCTGGGTGAAGGTGTCCAGGGTCTGGAAGGCCAGCGGCCCGAACCGCGGGTTGGACTCGATGACGCCGCTGATCCAGCCGTCCACGATGCCCTGGACGGCGTTGCGGGTACCGTCCACCGTGACGATCTTGACGTCGCCCGCCTTCTTGCCCGCGCCCTTCAGCGCGGCGACGGCACCGAGGCCCATCTCGTCGTTCTCGGCGTAGATGCCCTTGATCCCGGGCTTGGACTGGATGAGCTGTTCGGTGACCTGCTGGCCCTTCTCGCGGGCGAAGTCACCGGTCTGCTCGAACACGACCTTCAGGTCCGGGGCCTTCTCGGCGATCCGGTCCTTGAAGCCCTTGGTGCGCTCGGTGGTGACGTTGTTGCCGGCCGCTCCGAGCAGGATCGCCACCTCGCCCTTGCCGCCGGTCGCCTCGGTCATCCGGTCGGCGGCCCGGCGGCCCTGCTCGACGAAGTCGGAGGCGATGAAGGAGACGTAGTCCTCGCAGGCCGTGGCGTTGATCTTGCGGTCGATGGTGACGATGGGGACCTTCTTGGCGGCCGCGGCCTGGAGGACCGGGTCCCAGCCGTCGGAGTTCAGCGGGGCGATGATGAGCAGGTCGGCGCCCTTGGCCAGCAGGTCCTGGACATCGCTGATCTGCTTGGAGAACTGAGACTGCGCGTTGGCCGTGAGGAGCTTGACGCCGCGCTTGCCGGCCTCGTCCTTGATGGACTGCGTCTCGGCGATGCGGAACGGGTTGGCCTCCTTCTCCGACTGGGAGAAGCCGACGGTGGCGTTCTTGAGGTCGATCTTCTCGGCACCGTAGGCGTCGACGGTGCAGGTCTGGCCGCCCGGGGCGGGCGAGGCGACCTTCTGTTCGGCGCCCGCCGCGGCAGCGGAGGACGCCGGGTCGCTCGACGCGTCGTCCTCCGACTTCGTGCAGGAGGTGGCGGTCAGGACCACCGCGGCGGCCAGGGAGACGACCACAGGACGGGCGAGGAGACGACGACGGTGAGTGCTGCGCTGCATGGTGACCCCGATCCGGGCGACGCTGAAAGGGAACTGGGGAGGTGGTGAACTAGCAGGAGTCCGAGCAAGAAGCCGTGCGTTGAACCGAGTTGAAGTCGAGCAGGGTGGCGCTTCTCCCCCGGCGGGAACGGTCGTTCGGCCCGCCGCACAGAGGTTTTTACATCGTTGGAAGGATGCTGTAAAGCCCCTGTGCACAGGACTCAGTCGAGAGGCACGGACCGGCGCATGGGCCAACGTCCGCTTTGGGCATGCCTGTTACGCCGAACGAGTCCGGACACGTCGAAGGCGCAAGGTCGTTCACGCCGACGCAAGGGCGTATGCGGGAAGCCTGGCCGTCGGCGATATAGGGGCGCCATGACAAAACCGGTCCAGAAAGAGGGAGTTGAAGCCCTCACAGCGCGCCGAAAGGGGTCGCTCACCCTCCGACGTCGGAATCCTCGCGAACGCGTCCCGCCCGGTTCAGTCCCGCGGCTCCCGGCCCGGTGCCGCTCGCCCCAGCGTGCTCTCCCGCTCCACCAGGCGGTAGTCGGCCCACACGCGTCGCGGCTCCGGCGGTTCCCCGCCGCCGAGCCGGGCCAGCACGGACTCGACGGCGAGCCTGCCGATGGCTTCCTTGTCGGGCGACACGGAGGTCAGCGTCACCGCGCCGAAGCGCCCCTCCACCACGTCGTCGAAGCCGACGACAGCGACGTCCTCGGGCACCCTGAGCCCGCGTTCGTGGAGCACCCTCATCGCGCCGATGGCCATGGGGTCGTTGTAGGCGAAGACCGCGTCCGGGCGGCGCCCCGACTCCAGGATGCGGGCCATGGCCGCGGCGCCGTCCGCGTGGCCCCAGCCGTCGGTGGCGGCCACCAGCCCCTCGTCGGAGGGGAGTCCGGCCGCGACGAGTTCCTCCTGCCAGCCCCGCACCCGTAGTTGGGCGGGCTCGCTGCGCCCGCGGCGCGCGCCGATGAACGCCACCTCCCGCCGCCCCAGGGCGACGAGGTGCCGGACCGCCGCGCGCGCCGCGGCCACGTTGTCGATGGCGATGTGGTCGTAGGGCAGGTCGTAGTCCCGCTCGCCGAGCAGCACCAGCGGGACGTTCTCGGTCTGGTCGCGCAGGTCCTCGGTCTCCAGCTCGATGGGGCTGAGGATGAGCCCGTCGATGACCCTGGCCCGGAAGCCCTGGCTGACCAGGATCTCCTGTTCGCGCCGGCCGCCGGTGTGGTCCAGGAGCACGATGTAGTCGTGCGCGGCGGCGGTGTCTATGACGGCGGCGGCGAGTTCGGCGAAGTAGGGGTTGCCGAGTTCGGGCAGGGCGAGCGCGATGATCCCGGTGCGCCCCTTGCGCAGGTGCCGGGCGGCGAGGTTGGGCCGGTAGCCGAGCGCGTCGATGGACCGCTGGACGCGCTCCCGCATGGCCGGCGTGACGTGCTGATAGTTGTTCACCACGTTGGAGACGGTCTTGATGGAGACCCCCGCGTGCGCGGCGACGTCCTTGAGGCTGACCCGCACGGCATTCCCTTCCCAGCGTCCGGGCCAGTGCGGCCGGTGCGGTTACGGGATCGCCGGCATGGGCCGTGCGCCGGGTCCCCGCAAATTTTACAACGTTATACAGGCGCACTCACCGCAGTGACAAGGCACTGGACCCCAGGTCGTCCGGCCCGGAACGGGATGCGAGTTCCGGCCATAGGACCGACTCGGGGCCGGGTACCTTCGCAGCCGGCCCCGAGTCACGCTAGTGCCGCGTCAGGCAACGTTCCCGCAGTTTTCCGAACGAATCGACGGTCCGCAGGGCCGCCTTCCTCAGCGCGGGGTGGTCCCGTACGAAGCGGTGCGCGGCACGGTTCGGCTCGCGGCGGATCCAGTGCAGGGCGGCCCGGGGGCCGGTGGTGCGCAGTGCCCCCTCGTGGACCAGGAGGTCCCCGGTCTTGAAGGAGTTCTTGTACGCGGCGTCGCCCCGGCCGAAGTCGAAGAGGCCGATGCCCGCCTCGGCGGCGGCCTCGATCATGCGCAGGTAGAGCACACGGCCCGGGGAGAAGGCGGCCACGGCCCGGTCGTAGGAGGGGAACCAGCAGGAGAAGACCGTGCGGGAGCGGAGCCCGAAGTGGGCGGCGACCGGGCGGTCCGCCGCGTAGAGCACGGAGAGGGTGCCCGAGCAGGCCGGGGAACGGGTGGCCCCCAGAAGATCGATCAGCTCGGTGATCCAGGGCTGGGCCAGCGGGTCGCGCCGTCCGGTGCGCCGGTACTGGGCGGACTTCCACTCCAGCAGGGCGCGCAGGGCGTCGGGGTTGTGATCGTCGAAGACGAAGCGCAGCGGCCCGAGTTGCCGGGTCATGCGGCGCTCCTGGGCGCGCGCGGCCTTCAGGAAGCTGCGCGAGTGGGTGCGCAGATGGTTCTCGTACGACGCGAATCCGTCCGTCAGATCGATGACCGGTGAGGCGAACCGGCCCGTCGCGTACGGCAGGAAGAGGCTCTGTCCGCTCTCCAGGTGGTTGAACTCCCAGGCGTGCAAGGAGCAGGCCCGCATCAGGTGCATGGCGTCCAGTTCGGTGTCGGGGCACAGCACCGCGCCCTGGCAGTCGGAGACTCCGAGACCGACCGCCCGCCCGTGCCCCCATCGGCCTCGCTGGTAGGGGAAGAAACCGACGGCCTCCCCCTTGCGGCGCACCGTCGCGACCTGGGTGTCGGGCCGCACCCGGCCCATGGCCTGGGTGAACTCCGCGGCCATGAAGGGGTTGGCCTCGACGGCGGTCGCCGTCCGCAGTTCGTTCCACTGGTCGAGGTCCCTGGGGCGGAGCTCACGAGGGTGGACGACATCGATGCGCAGCGCGTTCATACGGTCTCCGAAATACGCGGGGAATCAGCAGGGGTAACGACGCGGACGGGATCCGGTGGCGAGCGCGACCCGGGATGGGTCCGACCGGCCCTCGCCCGCGAGTGACACGCCTGCTGACGGCTGCGGCGGGACTCCATGAGAAAACCCGCCCTCGGCACCGCCGTGCGGCGGGACTCGGAGGGCGGGTTCACGGTCATGACTGATTCATGGTGCGCGAAAAACTTGGCAAACACGCCTGAACAGAGCAAATACCCTTTACGGAGATCCATTCGACCGTGCGCGATTTCAGGTGAACGGCGTCACCCGCGCGTCGAACGACGTGACCCCGGCCGCTCAGGGCTTCGAGGCGGGCACCGGGAAGATCATGCAGCTGCTGGTGGCATGGGCCAGCAGGCGGTCGCGCCCGTCGAGGAGCCGGGCCTCGGCGAACGCGGTCTGGCGCCCCCGGCTGACGACGGTTCCGACGGCCCGGACCCTGCCGGTGTCGGAGGTGATCCGCTTGAGGAACTTCACGGTGAGGTCGAGCGAGGTGTAGCCCATGCCCGGCGGCAGGGTGGACTGCACGGCGCATCCCGCCGCGGAGTCGAGCAGGGTGGCGTAGACACCGCCGTGGACGCTGCCGATCGGGTTGTAGTGCTCCTCGCCCGGGGTCATCGAGAAGACGGCCCTGCCCTCGTCCACCTCGTCGAGGGTGAAGTCGAGCGTGGCCGCGATGGGCGGTACGGGCAGCCGGCCCGCGAGCATCTCCCGCAGCAGGTCGAGGCCCGAGGCACTCCCCACGGCGGTGGCGGTGATCGAGGGGTCTTCCCACTCGTACGTACGTGTCCGTCCCATGGTTCCGCGTTCCTCCCCGCTGGCTTCTCCGATCGAAGCTAGCTGGCCGTGCGGCTGACTGTCAAAGAAAAAGCCAGCGCCCTAGCATGGGGGTATGGAGTGGCTTGAGATCAGCACGGAGAACTGTCCCGTCCAGCGCACGCTCGACCTGGTCGGCGAGAAGTGGACGCTGCTGATCCTGCGCGACGCGGTCAACGGCGTACGGCGGTTCGACGAGTTCCACCGCCACATCGGACTCTCGGAGGCGGTGCTGAGCGACCGGCTCCGCAAGCTGACCGCGTCCGGTGTCCTGACGACGGTGCCCTACCGGGAGCCCGGCAGCCGCTCCCGGAACGAGTACCGGCTCACCCGCAAGGGCTGGGACCTGTGGCCCGTCCTCATCGCCCTCCGTCAGTGGGGCGAGACGCACGCCGCGGACCCCGAGGGCCCGGTCCTGGACGTACGCCACACCGACTGCGGCGGGCAGGTCAGGGTCGTCGTCGAGTGCGCCGAGGAACACGCGGCCCTCGCGCCCCGGGAGGTCTCGGTACGACCGGGGCCCGGGGCGCGCCGCGCGGGATAGGAACCGACGGGCAGGGCGACGAGGCAGGACCCGGCGGGGCAGGACCCGGTGGCGCGGTCGGTGACCACGCCGCCGGGTCCGGTTCCTTCGGGGGCGGGGCGAGGAATCCCCGTCCCCGGTGTCCCGTCAAGCGGCGTCGAGGGCGCCGGTGATCTTGCGGGTCATGTCCGCGAGGACAGGGCCGGGCTCGCCCTTGCCCGCGTGGGCGGCGGCCTCGACCGCGACCAGGACGGAGGTGCGGAAGTCGCCGGCCTCCGCCGGGTCCTGCTTCGTCAGCAGGCTCATCGCCTCGGTCAGGGCGGGCAGCACCCGGTCGGCGAGTTCGGCCACGGAACGGCCGCCGAGGTCCTCGATCCTCGACTTCTCGGCGAGTACGTGCCCGACCGGGCCGGTCGCCGAGGCGAGGGCGATCGAGCCCTGCGTGGCGGCCTTGTGCGGCGAACCGGCGACGTCGGCGGCGGCCATCAGGGAGACGGCGCCGTAGGCGGCGGTGCGCAGGGTGTTCTTCGCCTGGTCGGTCAGGGTGACGGTCATGATGGGGTACTCCCTCTGCGTCGGGCGCCGTCCCCCGGTCCGGGGGGCGGCGTCGCTTTCCTTGTGACGCAGAGCTTGCGGCGGCCGGCTTTCACCACGGCCACAGCGCGCTTTCAGCTGACCCGCGGACCGGCCCGGACCCTGAAACCGGGCGGCGCCGCCGAGGGCCCCGCCCCTCAGTTCTCGACCACGTCCCGGACGAACACCAGGGCGTCGACGTCCCTCAAGTGGCACGGGTCCAGCGGGGCGTAGCCGAACCAGGGGGAGGTGCGGGGTTCGGGCGACGCGTCCGAGAGGGCGGCGGCCAGGCCGGGCGGATCGAGGAGCAGGCGGTCCTCGGACAGGGCGTACAGGTGCCCTTCCAGGGTGTCCGGCGGCGGGGTGTCCACCCCCTGGTGCCGGATGGTTCCGAGCCCGGTCGCGACGTGCGCGTACTCCGCGCCGAGGCGGGCTCCGACCAGCGCCCCGGCGCTCCACCACCGCACCGGGCCCATGTCCGTCCGCATGTCGCTCCGCCAGCGCTGGAGGTGCGCGTTGTGGGCGTGGACGAGAACCGGGCCGCGCTCGGCCAGCGCGAGGAGGTTCCCGGCCATCATCCGGTCGCGCACCCCGAGCAGCCGGGTCATACGGGCGGGTGAGCCGTCGGCCATCCAGTGGTGGTAGCGCAACAGGCCCGTGGCGGTGCGGGCGTGGAGGCGGGCCCGGTGCCAGTGGGCGCGCGGGGCGGCGGTGAGCAGGTGCGGGGTCAGCTCGTCGAGCAGCTCCTTCAACTCGTCAGCGAGCAGGCGCAGTTCCCGGGCCTCTGGGGTGCGTCCCACGGAACGTTCGGGGTGCCTCATCGCGGCGGGCTCGGTCCAGCGGTCGTCGGGGCCGATCAGGCGGTCGAGGGTGTCGGTGGTGCAGGGCAGGAGGTCCGCGTCCACGTGGGCGGCGAGGTAGCGGTGGAGGAGGGTGAGCGACTGCCGGGGGCTCTCGGCGGCGGTGATCTCCAGGGGGCCGTCGAACCCGGCGAAGCGCAGTCGGTCGGAGGCGGGGCGGCCCTCGTTGAACTCCCGCATCCATGAGACGAGTTCACGGTTGCCCGCCCAGGCGCCCCAGCCGTGGCCGAACCCGCGCTCCATGGCCTCGTCGAGGCTGCCCGTGCCCGAGGTGACGTAGTCGTCCACGGTCGCCGCGCGCAGGCAGTCACTCTCGATCGCGATGGTCCGGTAGCCCTCCTCCTGCACGAGCTGGCGGAAGAGATCGTTGCGCAGGGTCAGCAGGGTGCCGTCGCCGTGCGTGGGCTCGCCCAGCGCGAGCAGTCGGGGTCGGGCGCGGAGCAGTCGGATGAGGCCAGCCGCGTCGACGGCCCGCGTGGTGTCCTTGATACCAGTAGCCATACCTTCGAAGCTATCGTTGAAGGCTCGATTGAGACTTTGAGTGCTAGAGGACCGCTGTACCTTGGGTTCATGGGACAGAACCTTCAAACCGATGCGCTGAGGCCGATCGACCTGGCCCGTCGGCACGGTCTGTCCACCCAGGCGGTCCGGAACTACGAGGAGGCGGGCATCCTTCCCGCCGCCGAGCGCACACCCCACGGGTACCGCACCTACTCCCCCTTGCACGTCCGCGCCCTGGACGCGTTCCTCGCCCTCGTCCCCGGGCACGGACACGGGACGGCAGCGGCGATCATGCGGGCCGTGAACGGGGGCGGGACCAAGGAGGCGTTCCGTCTTGTCGACGAGAGCCACGCACAGCTCCTCGACGACCGTCGCACCCTCGACACCGTCGAGAACGCCCTGCGCGACCTGGAAGCCGCCGGCCCACCGGAGGCCGGCCCATCGGAGACCTCGCCGTCACCCGGAGCCACGTTCATCGGGCCGCTGGCCCACCGGCTCGGCATCCGGCCCGCGACCCTGCGCGCCTGGGAGCGCGCCGGTCTCGTACGGCCGCGCCGCGACCCGCGGACCGGCTATCGCGTCTACGCCGACGCCGACGTGCGCGACGCCCGGCTCACCCATCAACTCCGTCGCGGAGGGCACCTGTTGGAGCAGATCGAGCCGCTCCTCAGGCAGGTGCGCGCGGCCGGCGGCCTGGAGCCGCTGCGCTCCGTGCTGGACGACTGGCACGCCCGCCTGGCGACCCGCGCCCGCTCGATGCTGAGCGGCGCGGCCGAACTCGACGCCTACCTCAACGCCCGCGACCGGGCGGGAGGCGTCACGCCACCGGATCGCCTCAGGACAGCACCCGATAGGTCACATGGGTGACCAGGCCGGTGGCGCGTGACTCGGTCTGCCGAAGCTTCAGGGGCGGGACGCCCGCGAAGAGGCGTGTTCCGGCGCCGAGGGTGAACGGGGCGATGTGCAGGCGGAGTTCGTCGATCAGGCCGGCGGTGAGGTACTGGTTGACGGTGGTGGCGCCGCCCTGGATCGCGACGTCGCCGCCGGCCGCCGCCGCTCGCGCCCGCGCCAGGGCCGACTCGATTCCGTCGGTGACGAAGTGGTAGGTGGTGCCGCCCTCCATGGGCTGGGGGTCGCGCGCGTGGTGGGTGAGGACGAACACCGGTGCGTGGAAGGGTGGTTCGTCGCCCCACCAGCCGTTCCAGGGGCGGTCCCAGGGGCCGCGGACCGGGCCGAACATGTTCCTTCCCATGATGTACGCCTGGGCGGCCGCCATCCGTTCGATCTCGGGCCGGTTCTCGTCGGGCGCCTCGAACATCCAGGCGTGCAGCCGCTCGCCCGTGCCGTCGCCGCCGTCGTCACCGAACGGCCGCTTCTCCGTCTGGTTGAGCCCGGCGGAGTACCCGTCGGCCGAGATGGTCAGGTCGCTGGTGACCCTGCCTGCGCGCTCTCTCATGGCGTCTCCTTCGTCCGGCACCTCATCATCGGCCCCGGGCACCGCTTCCGCGGGCCGGAACCTGCCCGCTCGTCGTTTCGCACAGCGCTCACCCCACCGGAAAACACATGTGCGAACGCTCTCCCGGCCGTGCCACGATGAAGGCGGGAAGTGAGGTCGCGTGGACGAGTTGAGGCGATTCCGCGTCGCGGTGGCCGCCTGGGCGGCCGGCGGAGCGCGGGCGGCGACGGCCGCCGGAGCGGCGCGTGAGCTGTCCGGCGGGGTGCGCACGGTCGTGCTCGTCGAGGGGGCCAGTGACCAGGTCGCGCTGGAGGCGCTGGCCGCGCGCCGGGGCCGCGACCTCGGCGCGGAGGGTGTCGCCGTGGTGCCGCTGGGCGGCGCGACGAACATCGGGCACTTCCTGGACGTCTGCGGCCCCCAGGGCCTCGGCCTCCCCCTCGCCGGACTCTGCGACATCGGCGAGGAGCGGCACTTCCGGCGTCATCTCGAACGCGTCGGCATCGGCTCCGACCTCGACCGGGCCGACCTGGAGCGGCTCGGCTTCCATGTGTGCGTCGCCGACCTGGAGGACGAACTGATCCGCGCCCTCGGCGCCGACGAAGTGCGGCAGGTCATCGAGGCGCAGGGCGAGGCACGCCCCTTCCACACCTTCCGCGGCCAGCCGGCCCAGCGGGAACGGCCCGTGGAACACCAGTTGCGCCGCTTCATGGGCACCCACAGCGGCCGTAAGGCCCTCTACGCGCAGGCCCTCGTCGCGCACCTGGACCTCCAGGACGTACCGGCCCCGTTGGACCGGCTCCTCGCGCACGTCTGACCCTCGTCCGCCCTCTTCAGGCCCGCGCGGGCAGCCCTCTGCGCACGGCACGCACCAGCGCCGACGGCTCCGGCCGCCAGGGCGCCCTGTCCCGGGCCGGCCAGTTGTAGACCGGAATCCCGTCGTCCAGCAGTTCGGGCAGGCGGGGTTCGGCCAGCGCCCGTGCCGACCACGCGTACAGCGGCCGCAGCCGAGGGGTGATGACACCGTGGTCCAGCAGCCGACCGAAGCCGTGTTCGCGGGCGACGTAGCTCTCCACGTCGTCGCCCAGCGGATAGCGGTCCGGCAGGATCCGGGAGATCGAGAGGAAGATCCCCGTCATGCCGAGCCTGGGGTCGCCGAGCAGCGGGGCGGCCGGTCCCAGACCGCCGAGGGCCAGCCGGGGCGCGGCGACCAGCGCGTGCGCGTACAGCACGCGCAGCAGGACGACGTTCATGAAGAACCGCTCCGTACGGCTCTCCGCCGCCGCGAGTTCGCGATGCTCCAGGTAGGCGGCGACGACGCCGGCGTTGTGCGCGCGGTACCAGGCGCGGGGGCTCGGGGCGCGGATGAACTCGACCGCGGCGGCCACGCTCGGCGCGCTGGGTGTCCCGGGCAGGCCGACGCAGAGTCCCAGGGCCTCCCATCCGTCGTGGAGCAGCCGCTCGTTGACGGCACGCCACCAGGGGCTGCCGGGCGAGGGGCCGTCGGGGGGCCGCAGGAGACCGCGCCGGATCTGCCAGTTCATGAAGGCGGTTCCCGCGCGTCGGTAGGGCAGCCGCAGGCGTTCCCGCCCGTGCGGGCCGGTGTAGAGGCGGCGCATCACGGCGAGGCGCGCCTGCGGCGAGTCGAGCGCCGGGCCGACCTGTTCCTCGGCGAACCGGGCGGCGGACTCCAGCGACGGCATACCCCCATTCTCCGCGCGCGGCGCCCGCACGGCTCGCCACCGACCACCGGCCGTCCACACCGCTCGCCACCGACCACCGGCCGTCCACACCGCTCGCCACCGACCACCGGCCGTCCGCGCGATTCGCCGCCGGCCTTCCCCGGCGGTGGGATCAGGCAGCCGTCGGGCGGGGCGGGAGCAGGGCGAGGGTGATCGCGGTGACGTCGCGGTGCCAGTCACGGCCGCGGCGGAGCATCGCGTGGTCGCCGCCCGTCATCGTGACGAAGTCCGCGCGGGCCCCCGCCGCACGGGCGTGACGTACGAAGGCGGCGGACGCGTGCGGGTCGGTGACCCGGTCGCGGTCGCCGTGCAGCACGGTGACGTCCTTGTCCCGGAGGTGGGCCACCGGTTCGCCCTCGGGGCACCACGGTGCCAGGGCCAGGATCGCCCTGACCTGGGGTGCCCGCGCGGCCCGCAGGGCGGTGCGGCCGCCCATGGAGTGGCCGACGAGGACGACCGGGACGTCCCCGGCGATCCGGGTTAGTTCCTCCAGCGCGCGCCGGGCGTCGTGCAGGGGGTCGGCGTCGGCGCCGTTCCAGCCGCGGACGCGGTAGCGGACCTCGCCGACCAGGACGTCCTCGGCGCGCAGGGCCGAGGAGGCGGCGCGGACGAAGGGCCGCATCCGCAGCGGTGCCGGATGCCACGGCCGGGACGGGGCGCGGCTGTCGGCGCGCCCGCCGTGCAGGAACAGTACGGCGGCGCGCGGGGCGGCCGGGGCCCTGCGTGTGACGAGCGCGGTGCCGGCCGGGCCGGAGGTGTCCGGGATGCTCTCTTCCGTGTGCCGCGTCATGCGTGCTCCTCGTCCGGTGCGGTGGCGTCCTCGCACCGGTGATTCGTGGCCGTCCGGCCGCCGGATCGGTCGGCCGACTGTACAGCGCACGGTCGGCGGGCCGGGCTCTCGGGCCCCACCTGCGATTTCATTGTCACCGAGACCAATCCGCGGCCGGTCGGGGACCGGATTACGTCCGGAGAAGTCCCGACCACGGAGGACCCCCGTGAAAGAAGCCGTACATATCGGCAGAAACCCTTCCGCCGGACCCGACCTGCAGGAACTGGTGGGCCGCGTGGCCCTCGGTGACGAGCAGGCGTTCGCCTCGGTGTACGACACCGTGGCCGGTCCGGTGCTGGGAGTGGTGCGCGCCGTCCTGCGCGACCAGGCCCAGTCCGAGGAGGTGACCCAGGAGGTCCTGGTGGAGGTCTGGCGCACCGCTCCCCGGTACCGGCCCGACCGGGGGACGGCGATCAACTGGATCCTGACCCTCGCGCACCGCCGTGCCGTGGACCGGGTCAGGTCGGTGGAGGCCGCGGCGGCGCGGGACCACAAGGCGGCCCTGCTGGAGCGGACCCCCGAGTACGACGAGGTGACCGAGCAGGTGGAGGCCCGTCTGGAACGGGAGCAGGTACGGCGCTGTCTGCGCACCCTGACCGAGATCCAGCGGCAGGCGGTCACCCTGGCCTACTACCGCGGCCTGACCTACCGAGAAGTGGCGGAGGCGCTGGCGCTTCCGCTGGGCACCGTCAAGACCCGCCTGCGCGACGGACTCATCCGGCTGCGCGACTGCCTGGGGGTGACCGCGTGATCGGCGCAGATCTGCACACCATGACGGGCGCCTACGCCCTGCACGCGCTGTCCGACGAGGAGCGCGAGGCGTTCGAGCGGCATCTGTCCGGGTGCGAGGCGTGCGCGCAGGAGGCCGCCGAGCTGTCGGCCACGGCCGCCCGGCTGGGCCTCGCCGTCTCCGTGACGCCCCGCCCGGAGCTGCGGGAGCGGGTGCTGCGGCGGGTCACCGGCGTACGCCAGGAGACACCCGGCGCGACGCCGCTGCGCCGCTCGGGCCGTACGGTTCGGCGGGCCCGCCCGCTGTCCCGGTGGGCGCTGGCCGCCTGCCTCGCCGCTGCGGCCGCGTTCGGGGGTACGGCGGTGTGGCAGCACCAGCGCGCCGAGGACGCCGTGGAGCGGGCGCGCCGAGCCGAGCAGGGCGCGGGCGAGATCGCGGCCGTGCTGTCCGCGCCGGACGCCCGGACCCGGGCCGCGGAGCTGGCGGGCGGGGCCACCGGCACGGTGGTCGTCTCCCGCGGGCAGGACAGGGCCGTGTTCCTGGCCTCCGGGATGGCGTCGCCGCCCGAGGGCAAGGTGTACCAGCTGTGGTTCGAGGACGACGGCACGATGCGGCCCGCCGGACTGATGGATCCCGGCCGCGCTGACCAGGCCGTCCTGATGGAGGGCCCGGTCGACGACGCGTCCGGCATGGGCGTGACGGTGGAGCCGGCGGGCGGCTCCGAGCAGCCCACGTCCACGCCGGTGGCCCAGCTGCCCCTCCCCGCCTGAGCGTGCGGTCATCGCGACGGAAACCCCGCCCGGCGATCGCCGGGCGGGGTTTCCGTCGCGCATCAGCCGGACGATTCCGTCCGCCGGGGCGGCCGGGGGAAGAAGCCGCTCGTGCGGGCCACGTACGCGGCGTATCCCGGGCGGTCGGACATGTGGCGTTCCAGCAGCCGCTGCCCGCTGCCCTTGGTCAGCAGCAGGGTCATCACCACCGGGGACACCAGGCTCACCGACGCCGCGGCGAGCGAGTCGCAGGTGATCAGGAACAGTCCCCACCACACACAGAAGTCGCCGAAGTAGTTGGGGTGCCGGGTGTAGCGCCAGAGCCCGCGGTCCATGATCCGGCCCCGGTTGGCGGGATCGGCCTTGAAGCGGGCCAGTTGGAAGTCGCCCACCGCCTCGAAGGCCAGGCCCACCGCCCAGACGCAGGCGCCGGCCGCCGCGACCGCCCCCAGTTCTCCGGGGATGTACTGCGCGGCCTGGACCGGCAGCGACACCAGCCACACCAGCGCGCCCTGGAGCAGGTAGACCATCCGCAGTGCGTAAAGGTTCCTGCTGCCCGGTGCCCTGGACAGCATCGCCTCGTAGCGCGGGTCCTCGCCGTGTCCGCGTCCGCGGCGGGCGATGTGCGCGGCGAGCCGTACGCCCCAGACGGCCGTCAGCGCGGTCACCAGCAGGCGGCGGCCGGTGTCACCGCTGTCCGCCGAGACCACGAACGTCACCACGGCGACGGCGGTGAAGCCGAGGCCCCACGCGACGTCGACGATCCGGTGCAGGCCCTTGCGCACGGCGACGCCGAAGGTGATCAGCATGACGGCCAGCGCGGCCGCCGCCGACCAGGCGAGACCGACCCCGAACTCGGCCCAGGGGTAGCCGTTCACAGCCGGTCCAGCCCGTCATACCAGTCCTGGTGCGGGCTCGCGGGCATTCCGCCCCGCCCGTCCGCCGTGGGCCGCACGGCGAGGATCTGGTCGACGCCCATCCGGCGCTCCTCGAAGGCCAGCGCGCCACCGACCAGGTACAGCCGCCACACCCGGGCGGTCTCCTCGCCGACCAGCGCCACGACGTCCGCCCAGCGCTCTTCGAGGGTCCGGTGCCAGGCCGTGACCGTGCGCACGTAGTGCTCGCGCAGCGACTCCACCGACCGCACCTCCAGACCGCCCCCCTCCAGCAGGGCCACCGTGTCCCCGAGCGGCCGCATGTGCATGTCGGGCGCGATGTACGCCTCGATGAACGCCCCGCCCCCGGGCGCGGTGGCCCCGCGGGACATCTGCTGCACGAGCACCCGGCCCCGGGGCCGGACCAGCCGGTGCAGGGCGGCGGCGAACGCCGGGTACTCGGCGTCCCCGACGTGCTCGCCCATCTCCACCGTGGCGACCGCGTCGTAGAGGCCGCCGTCGATGTCCCGGTAGTCGCGGCACTCGACGTCGACCCGGTCGTTCAGGCCGCGTGCGCGCACCTGCTCGCGGACGTACTCGGCCTGTTCGCGGGCCAGGGTGACGGCGGTGACCTGCACCCCGTGCCGTTCGGCCGCGTACAGGGTGAGGGAGCCCCAGCCGCAGCCGATGTCGAGCAGCCGGGCGCCGGGCATCAGGGCGAGCTTGCGGCAGATCAGTTCCAGTTTGGCGCGCTGCGCGTCGGCCGGGGTGAACTCGGGCTTGTCGCTCGCCCAGTAGCCGCACGAGTAGGCCATGGTCTCGTCGAGGAGCAGCCGGTAGAAGGCGTTCGACAGGTCGTAGTGGTGGCTGATCGCGGCCCGGTCGCGGGCCTTGCTGTGCAGGCCGCCGCGGAGCCGTGCCTGGGAGGCCGGCGGGGCGGGGCGCGGGCCGACGGCGCCGAGCAGGGCGGCGGTGCGGACGGCCCGCGCGCGGTCGGCGGCGGTGAGCCGGGGTGGCCGGGCCCCTCGCTCGCGGGCGGTGGCCCACAGGGTGCGCAGCCCCTCGCCGAGGTCGCCCTCGATGTCGAGGTCGCCCGTGACGTAGGCCTGGGCCAGGCCCAGTTCGCCGGGTTCCCAGAGCAGGCGGCGCAGGGCGCGGCGGGTCCGTACGACGACCGCGGGGCCCTCGGGCGGTCCGGTCCGGCTGCCGTCCCAGGCGGCCAGCCCCACCGGGAGCGGTCCGCCGAGGGCGGTCTCGGCGAGTTCGGCGAGCCGGTGCGCCGCGCCGGGGCGTCGGGTGGTGGTCATCGGGGGGAACGCTCCTTGGTGAGCAGGTACTGCTGGACGTCGAGGTAGCCGGAGCGGAATCCGGCCTCGGAGTAGGCGAGGTAGAAGGTCCACATCCGGCGGAAGGTCTCGTCGAAGCCGAGCGCCTCCACCTCGTCCGCGCGTGCGGTGAACCGTTCGCGCCACAGCCGGAGCGTCTCGGCGTAGTGCGCGCCGTAGGCGTCCCGGCGGGCGACGGTCAGCCCGGTGTGCAGCCGTACGGTGTCGGCGACCGCCTCGACGGAGGGCAGCAGCCCGCCGGGGAAGATGTACTTCTGGATCCAGGTGTACGTGGTGCGGCTGGCCAGCATCCGTTCGTGGGGCATGGTGATGGCCTGGAGGGCGGCCCGGCCGCCCGGGGCGAGCCGGTCGTCGAGGGTGCGGAAGTAGTCGGGCCAGAACTCGGCGCCGACGGCCTCGACCATCTCGACGCTGACGATCGCGTCGTAGGTCCCCCGGGCCTCCCGGTAGTCGCACAGTTCGACGTCGACGCGGTCGGTGAGGCCGGCCGCCGCGATCCGTCGGCGGGCGAGGTCGCGCTGTTCGCGCGAGAGGGTCAGGGAGGTGACGTGGGCGCCGCGCGCGGCGGCCCGGAGCGCGAGTTCGCCCCAGCCGGTGCCGATCTCCAGCACCCTCGTCCCCGCCTCCACCTCCGCGAGGTCCAGCAGCCGGTCGATCTTGCGGTGCTGGGCGGCGGGGAGCAGGTCCCAGGTGGCGGGGAAGCCCCGGAAGAGGGCGGCGGAGTAGCTGAGGGTGTCGTCGAGGAAGAGGGCGAACAGCTCGTTCGACAGGTCGTAGTGGTGGCTGATGTTGTCCCGGGAGCCGTCGGGTGTGTTGCGCTGCTCCCACGGCTGGCGCTGCGCCCACACCGACCGGAGCCGCTGCAGCGGCCGCGGCACCAGCTCGGCGGCGTGTCCGGCGAGCACGGTCAGGGCGGCGACCGGGTCGGGGGCGTCCCACTCGCCCGCCATGTAGGACTCCCCGAAGCCGATCAGGCCCCGGCTGCCGATGCGGCCGTACCAGGACCGCGCGTCATGGACGTCCAGGGCGGGTCCGCCCCGGCCGAGGGCGCTGCCGTCGGGGAACCTGACGTGCAGCGGCAGGCGGTGCAGGGCCCGGCGTATGACGGCCTCGGTGAGAGCGGTCCGGGCCCGGGACGCCGCGGGGGGCGCGGCCACGTCGGGCCAGCGGGCCGGGTCCACGGCCCGCGTCACGAACGGCACCGCGTCGGTGGACCGGGGCTCGACTGTCGTCATGTCACGTTCTCCGGGGAGGTCATGGCGTCCTGGGGACGGTGTGCGGGGCGGGGCTGGACGGGCAGCCCGCGCAGATAGAGGCGGATGCCGTGGAAGCGGATGGCCGCGGACACGGCGAGGGTGGACCAGGGGTGGCGCAGGGCGAGCCCCAGCAGCGTCCCGCGGGTCACGTCCCGTCGCGTGCCGTGCACGGTCGCGGTGAAGGGCCTGCCGCCCTCGCGTTCCAGGTGCACGCTGAGGTCGAGCCGGTCGTCGGGCGGCGGCAGGCGCATGCGGTAGCGGCCGTCGACGGGGAAGAAGGGCGAGACGTAGAACTCCTTGGCGGTGCGGGCGGTGCCGGAGGCGTCCGGGACCAGCAGGTAGCAGTGGCGTCCGCCGTAGGTGTTGTGGACCTCGGCGACGACGCAGCGCCGGACGCCGTCGGGGTCGTGGCACCAGTACAGGGTGAGCGGGTTGAAGACGTGGCCGAGGACGCGCGCGTGGGTGAGCATCACGACGGGGCCGCCCGCCAGGTGCACCCCTCGGGAGGCGAGGAAGGCGTCGAGTCCGGCGCGGATCGTCGGGTGGCCGCCGCCGAAGTGGTCGCGGGCCTCGAACCGCGCCAGGGGCCGCAGCGGGCGCGGCAGCCGGGGCGGGCGGTCCGGGTCGAGCAGCCACATGTACGTGCGGTGCCGCAGCGCGTACCGCTTCGGCACGGTGCGCACATGGCGGATCGTGCAGGGGTACAGGGCGGGCGGGGTCACCAGCGCACCCCCAGCGCGGCCGCGGCCGCCACGCCGGAGCGGCAGCCGTCCTCGTGGAACCCCCAGCCGTGGTAGGCGCCGGCGAACGCGGTGACGGAGGTGTTGAGTTCGGGCAGCCGCTGCTGGGCGGCGACCGACGCGGGCGTGTACACGGGGTGTTCGTAGACCATGCGGGCCAGCACCTTGTCCGGTGCCACCCGGTCCTCGGCGCCGAGGGAGACGACGAAGGTCTCCGGGGCGTCGAGGCGCTGGAGCCGGTTCATGTCGTAGCTGACGCGGACCCGGTCGGCGCCCGCGTCGCAGGACGGCATCAGGTAGTTCCAGGAGGCGCGGGCGCCCCGCGCGCGGGGCAGCAGGCCGGTGTCGGTGTGCAGCAGGGTGGTGTTGCGGGAGTAGCGGAACGCGCCGAGCAGTTCCTTCTCCGCCGGGGTGGCGTCCGCGAGGAGGTTCAGGGCCTGGTCGGGGTGGGTGGCGACGACGACGGAGGCGTAGGACGCGGTGGTGCCGTCCTCGGTGGTGACGTCGGCGCCGTCGGGGTGCCGCCGCAGCGCGCGGACCGGGGCGGCTCGCCGTACCGCGTCGAGGCGGGCGGCGACGCGGTCCACGTAGGTGCGGGAACCTCCCGTGACGGTGCGCCAGGTCGGGGATCCCTGCACCGAGAGCATCCCGTGGTGCTTCAGGAAGCGGAACAGGTAGACGGCCGGGTAGTCCAGGGCGGTCGTCGTGTCGCAGGACCAGACGGCCGAGACGACCGGGGTCATGAAGTGGGTGCGGAAGTAGGGGCTGAAGCCCTCCCGGTCGAGGAAGTCGCCGAGGGTGGCGGCGGTGCCGGTCGGCGCCTCCAACTCCCGGCGGGCGGCGCGGTGGAAGGCGGGCACTTCCCTGAGCATGCGCAGGTAGGTGCCGCGCAGGGCGTTGCGGGGCCGGGCGAACAGACCGGCGGGTCCGCGGGCGCCCGCGTACTCCAGTCCGCAGCCCTCGCAGCGTACGGACATGCTCATCTCCGACTCCTGGGTGGGGACCCCGAGTTCGTCGAAGAGGCGCAGCAGGTGGGGGTAGGTGCGCCGGTTGTGCACGATGAAACCGGAGTCGACCCGATGGCCGGACCCGTCGGAGGACGTGAGGTCGTGGGTGTGCGCGTGACCGCCGAGCCGGTCGTCGGCCTCGTAGAGGGTGACGTGGTGGGTCCGGCCGAGCACGTACGCCGCGGTCAGTCCGGCCACGCCGCTGCCTATCACGGCGGCGCGCGGCCGGTCGTCGGCCGGCCGGTCGTCGGCCGGCCCGTCCTGGCTCTCCCGGCGCACGCTCCCTGGCACACCTGACATGCGAGTCCTCCCTGTGGTCCGTGGCTGCGGATCTCGGGGGTAATCCGAGGCCGCGCCGGGAGCGGATTGGCCCGGCGGGGATCTTCCTGCGCGGACGTACGGGCGGATGCACCCCGGGATGCCCGGGGCCCGCCTGTGGTCACCGTGCCGGGCCGAAGGTGATCACCGGCCCGCTCCGCACGGCAGCTCGGCCCAGACGGTGTGGCCCCGGTCGAGCGGCCGGTCGCCCCAGCCCGTGCAGAGGGCGTCGACGAGGAGGAGCCCGCGGCCTCCCCCGCACAGATCCGCCGAGGGGTGCCGCCACCGGGCCCGGACGAGGTCGGTGTTGAAGGCGGGCCCGTCGTCGGTGACCTCGATCCGCAGGCGCCGGTCGCGGTCGCCGGCCCCGCCCCGGAGGGTCAGCGCGAGGCGTACCGGGGGCATGCCGTGCAGGCGGGCGTTGGTCAGCAGTTCACTGGTGACCAGAGCGGCATCGTCGGCGATGTCGGTCCGGCCCCACTGGACCAGCTGCTCGCGGACATCCCCGCGCACCCGGCTCAGACAGGTCGTTTGCAGTCCGAAGGCGCTGCCGTACGCGCGTCGCATAACGCATCAGTCCCTTGTGCTCTCATCTGTGATTCGTCGCGAACACCGGGATCGGATGGCCTGCGGAGACAGAGTTTTCATCCGTTGCCGTTGCGGGTGCGGATTGGTCGGGAATCCGATTCCGTCCGTTCGGGTGATCGACCAATCCGGCCCGGGGACGGTGCCGGATTCCCCACGTGACGGATCACGAGAAGAAGCCACGGAATCCCAGGAGTTGGGCGAGGGTCCTGCTGGGCGCGCTCAGCGGCGCGCTGGCGGGATTCACGGCGCTCGCCGTCGCCGAGCTGGTGTCGGCGGGGGTGCGACCGCAATCCGGTCCGGTGGTGGCGGTCGGCGGTGCCGCGATCGATCGCACCCCGGCCGCGGTGAAGGACTGGGCGATCAGGAATTTCGGCAGCGACGACAAATTGGTGCTGCAATCCGGGATCCTCGCCGTACTCGCGCTGTTCGCTCTCGGTCTGGGCGTTCTCGCCCTGCGTCACCGGCGGGCGGGATCCGCCGGTGTGCTGCTCTTCGGTGCGGTCGGCGCGCTGGCGGCGACCGGCAGGCCGGACTCGGTGGGGCTCACCGACGCGCTCCCCTCGGCCGTCGGAGCGCTCGTCGGGGCGGCGGTGCTGTTCCTGCTCGCCGGGCGCCTCGGCTCCGAGGAGCCGGTGGCAGACGGCCCCGCCGCACCGGACGGGGGCCGGGACCGGCGCGGGTTCGTCCTGGTGGCGGGCGCGGTCGCTCTCGCGGCGGCCGGAGCGGGTGCGCTCGGGCGGGCTCTGAAGGGGGCGAGCGGCCGGGACGCGGTGGCCTCCCGCGCGGACCTGGTCCTCCCGTCGCCCGGCTCCCCCGCCCCGGCCGTACCCAAGGGCGCGCGGCTGCGGATCGCCGGGGTCAGCTCCTTCACGACGCCGAACGAGGACTTCTACCGGGTGGACACCGCTCTGGTGGTGCCCAAGGTGGACGTCGACGCCTGGCGGCTGCGCATCCACGGCCGGGGCGTCACGCGTCCGGTCACGCTCACCTTCGACGACCTGCTCCGGCGGGAGTCGGTCGAACGCGACATCACGCTGACCTGTGTCTCCAACGAGGTGGGCGGCCCGTACGTCGGCACCGCCCGCTGGCTCGGGGTGCGCCTGGCCGATCTGCTGGCCGAGTGCGGCGTCCGCCCACCCTCACGGCGGGGTCCCGCCGATCAGCTGGTGGCCCGCTCGGTGGACGGCATGACGATCGGCAGCCCGGTCGAGGACGTCATGGACGGCCGTGACGCGCTGCTCGCCTACGGCATGAACGGCGAGCCGCTCCCCTTTGAACACGGGTTCCCGGTCCGCATGGTGGTGCCGGGCCTGTACGGATATGTCTCGGCCTGCAAATGGATCGAGGACCTCGAACTCACCACGTTCGACGCCTACGACGCCTACTGGGTCAAGCGCTCCTGGGCGCGCAGGGCGCCGGTGAAGACACAGTCCCGCATCGACACCCCCAAGCCGTTCGCGCGCCCCGCCGCGGGCACCGTCATGGTCGCCGGGGTCGCCTGGGCCCAGCACCGCGGGATCGACAAGGTCGAGGTGCGCGTCGACGACGGCCCCTGGCAGGAGGCACGGCTCGCCGCCGAGAACTCCCGCGACACCTGGCGCCAGTGGTCCTTCCCCTGGCAGGCCACCAGGGGCAGCCACACCCTCACCGTGCGCGCCACGGACCGCACCGGAGCGGTGCAGACCGCGCGACGGGCCCGCACGGTCCCCGACGGGGCCACCGGCCGCCACTCGGTCGTGGTGTCCGTGGACTGAACCGCACCCCCGAACCCGGGCCCGGACCCGGGCCCCCGAACTCCCGAGCCCGGACCCCGAGGCCGGACCCCCGAAGCCACTTTCCCCCACCCACAGACCCGCAGCGTCCGCTGCGTCAACCCACAGGAGAAACACCATGAACACCCGTATCCGCCGTATCGCGATGACCGTGTCCGTGGCCGCCGTGCTTCCGCTGGCGCTCAGCGCCTGCTCGGACGACGGCGGCGACTCCGCGGGGGCGGAGTCCACCGGCAAGGCGTCCGCCTCGGCGACCGCGTCGGACGACAGCATGGCCGGTTCCAGCGCGTCCCCGGCGGACGAGCCCTTCGGCCCCGCCTGTTCCTCGGTGCCCGAGGACGGCGCCGGCTCGTTCGACGGCATGGCCCAGGACCCCGTGGCCACGGCCGCGTCCAACAACCCCGCGCTGTCGACCCTGGTGACGGCGGTCAAGAAGGCCGGTCTGGTCGACACGCTCAACAACGCGGAGAACATCACGGTGTTCGCGCCGACCAACGACGCGTTCGCGAAGATCCCCAAGGAGACCCTGGACGCCGTCCTCAACGACAAGGCCCAGCTGACGAAGATCCTCACCTACCACGTGGTGGGCCAGAAGCTGGCCCCCGCGGACCTGGAGAAGGGCACGTTCGAGACCCTGGAGAAGTCGGAGGTGACCACCGCGGGCTCGGACGAGTCGTACACGGTCAACGACTCGGCGAAGGTGGTCTGCGGCAACGTGAAGACCGCCAACGCCAACGTGTACATCATCGACACCGTGCTGATGCCCGAGAGCTGACGGGACGCCGTCCGCCGGGTGCCACAGCCGTGACGCCCGGCGGACGAGTCCGGCACGACCGCGCGGTTCACAGCTTCAGCGTGAACCAGATGGTCTTGCCCTCGTCCGTGGGTCGAACCCCCCAGCTGTGGGTGAGGGTCTGGACGAGGATCAGTCCGCGTCCGGATTCCTCGTCCTCGCCGGCCGGGCGGGGCTTGGGAAGCTGGGAGCTGCGGTCGCTCACCTCGACCGTGAGGTCGGTGCTGGTGCGGTGCAGCCTGACGCCGATGGGGCCCTGGGCGTGCTGGACGGCGTTGGTGAGCACCTCGGAGAGCAACAGCCTCGCGTCGTCGGCGGTTTCGGTGCAGCCCCAGGAGGAGAGGGCCTTGCCGAGGAAGGACCGGCCCTCGTGCACCGAGGTGGGGACGGCGGGCAGATGGGTGGTGACGCTCGCCAGCGGAGCCGCGGGCAACTGGGTGAGCAGAAGCGTCACGTCGTCGTTGTAGCCGTCCGCGTCCGGCAGCAGTGCGGCGAGGACATGGTCGGCGACGGCCTCCAGGCCCGGTGCCTCGGCGCCGAACAGCCCGTCGAGCGCGGTGGTCAGCACGCCGAGCTGGTCCCCGATGTCACTGCCCGGCGTCTCGATGAGCCCGTCGGTGTAGAGGACGAGCGTCGCCCCGGGCGGAATCAGGGCCTGGGACTGCTGGAAGAGCACCCCGCCCACCCCGAGCGGGGTGTTGACGGGCGCCGGGAGGCTGCGCACCCCCTCCCCCGGGGTGGCTATGAGGATGGGGAGGTGTCCGGCGGAGCAGACGGTGACCTCGCCGTCGTCGGCGGCGATCACCAGGTAGCAGCAGGTGACGAGTTGGTCGGGCACGTCCAGGTCGGCGACACAGCTGTCCAGCGCCTGCATCAGCTGGCGGGGCTGCATGCCCGTCTTGGCCAGGGCGTGCGCCGCGGAACGCAACTGGCCCATGACGGCCGCCGCTTCGATGCCCCGGCCCATGACGTCGCCGATGAGCACCCCGACCCGGCCGGCGCCGAGCGGGATGAGGTCGAACCAGTCTCCGCCCACCCCGGCGCCCTGGGTGGCCGGCCGGTAGCGGCTGGCGGTCACCAGGCCGGGGACCGCGGGCGGCGTGCCCATCAGGCTGCGCTGGAGGGTGAGCGCGACATGCCGCTGCTGCTCGTACAGCGCGGTCAGCTCCGCCTCGGCCCGCTTGCGGTCGCTGATGTCCCGCACGATGGCGCAGGCGCCGATCACCGTGCCGTCGGGGGCGTGGGTGGGCCAGAGGGTGACGTCGACGTCGAGCAGGCGGCCCGCCCTGGTCACGCGCAGGGTCTCGAAGTGCTCGACCTTCTCGCCCTTGCGCAGCCCGTCGAGCAGCAGCTCGACCTCGGCGGCGTGCCCGGGCGGCGCGAGCAGGCTGACATGGCGGCCCATCACCTCGGCGGCGGTATGGCCGTACAGCCGCTGCGCCGCGGCGTTCCAGTAGGTGATGTGCCCGTCGAGGGTCGCGGCCAGGATGGCGTCCTGCGAGGACTCCACGAACGCGGCGAGTTCGTTGATCCGGGCCTCGGCCGCCTTGCGTTCGCTCACGTCGCGCACGGCGGCGGAGACGAGGACACCGTCCGCGGTCTCCAGGGGGCTGAGGCTGATCTCCACCGGGAACTCGGTGCCGTCCTTGCGCAACCCGTGCAGTTGCAGCCCGGCGCCCATCGGACGTACCTGGCGGGCGCTGGAGTAGTCGGCGCGGTGCAGGGAGTGGTGGGCGCGGAAGCGGCCGGGGATGAGCATCTCGACCGGACGGCCGAGGAGTTCGTCGCGCCGGTGCCCGAACAGGGTCTCCGTCTGCGCGTTGACGAGCTTGATGGTCCCGGCGTCGTCGACGATCACCATCGCGTCCGGCGCCGCCTCCAGCAGCCCCCGGAACCGCTCCTCGGCCGCCTTGCGCTCGCTGACGTCCCGGACCGCGGCCGAGACGAAGAGCCCCTCCGCGGTCTCCAGGGGACTGAGGCTGATCTCCACCGGGAACTCGGTGCCGTCCTTGCGCAGCCCGTACAGATCGAGTCCGGCGCCCATCGGGCGCACCTGGCGGGTGTCGGAGTAGCCCGAGCGGTGCAGCGCGTGGTGGGCGCGGAAGCGGTCCGGCACCAGCATCTCCACGGCGCGGCCCAGGAGTTCCTCGCGCCGGTAGCCGAAGAGGGTCTCCGTCTGCACGTTGACCAGGTTGATGATGCCGGCGTCGTCCACGATCACCATCGCGTCCGGCGCCGCGTCCAGCAGCCCTCGGAACCGCTCCTCGGTGGGGAGTGCCGCCTCGGCGTTCCCGTCCATGCCCGCCCCCGGAGTTCACCATCGGCAACTTTGCTCGGCTCATCTCAGCGCACCCGGCAACCATGTACCCCCATATGTCCGTTACTGGCCGTACGTGAGCCGATCTTGTCCGTCGGCGGAACGATTCCCGGCAGGCCGTGGACGTGCCTGGCCCCGTCGTTCGAATCCGGCCACCCCTCGTTCGGCCCCTCGGATTCCGACGCATGCGCGCGGGAGGACGGGGCACATGCGTCGGTGAGTGACGCCAGCGAACAGTGACGACCAGGAGGCTCTCCGTGCTGATGGCACACCCCGCCGTGCTGAGGAACCTGATCGAGCAGTACGAGACCCTGAACGCGCTGCACGCCCAGGCGGGCAGCCCGGAGGTACGCAGGCGCATGGACGACGTGGCCTACACCCTGTGCGTGTCCACCGGGACCCGTGACATCGACACCGCGCTGGTGGCCGCCCGCCATCGGCTGCCCGGGGCCCGCCCCGAGGACGACTCCCTGCTCACCGCGCCCGCGGCGGGTGCCTGAGCCGCCCCATACGGGTTCAGGCGGGGTAGGCGTGGGTCTGGGCCGCCTTCACGGTCGCCCAGACCTCGGCACCGGGATGCAGGTCGAGTTCGGCGGCGGCGATGGTGGTCAGGTCGGCGGCGAGGGCCAGTTCACCGCCGAGGGCGGCGCGGATCTGGTCGCCGTGGGTCTCCAGGCCGGTCACCTCGCAGCGCCAGAGGTTGCGGGCGCTGGTGCCACTGGGGCGGTCGCGGTGGAGGGTGACGGCGCTCGGCGCGAAAGCCACGAAGACCGGCCCGGTCAGCTCCTCGGTGGTGGTGATCACCGGCCCACCGCCGACCCGGACGGCATGCCCCGTCGCCTCGCCCCGGTAGAGGTTGAGCCCGACCAGGTGGGCGATGTAGTCGGTGCGCGGGTGACGGGCGATGTCGGAGGGCGTTCCCTCCTGGACGCTGCGCCCGTCCTCGATGACCACCAGATGGTCGGCGAGGACCATCGCGTCGAGCGGGTCGTGCGTGACGAGTACGGCGACCGCCTCGAAGTCGGCCAGATGACGGCGGAGTTGGGCGCGCACTTCGAGACGGGTGCGGGCGTCGAGGGCGGCGAGCGGCTCGTCGAGCAGCAGCAGCCGCGGACGGGTGGCGAGCGCCCGCGCGAGGGCGACGCGCTGGGCCTGGCCGCCGGAGAGCCTGCGCGGCTTGCTCGCGGCGTGTTCCGCGAGCCCCATGCGTCCCAGCCAGCCGGCGGCCTCGGCGCGGGCCTCGGCGCGGCCCGCTCCGTGACAGCGCGGCCCGAAGGCCACGTTGTCCAGGGCCGAGAGGTGCGGGAAGAGCAGGTAGTCCTGGAAGACGACGCCGACCGGGCGGGCTTCGGTGGGCAGCCCCTCCAGGTCGGTGCCGTCCAGCCGCAGATGCCCGTCGGACAGCGGAACGAGACCGGCCAGCGCCCGGAGCGCGGTCGTCTTGCCCGCGCCGTTGGGGCCGAGGAGGGCGACGACATCGCCGGGTGCCGCGCGCAGGGACACGTCGAGCCGGAAGGAACCCCGGTCGACGAGGAGCCGGGCGTCGAGTCCCTCGCCGTCCCGGGGGTGGGCGGCGGCGGTCTGCGGGGGCTCGGTCATGAGGCGGTCATCCAACGGTCACGCAGCCCCGCCAGCACCGCGACGGACACGGCGAGCAGGACCAGGCTGAGGGCGATGGCCGCCTCCGGGTCGCTCTGCAGGGCGAGGTAGACGGCGAGCGGCATGGTCTGGGTGCGGCCGGGGAAGTTGCCGGCGAAGGTGATGGTCGCCCCGAACTCCCCCAGCGCGCGTGCCCAGGCGAGGACGGCGCCGGCGGCGACACCGGGGGCGATCAGGGGCAGGGTGACCCGGCGGAACGCGGTGAAGCGGGAGGCGCCGAGGGTCATGGCGGCCTCCTCGTAGCGCGGGTCGGCGGCGCGCAGGGTGCCCTCCACGCTGATGACGAGGAACGGCATGGCGACGAACGCCTCCGCCACCACCACACCGGCCGTGGTGAAGGGCAGGGTCACGCCGAACCAGTCGTCGAGCCACTGCCCCACGACTCCGTTGCGGCCGAGGGCCATCAGCAGCGCCACGCCTCCGACCACGGGCGGCAGGACCAGCGGGAGGGTGACCAGGGCCCGTACGAGACCGCGGCCCGGGAACTCTACGCGGGCCAGCAGCCAGGCCAGCGGCACCCCGAGGACCAGGCTCACCGCGGTCGCCGCCGTGGCGCAGACGAGGGAGAGCTGGAGGGCCTGCCACACCTCGGTGCTGGTCAGCAGCTCGGGCATGCTGCTCCAGGGCGCCCGGATCAGCAGGGCGACCAGCGGGACGACCAGGAAGGCCAGCCCGATCAGCGCGGGCAGCAGCAGCGGCAGCGGAACGGATCCGCGGCGCCCGGCGCGGCGGCGGCGCCGCGGACCACCATTCAGGGCGGCGCCGGCCTTGTCCGGGGACGGGGGCGGGGAGGGCGACGGAGAAGGGGAAGGGGAAGGGAAAGGAGAGGTCACGGTGCGAGGAATCCGGCCTCGGTCAGCGCCTTCCGACCCTCGGCGGACTGGACGAGGGCGATGAACGCCTCGGCGGCCTCGGCGTTCTGCGACTCCTTCAGCAGGGTGATCGGGTAGTCGTTGATGGCGTCGGCGGACTCGGGGAACTCCACGCCCTCCACCTTGTCACCGGCGGCCTTCACATCGGTCTTGTACACGACGGCGGCGTCGGCCTCCTTCAGCACCACCTTGTTGAGGGCGGACTTGACGTCCTCCTCGTAGGAGACCGGCGTGAGCTTCAACTCGCTCGCGTCGAGGGCCTTCCGGGCGGCGGCACCGCACGGGACCGCCTCGTCGCAGAGCACGACCTTCAGGTCCTCGTCGGTAAGGTCCTTCAGGGAGGCGACCTGGTCGGGGTTGCCCGGCAGGGTCGCGATCTCCAGCTCGTTGCGGACGAAGGTGGTGGGGGTGCCCGCGGCGTCGCCCGCGTCCGTGACGATCTTCATCGTCTTGGGGCTGGCCGAGGCGAACACGTCGGCCGGGGCGCCGCCGGTGATGCTCGCGGCGAGCGCGTCGCTGCCGCCGAAGCTGAAGGTGACCTTCGTGCCCGGGTGCTCCTGCTCGAACTGCTCGCCCAGCGTCTCGAAGCTCTCCTTGAGGGAGGCGGCCGCGAAGACGGTCACCTCACCGGAGAGCTTGTCCGAAGCGGAGTCCGACGCCGTGGCGTCCGACTTCGCGGAGGAGTCGGAGTCGGACGACGAGCACGCGCTCAGGGCCAGCAGCGCTGCGGCGCCTGCCCCGGCCACCTGCAGTGTCCGACGTGTCCGGCGCATGGAACGGGTCATCACGGGTCCACTCCCTCAGGTCCTCAACGGACGCGGCATGTCCCGATGATAATGCCGCAGGTGCGAGGCAAAACACCCTTGTCACATCGCATGATCTGCACGCTGCAACCACTTACCTCGCATGTGCGTTTGTACGGGTCCACGCTTCGGGTACGGGCACCGGTGAGGTGACAGCCCGTGAGCCAGTCCCTTGAGGCCGCCCCGGCGTCGACCGGCGCGGCGGTGGAACTCGCCAGCGCCTGGGGGGTGACGGACGCCGGGTCCGGCGTAGGGTGATGCCCGCACTTCAGGACCACGCGAGCGACGACAGGAGGCCGAGGTGGCCGCGACGAACAGTGCCGGGACGACGGTCGCCGAGGTGATGACCGAGCTGGCCGCGCTGGAGGACCCCAGGGCCCGCGCGGCGAACGAGCGGCACGGGGACGACCACGGGGTGAACCTGGGCAAGCTGCGTGCCGTCGCCAAACGCCTGAAGACCCAGCAGGACCTGGCCCGTGGGCTCTGGGAGACGGACGACACCGCGGCCCGGCTGCTGGCGCTGCTGATCTGCCGGCCCAGGGCGTTCGAGCGGGACGAGCTGGACGGCATGCTGCGTCAGGCCCGCGCGCCGAAGGTGCACGACTGGCTCGTGAACTACGTGGTGAAGAAGAATCCGCACGCCGAGGAGGTGCGGGTGACCTGGACGGCCGATCCGGACCCGGTGGTCGCGAGCGCCGGCTGGGCGCTGACCACGGAGCGCGTGGCGAAGCGGCCCGAGGGCCTGGACCTGCCCGGACTGCTCGACGTCATCGAGGCGGAGCTGAAGGACGCCCCGGACCGGCTCCAATGGGCGATGAACCACTGCCTGGCCCAGATCGGCATCGAGCACGCCGAGCACCGGGCCCGCGCCCTCGCCATCGGGGAGCGCCTGGAGGTACTGAAGGACTACCCGACTCCCCGGGGCTGCACGTCCCCGTTCGCACCGGCCTGGATCAACGAGATGGTCCGCCGCCGGGGCGAGCAGCCGGAACAGACCTGAACGCAGGTCGCGCCGCGCGTGCCACGCCCTGTCCGGAGGCACCCGTCACGGCTTCCTCAGGCGCTCGTCACCGCTGCCCTGAAGGGTCCCGCCGTCCTGAAGGGTCCCGCTGTCCTGAAGGGTCCCGCTGTCCTGAAGGGTCCCGCTGTCCTGAAGGGTCCGTCACCGCGTCCTTTGTGACGCGCCTATCTAGACCTCTCTGCCGGTCTGCTCCACGGTGGTCCCTCCCCTGCACCGGATTCCTCTGGGAGGACCTGCCCGTGAGACGTAGGCGCTTCGTGGCCGGGGCCGTCGGCACACTCGCCGCGCTCGGCCTGGGTCCGGATCCGTCCGGACTCGTCACTCCCCCGGCGCGGGCCGTGACTCCCCCCACGCGGGCCGGCACGCCCCTTGCCCCGGGACCGGGCGCCCAGGGCTGGCGGCCGGTGCCGGCCCCCGGGAGCACGCCGCCCGCCCTGCTGCGCAGGATCTCCGCGCTCGGGCCGTCACGGGCGTGGGCCGTCGGCGAGGAGGAGTTCGCGGGGGCGGCGGGGTCGCGTCCGCTGGCCATGGTGTGGGACGGCGAAGGCTGGACGAAGTCGGACCTGTCCCACCTCCGTCACACCCGGCTGCATGATGTGGCCGCCGCCGGGCCGGCCGCCGCATGGAGCGTGGGCGAGCAGGCCGAGGAGTCCAGCCCGTTGCTGCGCTGGAACGGGACCGCCTGGCACGAGGTCACGTTTCCCGGGTGGGCCGAGCCGGGCGTGCGGCTGACCGCGGTGGCGGTGGGGCCGGACCGGCGGGTGTGGGCCTGCGGGAGCCGGGAGGGAGCGGTCGGGCTGTTGCGCCGGTCCGGGGGGCGATGGCGGTGGCTGGACCCGCTGCCCGTGGCGGGCGTGCACCTCTACCGGGTCGTGACGCGGTCGCCCGGTGAGGTGTGGGTCTGCGGGGACCAGTCCAACGGCGGCGGCTGGTCCGGCCTGGTGGCGCGGTGGGACGGCGCGTGGACGGTGCTGCCGGCGGTTCCGGGACTGCGCCTGGGCATCGCCGACGTCCACCCGGAACAGGCCGACTGCGTCTGGGCGGTGGGCACCGAGGCGGGTATCGGGGGGCCGCCCGGCCGCCCCGGCAACCCCTCGCTGAGCCGCTGGGACGGCAGTGCCTGGACGCGGGTCGATGCGGGCTTCACGCTCGGCAGCCTGACCGGCATCGCGGGCGACGCCGAGGGCCGCGCCGCGTGGATCTCCGGCTCGGACTTCCAGGACCAGAGCGTCTGCGCCTATCTGCGCCGCGAGGGCGACGGCTGGACGGTGGTCCGCGGCCCGAGCGGTACCGCACCCACTCCGGCCGTCAACGACGTGACGGCCGTCCCCGGCACGGCCGGCTTCTGGTCGGCGGGCGCGACCGCCCGGCTCCCGGCGCCCACCGCCGAGGCGTACACCGAGCGCCTCGACGGCTGAACGGCCCGGCACCCGCGGCGAGCGCGGGCACCGGGCCGCCGGAACCGGAGGGTCAGCCCTGGCGGGCCTTGAACCGCGGCTCCTTCTTGTTGATCACGAAGGTCACGCCCCGTCGGCGCACCACCTGGGCGCCGGGCCTGGCCTTCAGCGAGCGCAACGACTTGCGCACCTTCATCCGGGTCTCCTTTCGACATCACGGCGGGGCCGCCGTCAGGCGCGGGCGGTGCCCGTCCGGCCGTAGCGCCGTTCGAAGCGCTCCACGCGGCCCGCGGTGTCCACGACGCGCGAGGTCCCCGTGTAGAACGGGTGGCTCGCCGACGAGATCTCGACGTCGACCACCGGATAGGTGGCGCCGTCCTCCCACTCGACCGTCCGTCGGGCGTCGAGGGTGGACCGGGTCAGCAGGGCGTACCCCGCCGCACGGTCCCGGAAGACGACCGGACGGGAGACGGGATGGATTCCGGGCTTCATGCGATGTCCTTTCTTCACGGCCTCCACCGCCGGTTGGCGGGAGGCGGGCGTCAGCGTTCCTCTCGGAAGAGGACGTGGGTGCCGGCGACCGGGTCGTACTTGCGCAGGACCAACCGGTCGGGGTCGTTGAGGCGGCTCTTGCGGGTGCCATAGGTGACGCCGGTGCCCGCCGTCGACCTGAGCTTCACCACGGGCCGTGCCGTACCGCGTGCCATGGGGGACTCCCTTCCTCCGCCATGCGAGCCCATTGACTCGAACATGCCAGACATGCCTCTCAACACGGCACCCCGCCGAGGCATTCCCGGGGCCGCAGCCGCACCCGCCCGCCTTTCACACATACGTGTGACACCGGAAGAGGTGGCCCATTCGGCATGGGCGAGTTCCAGAACTGGCCGGCACAGCCATCCCCGCACCCGGCACACCAGCGGCCGAACAGCCCAGTCATCGATTCACCTCCACAGAATTCACCAAGTACGCCCATAACCTCGTCATACAAATTCCGAGCGCGCTCGGTCCGCCTTCCGGCGAAGTCGGCCGTCAGGCCCTTTCGCCTCCCCATTCCTGGAGAAACAGATGCGCGTTGCCGTGACCGGTGGCGGTGGTTTCCTTGGGTCTCACCTGTGCGAGGCGCTGTTGCGCCGCGGTGACTCGGTGGTGTGCCTCGACAATTTCTCGACGGGCGACCCCGAGAACATCGCACCTCTGCTGTCCGACCCCGACTTCGAGTTCCAGCACGCCGATGTCAGCGTGTCGCTGGAGGTGACCGGCCACGTCGACGCCGTGGCCCACCTCGCGTCCCCTGCCTCCCCTCCGGACTATCTGCGTCAGCCGCTGGAGACCCTCGCCGTGGGCAGCCGCGGCACCGAGAACGCCCTGCGCCTGGCCCTGCGCCACAACGCCCGCTTCGTCCTCGCCTCCACCAGCGAGATCTACGGCGACCCGCTGGTCCACCCCCAGGAGGAGGGGTACTGGGGCAACGTCAACTCCATCGGGCCGCGCAGCGTCTACGACGAGGCCAAGCGCTACGCCGAGGCGGTCTCCGCCGCGTACCGCCGCACTCACGGCGTCGACGTCGGCATCGCCCGGATCTTCAACACCTACGGTCCGCGGATGCGGCCCCACGACGGCCGGGTGGTGTCCAGCTTCATCACCCAGGCCCTCACCGGCGAACCGCTCACCATCTACGGCGACGGCACCCAGACCCGCAGCTTCTGCTACGTGGACGATCTGGTCCGCGGACTCGTCGCCCTCCTCGACTCCCGCGAGCTGGGCCCCTTCAACCTCGGCAATCCGGTCGAGCACACCGTCGGCGAGCTAGCCGACATGGTGCGCGAGATGACCGGCTCCTCCTCCGAGGTGCACCACCATCCGCTGCCCGTGGACGACCCGGTCCGCCGCCGTCCGGTGATCACCCGCGCCCGCGAGGCACTGGACTGGCAGCCGGAGATCGGCATCACCGAGGGCCTGCGCCGGACCATCGCCCACTTCGGCGCCGGCCCGGACCGGCTCGGCGTCTCGGCCGCCGCGATCCGTGGCGGCCAGGAAGAGACCATCCCGCTGCCCGCCGCGGCCCCGACGGGCGCCCCGCAGACCATCCCCGGCCCGGCCACCGCGGCCACCGGTGTCGCGTCCGTGACCGCGCGGCCCTCCGGCTCAGGAAGCTGATCCCCGCCGGGGCCGCCACCACCCCCGGCCCCGGCCCCCTCCCCGCCTCCCGCCCCCGCGCCTGACGGCCCGACGCCCGCGCCGCCTGGAGAAGCCTCCGCCATGACCTCGTTGGAGCAGGGTCCCGTCCACGGGACCGCCACCGTCCAGAGCCCTCAGCACCCCGCCCCCGCTCCCGGCGCCGCCAAGGACTGGGGCACCCTCGGCGAACAGATCCGCTACCTGTCCGGGGGCGCCGTCGCGTCCATCGGCCCGGACGGCCCGGTCCTCGCGCGGCCCCCGCGCGGCCTCACCGTCCGCCCCTCCTGCTTCCCGCGCGCCTTCTCACGCCTCGACCGCGTGCTGGTGGTGCTGCTCTCCCTGGGCTGGGCCGCCTGTCTGGTGTGGTTCTGGGTCTGGTGGCTCCAACCCTCGCACCGCATCGGCTGGCTCGGTCTGGTCATCAACAGCGCCCTGCTGCTGTATCTGACCTACCTCCCGGTCCACTTCCTCGTGGCGCTGCTGCGCATCCGCCGTTTCGACCCCGCCGTCGCGGTACCCGCGCTGCGCACCGCCTTCGTGGTCACCCGCGCCCCCTCCGAGGGCTGGGACATCGCCCGTACCACCCTGGAGGCGATGCTCGACCAGGACTTCCCGCACGCCTACGACGTGTGGCTGTGCGACGAGGACCCCACCCAGGAGATCCTCGACTGGTGCCGCGGCCACGGCGTCAACGTCTCCTGCCGCCGCGGCCGCGCCGACTACCACCGGGCCGAGTGGCCCCGGCGCACCCGCTGCAAGGAGGGCAACCTCGCCTTCTTCTACGACCACTGGGGCTACGCCCGCTACGACGTCGTCGCCCAGCTCGACTGCGATCACGTGCCGACGCACGGCTATCTCACCGAGGTCGTCCGCCCCTTCGCCGACCCCGCCGTCGGCTACGTGGCCGCGCCCAGCATCTGCGACTCCAACGCCGCCGAGTCCTGGGCGGCGCGCGGCCGGCTCCACCGGGAGGGGATGTTCCACGGCCCGGTGCAGCTCGGCCACTCCGCCGGGCTCGCCCCCGTCTGCATCGGCTCGCACTACGCCGTGCGCACCCAGGCCCTCCGCGACATCGGCGGTCTCGGGCCCGAACTGGCCGAGGACTTCTCGACCACCTTCCTGCTCAACTCGGCCGGCTGGCAGGGCGCGTTCGCCATCGACGCCGAGGCGCACGGGGAGGGCCCGCTCACCTTCGGCGCGATGATCACGCAGGAGTTCCAGTGGTCCCGCAGCCTGGCCGTCATGCTGCTGGGCATGCTGCCGCGGCACCTCTCCCGGATGTCCCCGAAGCTGCGCATCCGCTTCGCGGCGGCGCTGCTGTACTACCCGCTCCTGGCGGTGGCCACGATCATGGGCATCCTCCTGCCGCCGATCGCCGCCGTCACGGGCGCGCCCTGGATCGACGTCAACTACCTGGAGTTCCTCGGACACTTCTGGAGCATGTCGGTCTGGCTGATCCTGCTCACGCTGCTGTGCCGCCGACGCGGTCTGCTGCGCCCCAAGGACGCCCCGATCCTCAGCTGGGAGATCTGGCTGTTCGGGCTCTCCCGCTGGCCGTACGTGGCGTGGGGCGTGCTGGCCGCGGTCCTCCAGAAACTCCGCCCGCGTCAGGTCACCTTCAAGGTCACGCCGAAGAAGCGCGCCGGGCTCGAACCGCTGCCGCTGCGCACGGTCGCCCCGTACCTGCTGATCACGCTCTTCCTGTCGTGCTCGTCCCTCGTGGGCCAGTTCCGCGGTCCCGCCGTCGGCTACGTCTTCCTGTGCATCCTCGGCGCCGCCTCCTACGCCGCCGTGACGCTCGCCGTCGGCGCCCTGCACATCCGCGAGACCAGGCGCGCCACGGGCGCCTCCGTCCTCCGCGCCCTGGGCACCGCGGCGCTGCCGCTGACGGCCGGGGTGCTGGCGCTGCTCCCGCTGGGCCTCGCGATCTTCGTCTTCCCCACCTATCTCACCGGCTTCTACGCCTGGTGACGGCCCTCGCGGCCGATCGAGAAATGAGGTTCCCCGTGCCCCGGACGATCCTGGTCACCGGTGGCGCCGGCTTCATCGGCAGCCACACCTGTGTCGAACTCCTCCGCGCCGGCCACGAGGTCGTCGTGGTCGACGACCATTCCAACAGCTGCCCCGAGGTCCTCGAACGCGTCGCGAAGACCGCCGGCCGTCCGGTCGCCGCGGCCCATGTCGCCGACGTACGGGACCGCCGGGCGCTCGACGCCGTCTTCGCCGCCCACCCGATCGACGCGGTGATCCACTTCGCCGCGAAGAAGGCCGTCGGCGAGTCGGTCCGGATCCCCGTCACCTACTACGACATCAACGTCGGGGGCACCACGACCCTGGTGTCGGCGATGCGGGACCACGGGGTGCACCGGCTGGTCTTCTCCTCGTCCTGCTCGATCTACGGCGACGCCACGACCGTCCCCCTGACCGAGGACTCCCCGGCCGCGCCCACCAATCCGTACGCCACCACCAAGTGGACCTGCGAGCGGATCCTCGCGGACCTGTGCCGGCACGTCCCCGAACTCCGGGTGCTGGCGCTGCGGTACTTCAACCCCGCCGGGGCGCACCCCGACGGGGAACTCGGTGAGGACCCGCGCGGTGTGCCGAACAACATCATGCCGTTCCTCACCCAGATCGCCGTGGGCCGGCGGGACGAACTCAGCGTCTTCGGCGACGACTACCCGACCCCCGACGGCACGGGCATCCGCGACTACCTCCATGTCGTGGACGTCGCCGACGGTCACCGGGCCGCCCTCGACCACATCGACGACGAGCCCGGTATGCGGGTCTTCAACCTCGGCACCGGCCGCGGCGCGTCCGTCCTCGACCTCGTGCGGACCTTCGAGGAGGTCACCGGCCGGTCCGTCCCCTACCGCGTCACCGGGCGGCGCCCCGGCGACGTCGCCGAACTCGTCGCCGACCCGGCGAAGGCCGCGGCGAGCTGGGGCTGGACCGCCCGACGCGACCTGGCCGCGATGTGCCGCGACGCCTGGAACTTCCAGCAGCGGAACCCGCACGGCTACGCCCCCTGACGGGTGCCCGTGAGCCGGTCCGCTCCCTCTCTGCCCCAAGACAGGAGAACACCGCATGCGGTTGACCGTCATCGGTACGGGATACCTCGGAGCTGTGCACGCCGCGTGCATGGCGGACATCGGGCACGACGTGCTCGGCGTGGACGTCGACGCCGAGAAGGTCGGGGCCCTCGCCGAGGGCAGACCTCCCTTCCACGAACCGGGCTTCGGCGACGTACTGACCCGCGCCCTCTCCTCCGGTCGCCTGCGCTTCACGACCGATCTGCGTGAGGCCGCCGAACACGGTGAGGTCCACTTCGTGTGCGTGGGCACACCGCAGCGCGCCGGCTCGAAAGCCGCCGATCTGCGCTACGTGGACGCAGTCGTCGACGGACTCGCGCCCCATCTGACGACGGACTGCCTGATGGTCGGGAAGTCCACCGTGCCTGTGGGCACGACCGCCCGCCTGTCCGCTCGCATCGCGGCCCTCGTGCCGGACGGGGTCCGGGTGGAGACAGCCTGGAACCCCGAGTTCCTGCGGGAGGGCTTCGCGGTCGAGGACACCCTGCGCCCGGATCGCATCGTCGTGGGCGCGACCGGTCCGGAAGCGGACGCCGCCCTGCGCGAGGTGTACGCCCCCATGCTGGCGGCGGGCGTGCCGTACATCAGTACCGACCCGAGCACCGCCGAGCTGGTGAAGGTCGCGGCCAACTCCTTCCTCGCCACGAAGATCTCCTTCATCAACGCGATGGCCGAGATCTGCGACGCGGTGGGCGCGGACGTCGTCACCCTCGCCGACGCGCTCGGCCACGACACCCGTATCGGCCGGCGGTTCCTGCGGGCAGGACTGGGCTTCGGCGGCGGGTGCCTGCCCAAGGACATCCGGGCGTTCGCGGCGCGCGCCCAGGAGTTGGGTGTCCCTCCGGTGGTCGACCTTCTGCAACGAGTCGACGAGATCAACGAACGGCAGCGGACCCGGACCGTCGCGCTGGCCCGCCAGATGGCCGGCGGTGGGTTCACCGGCCGCCGGATCGCCGTGCTGGGCGCCACCTTCAAGCCGGACAGCGACGACGTGCGCGACTCCCCGGCGCTGGCCGTGGCCGCGGCACTGCACCGGGAGGGCGCCGAGGTCCGCGTCCACGATCCGGTGGGCTCGGCGAACGCCCGGCTGGCCCACCCGTACCTGGACTGCGGTGCGGATCTGCGCGCCACCTGTGCCGGGGCCGACCTCGTGCTGCTCCTGACGGAGTGGGACCACTACCGTGACGTGGACCCGTCCGACCTGGCCGGGGTGGTGGCGAAGCGGCTCGTCCTCGACGCCCGCAATGCCCTCGGGCACGAGGCGTGGCGGGCCGCCGGCTGGACCGTGAAGGCGCTCGGCCGGCCGACGCCGTCGGACCGGCTGCCCGCCCCGCAGTCGACGGAGCCGCTGCGCACCACGATCGCCTCACCCACCGGTCACGCGGCCCACCTCGCCTCACCCACCGGTCACGCGGCCCACCTCACCTCGCCGACGGCACCGGTGTCGCCGGCGGTCGGCTCATAGCCGCGCCGTCGCACACCACTTCGCCCTGTGTTCGGGACCCGCGGTCCGCGGCACAGGGCGAAGCCGTGCGGAGTCCGGTGCCGGGCCGCGCGGCTCCGACGAAGGGCGTGGTCGGGATCCGGTTGCCGAAGTAGTCGCTGCCGCCGAGGCCGAGGGAAGAGGCCGGCGGGCCGAGGGCGACGGTGGTGCGGCCCGCACAACGGGGGGCCAGGTTCCGGGCGTCGGCCCAGTCCGGGACCCGGACCACCAGACCGCTCAGACACAGGTCGTCGTCGCTGCCCGTCGGCCTGCCCGCGTGCACTTCCTGCCCGGAACCCGCGCGCCACGTGTCCAGTGAGCCGAAGCGCTCCGGACCCCACTCCAGCGTCCAGGGACCGGTGCTGTAGTAGTTGTTGCCCTGGAGCCGGATCCGGTCGGGGGCGTACGCCGACTCTCCGGCGACCAGCGGCCCGCCGTCGGTGGCGAGGATGTTGTTCTCGACTCGCACGCCCCGCATGCCGTCCCGCAGGCGCATCGCCGGGGGCCGCATCCTCGCCTCCGCCGCCGAGGGGAGGTCGGCGGTCCGCATGACGACCGTGTTGTGGTGGATCGCCAGATCGGCCAGCCGGGTGCCGTAGGCGACGATGCCGCCGTACTCGGGCAGCTTGCGCGCGTCGTCCCAGCTCATGTTGAAGCGGACGACGTTGTCCCGGTGGGCGCCGGTCGGCTGCCCGGAGTAGACCAGGAAACCGGGGCCGTCGTTGCCGTACGCGATGTTGTACTGCACGACGGAGGAGGACACGTTGTTGTCGAGACCGAAGCCACCGCCGTCGACACGCGAACCGGTGCGGTTGCGGTACGACCTGTTGTGCTCCAGCACCACCCCGGTGGAGTCGTAGACCCAGATGCCCTCCGGGCCCTCCTCCGCGTCGGCGGCCGAACGGGAGCCGTTGTCGTGCGCCACCGAGTGCGTGACCCGGGCGTCCCGGACGCTCCCGAGCGTGATGCCGCTGCCGGTGTTGCGATCGGCGCTCTGCGGGTCACCGGCGTTGGCATACGCCTTCACCCGCTCGATGCGCAGTCCCTCGTGCGCGTAGGCGGGGCGCTCCCCGTCGAAGACGGGGCCGTAGAAGGCGAGTCCGCTTTCGAGGTTGTGGTGCACCGAGACGTCGGAGATCCGCACGTCGCTGAAGCCCGACACCGCGCCCTTCTCCGCGCCCAGGCTGATGCCGTTCTGGAAGCCGCTCGCCTCCACGTTCGCGATGCGGATGTGGGAGAGCCGGTCGGTGCCACGCAGAGCGGTGCGGACGGAGATGCCCACCCCCTCACGCAGGGCCTTGCGGTCGCCGACCAGCGAGAGGTTCCTGATCTCCACCCCGGCGGTGTCGTGGACGGTGATGGCGGACCGACCCCGCGGGGCGATCGTGGCGCGGCCGGTGCCGTAGGACTCGATCACGACCGGGTTCCGGGCGTTGCCCGCCTCGTCCCCCTCCAGGGTGATGCTGCCGCGGAACCGCGCGCCTCCCTCCAGGCGCAGTCGGTCACCGGGCCGGAAGCCGACGCCGTTGGCGTGGTCGAGGGTCCGCCAGGGCTTGGCCGCCGACATCCCGTCGTTGGCGTCGTCACCGTCGGGGCTCACGTAGAACGTGTACGGCCCGCCCGTGGCCGGCCGGGCGGGCCGGTACACGCCCGGCACCTCGCAGGCCGTCAGCAGCAGAAGCGCCACGGCCGAGAAACCTGCGGCGGTCCTCGTCACCCGGCTCCGGTTCACCGCGTTCAAGTGCACCCCTTCACAGATGGATCCCGTGCCACGAAAGGGCACATTCACTGACAGACTCTCAGAAAAGAGGACACGGGCGGCCGAAGGCGCGGCGCCGGGGCGGCGTCTGGCCCACCCGGGCAACCCGCCCCACCCTTCCCGCTCGAAACCCCTCCATGGTAAACCGATTTAGCTCCTGGCTTGTCAGCCAGGGAGTCACAGAAGGCATCGACACCCTTTGAACACCAGCTTGATGCAAATTACGCCGACAACATTGACCACTTAACCGGTTGATGCTTCCATCTCTCACGCACGACACATGCCGCACCTCATCACGCCACCCGGGCCGAGCCGCAGAGAGCCCGTTGACAACGTTGTCTCGCATGCGAAGGAGCCGCGCACCCATGCCCACCACTCCCCCGAACCGTCGTGAATTCGTCCTCATCGGTGCCGCGGTGGCACTGGCCTCGGCCGCCGCGCTGCCCGGGACCGCGGCGGCCGCGCCCTCCTCGGTCCCGGCGGGACGGCCGACGCCGGTGCGGCTCGTGGACGACCGAGCCACCCCCGCCACCCGCTCCCTGTTCGCCTTCCTCAAGCGTCAGCAGGGCCGGGGCATCCTCTTCGGCCACCAGCACGACCTCACCCACGGATTCACCTTCACCACGCCCGACGGGAAGGCGTCCGACACCAGAGCGGCCGTCGGCGACTACCCCGCCCTCTTCGGCTGGGACACCCTGATCCTGGAGGGCAAGGAGAACCCCGGGGCCGAGGACGCCTCCGTGAAGAAGAACATCGCGGCGCTCACCTGGTCCCTCCAGAAGGGCGACGCCCGCGGCGGCATCAACACCCTCAGCGCCCACCTGCCGAACTTCGTGACCGGCGGGACCTTCTACGACACCTCCGGCCGGGTCGTCCGCCAGATCCTGCCCGGCGGTTCGAAGCACGCGGACTTCAACGCCTTCCTCGACCGCATCGCGGCGGCCGTCAAGGGCGCCCGCCGCCCCGACGGCACCCCGATCCCGGTCGTCTTCCGGCCCTTCCACGAGAACAACGGCGGCTGGTTCTGGTGGGGCGCCGGGCACACCACCTCCGCCGAGTACATCGAGGTGTTCCGCTACACCGTCGAGTACCTGCGCGACACCCGCCAGGTGCACAACCTGCTGTACTCGTACTCTCCCAACTCCGCCTTCGGCGGCGACCCGACCGGCTACCTGCGGACCTACCCGGGCGACGAGTTCGTCGACGTCCTCGGCTACGACTCGTACGACAGTTCGGCGGGTTCGGAGTCGTACCTGGACGGGCTGGTCACGGACCTCGCCATGGTGGTGGAGCAGGCGAACGAGCGAGGCAAGGCCGTCGCCTTCACCGAGTTCGGCGAGTCCGGCACCGAGGGCCGCAACCCGCAGTGGTTCACGCAGCTGCTCGCCGCCATCGAGGCCGACCCCCTGGCCCGCCAGGTGACATCCATGCTCACCTGGGCCAACTTCGGCGGCAGCACCCGCGCCTACGTCCCGTACACCGGGCACACCATGCTGCCCGACTTCGTCGACTTCCACGCCGACCCGTACTCCGTCTTCGCGAAGGACCTGAGCGGGGTGTTCACCGCCCGCACCGGCGCCGTGCGGAACGACCCCTTCCTGCACCTGGTCACGCCCACCGACCGGCAGCGCGTGACGACGACCGAGACGACGGTACGGGTGCGGCTCACCAACGCGAAGTCAGCCAAGGTCAGTTACTCCGTGAACGGCGGGGCGGCGAAGCCGCTGCGGCTCGACGCCGACGGCTTCCACTCGGCCGTGTGGCGGATCGACCCGCTCTCGCTGGACAACCGCTCCGTCACCCTGACCGTCACCGCGCGGGTCGGCGGCGAGACCCTCACCGACTCGGCCGTGGTGCTCCTCGGCGAGGTGGCCGCGCCGCCGGCCGGGTGGGTCGACGACTTCGAGGGGTACGCCGGGGACGACGTGACCCTGAGCGAGGCGTACAGCCACGTCAACGCCAACACCACCACCCTGTCGACCGAGCACAAGGCGGCGGGGACCTACGGGCTGGCCTACGCGTACGACTTCTCCGGGGCCTCCTACACCGGCATCGGCAAGCCCGTCGACGCGGACTGGTCGGCCTTCGGGGCACTGAAGCTGTGGCTGCGCGGGGACGGCTCGGGGAACGGCGCGACGCTCCAGATCGTCGCGGACGGGGTGTACTTCGAGTACAACACCCCCCTGTCCGACACCGAGGGCAAGGAGATCACCGCGCCCTTCGCGGAGTTCGCGCCCGCGCCCTGGGACACCTCCCACGCGGGGGCTGTGCTCGACGCCGCGCACCTGGCCGAGGTGGCGACGTTCAATCTGTACCTGGGGCACGGCTCCGACGCGGCGACCACCGGTGTCGTGCACGTGGACGACATCCGTGCCGAGTGAGGCACCGCGCCGAATGACGTACCGGGCCGACCCCTTGACGAGGGGTCGGCCCGATCCGTCCTCCGCTAGTGCCAGTTGCTGATCATCACGTCGTCCGGCGAGGGCTCGCCCTTGCCCGTCTCGACGAGCTTCTTCAGGCTCATCAGGTAGATCGCCCACTTCGTGGAGCAGTGGTTCATGAACTCCACCTGCTCCCGCCAGCCCTCGTGCCGGAAGAGCACGATCGTGAAGTCGTCCTCCTGCTTCAGGTCGAAGACGACCCGGGTGCCGATCCACTCCTCGGGTCCGTCGACCACTTCCCAGACCACCCGCTCGGCCGGCGCGGCCTCCAGCACCTTCATGTCGAACCCGCCGGGCAGGAAGCGGAAGCGGATCACTCCGCCGACTTCGCTGTCACCCTCGGTGTCCCGCGTCCACCAGCCGGCCAGTCCGTCGATCGTCGTCAGGGCGGTGTAGACCTCGCCCGGGGGCGATGTGACGCCGATCCTGTGCAGGATGTCCACCATCTCGTTCCCTCTCTCTCGGACCGGGCGCCCGGGTGCGGGCGCCGCCGGTCAGCTCTCCTGACTGCGTTGAATCGCCTCGGCGATCCGCTTGATGCGCTGCAACCGGGCGTCCCAGGTGGCCCCGACGGCCGACAACTGGGCCACCGCGCGGGCGAGTTGCGTCTCGTCCACCTCGTAGCGGCGCTCGCGTCCGGACGGCGTGGCGTGGACCAGGCCGACCCGGTGCAGCACCCCGAGGTGCTTGGCGACCGCCTGCCGCGTCACGGGGAGGCGGCCGCTGAGTGTGGTCGCCGTTCCCCCGCCCTCGGCCAGCAGCAGGTCGAGCATCCGCCGCCGGGTGGGGTCCCCCACGGCCGACCACAGCTCGTCGTCGACGGTGACGCTCATCGGGTCGACACCAGCTTGTCGACGTAGGTGACCAGGCGGGGCAGGAAGTGGTTCCAGCCGTTGACGTGGTCGCGGTACTGCTCCTCCAGTACGGCGGCCTCCCAGCCCTTCTCCCGGAATCCCGTCTCCGAGAAGCGGAGCAGGGTGCCGGTGCCGGAGGGCACGAGTTCGAAGGTCACCAGCAGCGAGTTGTCGGGCGCGGCGCCCTGGTCCGCGTCGTACACCCAGCGGAAGGTGAAGCGGCGGGGCGGGTCGGCCTCGATCACGGTGACGGGCACCAGGTGCCCCTCGGGCGTGGCCGGGTCGCCGAAGGTGATCGTCCCGGTCGCGCCGGGCTCGGGGACG
This sequence comes from Streptomyces sp. NPDC048002, assembly GCF_040653275.1. Taxonomy (NCBI): domain Bacteria; kingdom Bacillati; phylum Actinomycetota; class Actinomycetes; order Kitasatosporales; family Streptomycetaceae; genus Streptomyces; species Streptomyces sp. NPDC048002. The sequence continues at coordinate 32,131 of NZ_JBEZNL010000026.1, read as the reverse complement.
AGGTCGGCTTCGTCCGGCCACCACTCACGCAGGTGTTCGGGCTTGCTGACGACTTCGTAGACCACCTCGGGCGTGGCCGCGATGTGGATCTCCCGCTCGATGCTGCCGTACTCCATGCCGCTCTCCAGCCGTGCGCAACCTTTGGTTGCATGTAACGGTAGAGCACTCGGCCTCGATACGCAACCGAAGGTTGCTCATCGCGAATGCGGCCGGGTCAGGGCGGGTCAGGTGTGGTCGGGCCGACCGGATCAGGCGGCCCGACCCGGCACGCGGGCCGCTTGACCCGCCGTCCGCGTCGTCGCCGGCCGCACCGTCCGCGCCGTTTCGAGCGGGACGCCGACCCGGTAGGTCGTCTTGCCCGGATCGGTGACGGGGGTGCCGAGGACGATACGGCCGGCCGCGCGCAGCTCCTCGCACACGTCCGTCGGCAGGGCGACGTAGCAGCCGCCGGTGCCCGCCGCCGGGTCGGCCTGCCGCCAGTAGCCGTAGCGGAGCCGCCCGCCCGTGTACGCGGTGACGAACACCGGGGTGCGGGGGTCCGACACGACGTGCAGCACGTCGGCCACCGGGCCCGTGACCGGGCCGGTGCGGCGGCGCGGACGGCCCGGAAGGCCGGATGAGCGGGTGGTGTCCGGCACGGAAGGCTGGGTGAGCGGCATGTGCACGGCCTTTCCAAGCGGGGGCGGGGGACACCGACCACGCCGAACGGGTGGGGTGTTGATCTTGCTGCGCCGCATTCTGGTGTACGCCACTGACAACGGGGCCCGCAGCGGCGACGGACCCGGTCACGGGCGCCGTCAGGTCACGGTCGCGCTGCCGGGACCGTCCGCCTCCCAGCCCTCGCCCGGCGCGCTCGGGGCCCGGGACTCGGTGAGATACCCGCCGGTCCCGGTGATGTCCAGCAGACGGGCCAGTTGCAGGGGACGGTTGTCCAGGTGCAGGGCGATCCCGGCGGGGTGGGTGCGCCGGCGCAGCATCAGCAGCGCGGACAGGCCCACGGAGTCGACCAGACCCAGGTCGGCACAGTCCAGATGGAGGTGGCGCAGGGTCGGTCCGTGCTCCCTGGCGTGGGTGTCGAGCGCGCAGGCCACGAGAGTGAGGAAGGTGTCACCGGTGTCGTAGTCGAGGTCGCCCCCGACCGCGACGACGAGGGCGTGCGGGCCTGTGGCGCGGGTGGCGACGCTCAGGGAGGTGTGCGTGCTCATGCGAGTGTTCCTGTACCGGATGCGGGCAGGTCGGGCAGCGTGTCGAAGGACCGGGCGGCTTCGCTCAGGAAGCTCTCGGCCCGCGGGAATTCGTGCAGCTGGGCCGCGAGCACGCTCAGCGCCAGACCCAGCGAGGCCGCGGGCACCCGTCGCACGGTCAGGATCTGCCCGGTCCAGGTGACGAACCGCTGGAAGATGTCCCGGTCGTCGAAGTACAGGGCCGTGGCGAGGAAGTCGAGCACGTGCCCGATGTCCTCGGCGGTGCGGTCGTACTGGTCGGGGCTGTACGACCGCATGGGCGGATATCTCTCCTCCAGACCGTGCAGCGTCTGTTTCACCAGGGCGGGCCGGTTGCGGGTGATGAGGGTGTACTCCTGGTCGGTGAGATGCGGCAGGTCGTCGATCTGCTGGCGGGCGGCGGCGGAGGCGTACGAGGGCTCCACTCCGGCGTCGAGGAGTTCGGCCGCGCCGCGCGCGTCCCCGGCCCAGGCGTCCGCGTGCAGCACCCGGGCCTGTCGGCCGTCCGGACCGAACGCGGCCCCGCCGACGACGACCGGCACCCCGATCGACTGAATCGCCGTCAGGGCGGCGTGGGCCGCGGGCAGATGGGTGGGGATCGACGCGGAGAGCAGCACCGCCTCGGGCCGGTTCGCGTGCAGATGGCTGATGAGGTGGGCGGTCGGCACGTGGGCGCCGAGGAAGTCCACGTCCCGGCCGCGCCAGCGCAGGGTCTCCGCCACCAGTCGGGCGGGCAGGGCGTGCCACTCCCCGTCGACGCAGGCGACGGTGACCCGGGGCCGGTCGCCGCCCGGGCGGGGCAGGCGGCGGGACAGCGCCGCCACGGCCCGGTCGTTGACGGCGGTGACCGCGTGCTCGTCGGCCACGGTGATCCGGTTGCCGGCCCACTCCTCGCCGACCCTGCGCTGCACCCCGGCGACGACGTCCAGGAGAAGGGACTCCGGGGACCATCCGTCCCGGGCGGCCGAGGTGACGACGTCCACCGCGCCGGCCTCGTCGGCGTCCAGCGCCGCCGCCCACAGTCTGTCCCGCAGCGCCAGGATCTCCTGGTCCGCGACTGCCGTTTCCGTCATGCTGTGCTCTCCCTGCTCCCGTGTCCGGCGGTGCCGGAGCGGGTGGTGCCGCCCGCGACCAGGGTCAGCGGGCTCCGGCTGCTCGCCGGGTGGGTGATGGCGAGGGTCGCCATGTCGTCGTGGTGCCGGCCGCCCAGCCACTGGTCGGCCAGCATGTGCACGCGCTCGACCACCGCCTCGGGGGGCATGCGCGCGCAGTCCCGCAGCGCCGTGCGCAGCCGGCGTTCGCCGTACATCTCGTCGCCCAGCGGGCCGCCGCGCGCCTCGGTGATGCCGTCGGTGTAGAGCAGGCAGGTCTCGCCGGGGGCCAGGGCGACCCGCGCGGTGTGCGCGGTGACGTCGGGGATCGCGCCGATCAACTGGCCCCGCGTGTCGGCCTCCTCGACCGTCCCGTCGCGGCGCACGATCAGCGGCGGCAGATGACCGGCGCTGGTCAGCCGGAGGTGGACCAGCCCCGCCCGCTGGCGTGCGGACGCCAGGGTCAGGGTGGCGAAACGGGCGCTGTGGGAGTTGAGGAGGGCGTCGTTGAGGAGGCCGAGGACCTTCTGGTGGTCGCGGGAGAGCGGCAGCAGCGCCTGGAGGACGCTGCGGATCTTGCCGGTGAGCACGGCGGCCTCAAGACCCTTGCCGGAGACGTCACCGAGCACCGCGAACGACTCCTGGGCCGGGTCGGCGCCGGGATGGACGTCGTAGAAGTCGCCGCCGACGCGTTCGTGGTCGCGGGAGGCGCGGTACCGGCCCGCGTATCCCACGCCGTGCACATGGCGCAGGGTCGGCGGGAGGAGTTCGCGCATCAGCGCGGTCGTGATGGCGGACTGCTCGGTGTAGAGACGGGCCGCGGAGAGCGCGGCTCCGGCGCGGGCGGAGAAGAGCCGCGCGAAGACCTCCTCGCCCTCGTCGAAGGCGGGGTGGCTGCCCGACCGCAGCAGGATCAGCGCCCCGGCCGGGAATCCGTGGCCCGGCAGCGGGGTGACGATCACGGAGCCGATGGGGCCGGCGAACCCGGGCGGGACGGCCCAGTCGGGAATGGCGTCCGGGCTGATCCACCGGGCGGGGACCGGGGGGAACCCCTGGAGCGCCTCGGTGAGTCCGGGGACCACGTCGGGGTCGATCTCCAGCACGCTCCCGGTGACCGGTCCGTGGCGCTCGGCGTGGGTGAGCGGGTACCGGCGGCCCTGGGCCGGCGCGACCACGACGGCCGCGTCCGCGAGGTGGTCGGCGGCCATCCGCGCGGTGACCTCCAGGCAGCGGTCGACGTTCAGCGAGGAGAGCAGGGCGGTGGAGATCTCCGTCAGGACGGCGGACCGTGCCCGCGCGCCCTCCAGGGCCCGCTCGGCGAGCCGCAGATCGGTGTCCTCCATGAGCCACCACATGACCTCCCCGCCGGGGCGGGGCGTCGGGTGTGCCTTGAAGGAGCGTTCGGCGACCGCGCCGGCCACGGGGTTCGCGGGCCGGGCCTCGGCGCCGGGCCGCTGCAGCCTCAGGTGCGCGGCGGACAGCCACTCGGGGGCGGTGCGCCCGGGTCCGGCCGCGCCGGTACGCCCGGCCTCGGCTCCGTCGGCGGGATGGGCCAGCAGTCTGCGGGCGGCGTCGTTGAGTTCGACGATGCCGGCGTCACGGTCCAGCACCAGGATCGGACAGGGTGCGCCGTTCCAGGCCGCGCCCGGCTGTACGGCCGGCGCGGGCCCGGAGGCGGGTGTGGGTGAAGGAATCACAGGCAGGGGAGCGCGGGGTGCGCGCCCATCCCCCTTCCTGCTGATCGAGTACAGGGCCGTTCCACCGTCCACCAAAGGGCCCGGCCGGTGCAACCGGCCGGGTGAGCCGGGAGTTCTCCCACCCCTTGACAGGACATCAGCGATCCGACGGCACAGGGCCGTCAGCGCCTTCCGCGCAACTTGCCGAACAGGCGCTGGGCCTGGGCACGGCGCCGCGGGTCGGCCGAGGCGCGGCGGACCTCCTCGACGGCACGACGCCCCTGCGGGGTCCGGCTGAACCGCTTGATCCTGTCCAACATGCCTGGCACGACTGCCTCCTGAGTCGGTCGGCGACCTAGGGCCTGTTCCAGGCCCTAGCCGCACGGCAAGGTCCTCGTCCCGGCCGGTTACCCCTATCCGGCCGGGTCATCCCTGCTCGCGTGCGCCGGCCCTCCGACAAGGGGGTGACGGCATCGAAGATCACTCGTTTGACCGTATGAACAGCACACCCGATCCCCCGGAAGAGCGAACCCACATGTCCCTGCGTCGGCCCGCACTCCCCGGCAGCCGCCCGCGCGCGCTCGATGTGGAGCACGCCGAGGCCGCGCTCATGGAGCACTACGCCCGGCTGGTCCGTCTGGTCTACGTCACTCTCCCCCGCGGCCTGGGCCGCCACCGGCGGGTCCTCGCCGCCCACGGTGTCGTGCAGCGGGCCCTGCCCCGCCGCAGGCTGGTCCTGCCCGGCCAGCGCGGACCGGGCGGCACCGGACAGGGCGCCTCGGCCGAGTACGGCGCCCTGCGCACCCGGGTGTTGCGGGCCGCGCTGGCCCAGGACGCCCGGCCCGGCCGGATTCCCCGGCCGTGGGACCGGCGGGCGGGGCTCCCGCTGCTGCCGGCCGTGTGGGGACTGCGGGTCTTCCCGCAGTCCGGGGGCACCGAGGAGATGGTGCTGGACCGCGCTCTGGCCGAGGCGGACTGGCCGGTGCGGGCGGCTTTCGCGCTCCTGGTGCTGGAGGAGCTGCCCGACGACGGCGCGGCGCGGGTGCTGCGGGCGGCCGGGGTGACGGATCCCGAGGCGGCCGTCCGGTCCGCGCGGCACCTCGTCGAGCGGGGAGACCCCGCCGGGCCGGAAGGCGTCGCCGGCTCCGGAGTGCCGCCCGCCCAGGTGCCGGCCACCGCGCTGCTCGCGCCGGAGTTCGACCCGTGCCTGCTGCACGCCCGGCCGACGGATCTGCTGCGCCGCCGGAACCGGGTACGCACCGCGATCACCGCGGTGGTGCTCGCCGCGTGCGCCGGGGGCGTCGCGCTCTCCCTCCCGGACGGCGGACGTCACCCCACCGCGGGCGGGGACCGGTCCGGGCCCGCCGCCGCGGTCGACGCCGACGCGCTCGTGCGGACCCCCGCCGACGCCTGGGCGGACACCGCGCGGGTCGACTTCACGGCCTGGCCCGCGCGCGGCGGCAGGACCGAGGACCGGCCCCTGCTGGAGCGCGCGCTGCGGGCATGGGCGGATCCCTCCTGGTCCGGGCGGCGTTCGGTGGAGCCGGGAGCGGCGGCGAGCGGTACCGGCCGGGCTCCCAGGCTGCTGTACGCCGGGGACGTCGACGGGCGCGCCGTGGTCGTCCTGCACGACGGTCTGACGACCGTGCGGTACAGCGAGCCGCCGCGCGGCGGGGGCACCGCCGAACTGGTCTCCGCGCTGACCGACGGCGCGGACGTGACGACCGCCGCCGCGGTCGTCGTCTCCCGCGGCGAGCGGTCGGTACGGCTGCTGCTGGCCCCCTGGATCGCCGGGGCGGCCACGCGTGACCTGCTCGCGTCGGACTCCGAGCCGGTCGCGCTGGGCCGTTCCGCGAGCGGCCTCACCGACCCGGTCCCGGTGCCGCCGCCCGGGGACGACTGCCGGACCTGGCCCGTGGTGCAGCTGAGTTCCTCGCCGCGCATCGTGGAGGACCACGCGTTCCTGCTGACCGACCTCGGCGGCCTGTCGCCCGCGCACCTGACGTACATGCCGCCCCCCGTACCGGGCGAGCGGCCGCGCCCGCCCCGGGAGGCGACCGGCCCGGACGCCCTGGCGGGGTGGTCCCGGTCCGCGTGCCGGCTCGACGGGCTGCGCGGACACGGCGTTCGCGCGGTGAACCACTGGGTGTTCGCCCAGCAGAAGCTGCCCGAGCGGGCGGGCGGCGCCACCTGGGTGTGCGCCCGCGCCGACACCTGGCGGGGACCGGGACGCGTGGAGTACCTCTTCCTGGGGCCGGGCGGGGGCGCCGCCCGGTCGGCCGGTGTCCGGGAGGACACCGCCGAGTGCAGCCGGTTCGGTCAGGACGTGGTGGCCGACATCGACTGGCGGTCACCGTCCGGCAAGCCGTACGTCCTGGCGGCGGGCAGCCGCTCGGTCGTCCGGGTCGAGGCGACGGGACCGCTGGAGGCGGTCGCGGACGGCCCGTTCCTCGCCGCCCGCAACTCCGGGGGCGGTCTGCCGGAGGTGGTCGGGACCCTGCCGGACGGGGCCGAGGTCCGGTCGGTCCCCCGCTGACACCCCCCGGAGGAGGCGGGCTCCCGCCCCGGCTCGGGGGCGTCACGGAACGAGAGCCCTGTCCCTCCCGCGCTGGGTGGTTCGCCGCGGAGGGGGCCGCCGGATGCACCCGGCGGAACCGGACCTCAGCGCCGCAGGTCCTGGAGCACCTCGCGGGCGGCGCGCGCCCCGGAGGCCATCGCGCCCTGCACCGAGCCGGTGGCCCGGTGGTCACCGCAGACGTAGCGGCCGGGGGCGACCCGGGTGGTGCGGCTGAGCGGCAGGGGCGGGGCCATCGCGGGCAGGGCGTCCACGACCGTGCGGACGGTCAGCAGGTCCCAGTGCTCGGTGCCCGTGCCGTACGCCTCGCCCAGCGCCTCGCGCACCTGTCGCTCCCGGCCCTCGGTGTCGTGCCCCAGGACCGAGGTGGCGATCAGCGCGTGGCCCGCCGGGGCGTAGGACGGTACGACGTCGCTGAGGACGACGGTGTTGAGGAAGCGGCGCCGGCTGTCCACGAGCAGCGTCGGCTCGCCCAGCGGGGACCGGGGGGCGACGTGGGAGTACGTCGTCACGACCCGGTAGTCCGGGAGGTCGACCTCGGGCAGCAGTTCGGCGACCGGACCGGGTCCCGTCGCCACCACCACCGCGCGGGCGGGCAGTTCCGCTCCGGCGGCGGTGAGGAGTCCCGTGTCGGTGAGCCCGGCCACGGGGGTCTCCAGCCGGACGGTGTCCGCGGGCAGCGCGGTGGCCAGGGCGTGCGGGACCGCTCCGACGCCGTCCGTCGGCAGGCACAGGGTGCCGCGCAGCATGCTCCGCCAGACCAGGTGGAAGAACCGGCCGGAGGTGACCAGTTCGTCCTCCAGGAACACCCCCGACAGGAACGGCCGGAAGAACCGTTCCACGAGCGCCTCGGAGATGCCGGCCTGGGCGAGCGCCGTCCGGGTGGTGGTGTCCGCCGAGCGCTTGAGCAGGCGGGTCGGGACCAGCATGTCCCGGGCGCACAGCGCGCCCAGCGCCGCCATGTCACGGGCGCCCGCCAGGCGTCCCGGGAGCAGGTCGGGAAGGGTGCCGGGGCGGCGGGTGGGGTCGCTGAACCGCAGCCTGCCCGACGGGTCGTGCACCAGCACGCCCGGAGTGAAGGGGCGCAGCCTCAGGTCCCGGAGCACCATCCGGCGCCGGACCTGCGGGTAGGAGGTGTTGAAGACCTGGAACCCCCGGTCCACCACGAACCCGTCGACCCGGTCGGCGCGCATCCGCCCTCCGACGTCGTCGGACGCCTCCAGGACCCGTACGCCCACTCCGGCGTCGAGCAGGTCCCGGGCGCAGGCCAGGCCCGCGACTCCCGCTCCGACCACCAGTACATCCGTGGAGTCCCGCGCTGCGGACACACGATCACCTCTCCAGCACCTCGACGGCTCCCCCGGTCTTCGTCGGCCGTGTTCCCCGCGGATGCATTACCTCACCAGGGTCCGGCTACTGCGGTGGCCCGGTGACGTCACCCGCTTGTACCCGCCGGCGGGTGGGTGCCATCGCCCAGCGGATGCCCGCGGTCACCGCCGTGCCCAGCGGTCGCACGCACAGCTCCTCGGTGAGCGGGACGCGGGGCAGGCCCAGTTCCCGGGAGGCCCAACCGGGCAGCAGTGAGACGGCGTTCGCGGCCAGGACCCCGTAGGGCAGCCGGGCCGCCCAGGGGACGGGGGGCCGCAGCAGGAGGAAGCGCGCGGTGGCGCGGGCCTCGGGCGTGCCGCGCAGTTCGTCGCGGTAGGAGGCCAGCCGGCGTACGAGGGCCGCGTGGTCCCGCGGCGGGTCGGGCACGCCGAGGGCGGACGCGATGCGGGCCATGTCGGCGACGTAGCCGTCGCGGCCGGCGTCGTCGAGGGGACGGGCGCCGTAGCGCTGGTGGGCCCGCAGGAAGCAGTCGACCTCGGCGATGTGCACCCAGCACAGCAGGTGCGGGTCCGAGGCCCGGTAGGGCAGGCCGTCGGCGGTGGTGCCGCGCACCGCCTCGTGCACCGCCCGCACCCGGTCGCAGGCCCGCCGGGCGCTGTCGGCGGGGCCGTACGTGGTGACGGCGAGGAAGGTGCTGGTGCGCTGGAGCCGTCCCCAGGGGTCGCCGCGGAATCCGGAGTGCGCCGACACGGCGGCCATGGCGGCGGGGTGCAGGGACTGCAGGAGCAGCGCGGCGAGTCCGCCGGTGAACATCGACGCGTCCCCGTGGACCCGGCGCACCGGCCGGTCGGGGCCGAACCAGCGCGGTCCCGGTGCTCCGTGGATGCGCGCGCGGTTGGCGGGGCCCTCGGGCCCCGCCACGCGGGAGAAGATCGCCTCGCCCGTCCGGTCGCGGATCCGGTCCAGATCCGGCAGCAGCCTCATGGAGCGGTGGCCTCCTTCTCGGCCGGCGCCGCACGGCGCCCGCACCGTCGAGTGTCCCTCGGCACGGGGCCGGTCGGTGGCGGTGAGGCGGTCGTCGCTCACTTGCCGAGGCGGCGCGCGGTGCCGGGGGCGGGCGTCGACTCGGCCAGGGCGGGGGTCGCCGGCGCCGCTGACGGGAGCGCGGTCGCAGGCCGGGGCCGGCGGGCCGCCTGTTCGGGGTGCCTGCGCTGCCAGTAGGGGTTGTCGGGCGGGAGCTTGCTGGAGACCCGGCCGTACATGCCGAAGGTCGCGATGAGCAGCCCCATGACGAAGCTGAAGATCACGTTGGTCATGCCGAAGTCGAGGAAGTTGGCGGGGCGGTCCAGCACGAAGAGGTGGGCGAAGCCGCTCAGGACGAACAGCGTGCCGACCACCATGTTGAGGGTGGAGGCGAAGTTGCCGCCGATGACGGCTCCGGCGAGCAGGGCGACGCCCACGACGGCGGAGACGACGCTGAGCGCGACGTTGGTGGTCATGCCGACGATGGTGTCGCCCGAGGTGTCGAAGGGGCTGAGGGCGTCGGCGAAGCCGAGGCAGGCGAAGGTGAGCAGCACCAGACCGCAGAACCCGGCGCCGTAGCGGTAGACGGTCGCCAGGTGGTGGTCGACTGGGAGTTCGTCTCGTAGCTTCATGCCCCCATTTCGACCTGTGCGGGGCATTCGGATGCGTTTCGGCTTCTTCTTCGGTGCCCTACTCCTCGGGGAGCCGCCGGAGCAGGCCCAGCTCCCGGTTCATCTCGGCCAGGAAGCGCACGACGACCGTCAGTTCCTCGTGCGTGAAGTGACCGCGCGCCCGGTCGGTGCTGTGGGCGAGCGGGCGGAAGTAGTCCCTGGCCAGGAGCTTGCCCGCCGCCGCGTAGTGGAGGTGCACCACCCGGCGGTCGTCGTCGGCCCGGACCCGCCGCACATGTCCGGCCCGTTCCAGCCGGTCGACGCAGGCGGTCATGGCGCCGGAGGTGAGGTTGAGCTGCCGGCGCAGCCGGCCGGGCGTCATGGGGCCGTCCTCGGGGTCGGCGTCCAGGATCGCGATGAGCGCCTGGACGTCGGTCAGATGCAGGCCGTGCGCCTGCGCGAACTCCTGGGCGATCCGGTTGAACTCGCCGTTCATCCGGCGCAACAGAACGGCGAAGGACTGCAACCCTGTCGGGTCTTCTCCCAGAAGAGACGGCGAGGGCGTACCGGGGGCGCTCATGACCCCCAGTATAAAGTCGCTCGATGATTGAGATACTTTGTCATTGACACATTTCACCGAAGCTTGGGACGTCCATGAACATCGCAGCGCGCTGGGGCCGGTGGCTGGTGCCCCTCGTCCTGTTGCTCGTCTGGCTCGGCGTCGGCGGCACACTCGGCCCCTACGCGGGCAAGCTCGGCGAGGTCGCCACCAACGACCAGGCCGCCTTCCTGCCGCAGAGCGCGGAGTCCACGCAAGTGCTCAAGGCGCGGGAGGCGTTCGACCAGTCCGAGACCCTGCCCGCGATCGTCGTCTGGACGGCCGACGGGGAGCGCGTCAGCGAGGAGCAGCGGGCCGAGGCGACCCGCGCCGTCGCGGCGCTCGCCGGGGACCCGGGGCTCGTCGGCGAGCCCTCCCCCGCCCTGCTCTCCGAGGACGGCCTGGCGATGCAGGCCGTCGTCCAGCTGCGTCCGGACCTCGGCGAGGAACTGCCCACCGCGCTCGACGAGATCCGCACCGCGGCCGAGGGCGTGACCGGTACCGAGGCACAGCTCGCGGGACCGGCGGCGAGCCAGGCCGACCTCTCCGACGCGTTCGCGGGCATCGACGGCCTGCTGCTGGGCGTGGCGCTGGGCGCGGTCCTGCTCATCCTGCTGCTCGTCTACCGCAGCGTGCTGCTGCCCTTCCTGATCATCCTGGGTTCGGTCTTCGCGCTGGGCCTGGCCTGCGCGGTGGTCTACTGGCTGGCCGACCGGGACGTCGTCCGGGTGGACGGCCAGGTCCAGGGCATCCTGTCGATCCTGGTGATCGGCGCGGCCACCGACTACGCCCTGCTGCTCGCCGCGCGCTTCCGCGAGGAACTCGCCGCGAGCGGCGACCGGGCCGCGGCCGCCCTGGCCGCCGTACGCCGCTCCTTCGGCGCGATCACCGCGAGCGCCGCCACCGTGGCCCTCGGTCTGCTCGCGCTGCTCGCCAGCGACCTCACCAACAACCGCGCCCTGGGCCCGGTCGGCGCGATCGGCATCGCCTGCGCCGTCCTGTCCACGCTCACCTTCCTGCCCGCGGTGCTGGCGCTGCTGGGCCGTGCCGCCTACTGGCCGTCCCGGGCGAAGCCCGCCGAGGAGGGCGGCAGCGGGGTGTGGCGCCGGGTCGCCGCGCTGGTGGACCGCCGGCCGCGCCGGACCTGGATCGTGACCGCCCTGGTGCTCGCCGCCTTCGCGGCCTTCTCGCCCGCGCTGTCCTCCAAGGGCGTGCCGCTCGACGAGATCTTCGTCAACGACGCGCCGTCGGTCTCCGCTCAGCGGACCCTAGGCGAGCACTTCCCCGGCGGGTCCGGAAACCCGGCCGTCGTCATCGCCGACGCCGACCGCGCCGCCGAGGTGACCGAGGCGGCCGAGGACACGCCGGGGGTCGCCTCGGCGGCCGCGGTCTCCGCCTCCGGACAGCCGGGCGGCGCGGAGCCGCTGGTCGTGGACGGGCGGGTCCGTATCGACGCGACGCTGGAGGCCGCGGCGGACAGCGACGCCGCCAAGGAGACCGTGCAGCGGCTGCGTGACCGGGTGCACGCCGTGAGCGGGGCGGACGCCCTGGTCGGCGGTTACACGGCCCAGCAGTACGACACCCAGGAGACCGCCTCCCGGGACGTCACGGTCATCGTGCCGATCGTGCTGGCCATCATCCTGCTGATCCTGATGCTCCTGCTGCGGTCCGTCCTGGTCCCGGTGCTGCTGGTGGCGACCGTCGCGCTGAACTTCCTCGCCACGCTCGGCGTCTCGGCTCTGGTCTTCGAGCACCTGCTGGGCTTCAGCGGCACGGACGCCTCGGTACCGCTGTACGGCTTCGTGTTCCTGGTGGCGCTCGGCGTGGACTACAACATCTTCCTGATGTCCCGGGTGCGGGAGGAGGCCCTCGTGCTCGGCAACCGGCAGGGCGTGCTGCGCGGGCTGACCACCACCGGCGGGGTGATCACCTCGGCCGGTGTGGTCCTCGCCGCGACGTTCGCGGCACTGATGGTCATCCCGCTGGCCTTCCTGGTGCAGATCGCGTTCATCGTCGCCTTCGGGGTGCTCCTGGACACCCTGGTGGTCCGCTCCCTGCTGGTGCCCGCCCTGGTGATCGACGTCGGCCCGCGGGCGTGGTGGCCCAGCGCCCTCGCGCGCGAGAAGAAGGGCGCCGGTACCCCGAGCCGCACGAGCACGGAGTCGGCGGTCGGCGACCGGGTCTAGCCGGGGTCCGGCCCCCGCCGGAGTGCCGACGGCCCGGTCCGCGTCTAGCGTGGGCCGGGCCAGCGCATTCGTGGAGAGGAACTCCCATGCCGGTCACCCGCAGCCCCCTGCACTCCCGTACCGCCGTCGTGACCGGCGCGGCGCGCGGCCTCGGGGCCGGGCTCGCCCGGGAGCTGTCGAGGCGCGGCGCCAAGGTCGCCCTGCTCGGCCGCGAGGAGCGCACCCTCGCCGAGGTCCGGGACTCCCTGCCGGGCGAGTCCGCCTGCTGGGAGGCCGACGTCACCGACGAACGCGCCATGCTCCGCGCCGCCGCCGAGATCCGGGCCCGGTTCGGGCCGCCCTCGGTCGTCGTCGCCAACGCCGGGGTGGCCGAGGGCGGACCCTTCGCGGAGGCCGATCTCGCGGTGTGGCGCCGGGTCGTCGAGGTGAACCTCGTGGGCAGCGCCGTCACCGCGCGGACCTTCCTGGCCGACCTGCTCGACGCCCGCGGCTACTTCCTCCAGGTCGCCTCGCTCGCCTCGATCGGGGCCGCGCCGATGATGAGCGCCTACTGCGCCTCCAAGGCGGGCGTCGAGTCCTTCGCCCACGCGCTGCGCGCCGAGGTCGCCCACCGGCACGTGGGCGTGGGGATCGCCTACATCAACTGGACCGACACCGACATGGTCCGCGACGCCGACGAGTTCGCCGTACTGCGGGAACTGCGCGGCCACATGCCGCCACCGGCCCGCAAGGTCTACCCCGTGTCGTACGTGGCCGACCGTCTGGTCGGGGCCGTGGAGCGCCGCCGACCCGCCGTGTACGTGCCCGGCTGGCTGCGGGCCACCCAGCTGGTACGGGGCGCGATGCCGCCGGTCGTCACCCTGCTGTCGCGCCGCGAACTGCCGCGCCTCGCCGCGGCGGAGCCGTTCACCGCCACCGGACTGCTCGGCGCGGGAGGCCGGGCCGACCAGGCGGCCGACCCCGCGGCACCGACCCGGTGAACGGCCGCTACCCGGCGTGCCGCACATCCGCGGACGGCGTCGCGGCCGGACGGTCACGCGAGCCCGCCGACCCGCATCCACCGGCGGCCCCCGCTCGGAAGTAGACACGTCGGGACGGCGCCATCCGCCGCCCCGCCCCCGGACCGAAACCGATTCCGACCGACCGCGTGGAGGAGGCTCATGAGTACGGGTACGGACGGACAGCGCGCCGGCCGGCCGCTGCGATGCCTGGTGACAGGGGCGTCCGGATACATCGGCGGGCGCCTGGTACCGGAACTGCTGGAGGCCGGGCACCAGGTGCGCTGCCTGGCCCGCTCCCCCGGGAAACTGCGCGACCACCCCTGGGCGGGCGACGCCGAGACGGTCAAGGGCGACGTCACGGACGCGGAGTCGGTGGCGGCGGCCATGCGTGGGGTCGAGGTCGCGTACTACCTGGTCCACGCCCTGGGCAGCGGCACGGACTTCGAGGAGACCGACCGCCGCGCGGCCCGCGTCTTCGCCGAGCAGGCGCACGCCGCGGGTGTACGCCGGATCGTCTACCTCGGCGGGCTCACCCCCGAGGGCGTCCCCGAGGACTCCCTCTCACCGCATCTGCGCTCCCGGGCCGAGGTGGGGCGGATCTTCCTGGACTCGCCGGTGCCCGCCGCCGTCCTGCGGGCCGCCGTGGTCATCGGCTCGGGCTCGGCCTCGTTCGAGATGCTGCGCTACCTGACCGAACGGCTGCCCGTCATGGTCACCCCGAGCTGGGTGCACACCCGCACCCAGCCCATCGGCGTGCGGGACGTGCTGCGTTACCTCGTCGGCTGCGCCGACCTCCCGCCCGAGGTCGACCGCACGTTCGACATCGGCGGGCCGGACGTCCTCACCTACCGGGAGATGATGTGCCGTTACGCCGCCGTCGCCGGGCTGCGACGCCGGGTGATCGTGCCGGTCCCGGTGCTCACCCCCCGCCTGTCCAGCCACTGGGTCGGACTCGTCACGCCGGTGCCCGCCTCCCTCGCCCGGCCGCTGACGGAGTCGCTGCGGCACGAGGTGGTGTGCCGCGAGCACGACATCGCCCGGTACGTACCCGACCTGCCGGGCCGCCCGCTCCCCTTCGACGACGCCCTCGCCATGGCCCTGCGCCGGGTACGGGACGCGCAGGTCGCCACCCGCTGGTCCTCCGCCGCCGTCCCCGGCGCGCCCAGCGACCCGCTGCCCACCGACCCGGACTGGGCCGGCGGCAGCCTCTACGAGGACGAACGGCACCTGCCGGTCGAAGCGCCCCGCGCCGCGCTGTGGAAGGTGATCGAGGGCATCGGCGGGGACAACGGCTGGTACTCCTTCCCCCTCGCCTGGGCGGTGCGCGGCTGGCTGGACCGGTTCGTGGGCGGTGTCGGGCTGCGCCGGGGCCGGCGCGACGCCGAACGCCTGCGGGTCGGCGACTCGCTGGACTTCTGGCGGGTCGAGGAGATCGAACCCGGGCATCTGCTCCGTCTGCGGGCGGAGATGCGGCTGCCGGGCCTGGCCTGGCTGGAGATGTACGCGGAGGACGACGACCGGGGCGGCACCCGCTACCGCCAGCGCGCGCTGTTCCACCCGCGCGGTCTCCTCGGCCACGCCTACTGGTGGGCCGTCTCCCCCTTCCACGCGATCGTCTTCGGCGGCATGGCCCGCAACATCACCCAGGCCGCCGCCAAGGGCATGAGCCCGCGCGGGGGTTCGGCGGGCGACTCCCGCATCCGGCCGCCGCACGACATCCGAAGAGTGCGTCAATAGAAGGTTTCGCTACCGCATCGCCCCTTCAGGGAGTCCCCCATGACCGTCGCGGTCGTCCTGTTCACCTCCGACCTGCGCGTGCACGACCATCCGCCGCTGCGCGCGGCGCTGCGGTCGGCGGACGAAGTGGTGCCGCTGTTCGTCCGTGACACCGGGATCCACGCGACCGGGTTCGACGCGCCCAACCGGGCCGCCTTCCTCGCCGACTGCCTCAACGACCTCGACGGGGCGCTGCGCGACCGGGGCGGACGGCTCGTCGTGCGCTCGGGCCCGGTCGTACGCCAGGTGCGCGCCGTCGCCGCCGAGTGCGGCGCGACGGAGGTGCACATGGCCGCCGGGGTCACCGGATACGCCCACCGCCGGGAGGAGCGGCTGCGCGAGGGGCTGCGCCGGCAGGGCGTGGAACTGCGGGTCCACGACACGGTGACCACCGCCGTCGCCCCGGGCGCGGTCACCCCGGCCGGTTCCGACCACTACGCCGTCTTCACCCCGTACTTCCGGCGCTGGTCGCAGGAGCGGCTGCGGGACATCTGCCCGGCGCCGCGCACCGTGCGCGTCCCCGACTCGGTGGACTCCGAACCGGTGCCCGTCCGCGAGGAGTCGGACGGCATCTCGCCGGGACTCGCCACCGGCGGGGAGAGCGCGGGCCGCGAGCGGCTCTCCCGGTGGGCGCGCGGCCACCTGGCGGAGTACGAGGACCGGCACGACGACATGGCGGGCGACGCGACCTCACGGCTCTCGCCCCATCTGCACTTCGGCACGCTCTCACCGGTCGAGCTGGTCCACCGGGCCCGGCACGCCCACGCGGGCCCGGGCGGGGAGGCGTTCGTACGGCAGTTGTGCTGGCGGGACTTCCACCACCAGGTACTGGCCGCCCGGCCGGACGCGTCCGCGGCCGACTACCGCTCCCGGCAGGACCGTTGGCGGTCCGAGGAGGACGCGGCCGAGGACATCGCCGCGTGGCGGGAGGGACGGACCGGCTATCCGGTCGTCGACGCGGCCATGCGGCAGTTGCTGCACGAGGGCTGGATGCACAACCGGGCCCGCCTGCTGGCTGCGAGCTTCCTCAGCAAGACGCTCTACGTCGACTGGCGGATCGGCGCCCGGCACTTCCTGGACCTGCTGGTGGACGGTGACGTCGTCAACAACCAGCTCAACTGGCAGTGGGTCGCGGGCACCGGCACCGACACCCGGCCCAACCGGGTCCTCAACCCGGTCGTCCAGGGCAAACGGTTCGACCCGCAGGGCGCGTACGTGCGGCGCTGGGTGCCGGAGCTGGGCGAGGTGAAGGGCGGCGCCGTACACGAACCGTGGCGGCTGCCCGAGGACGAGCGGGCCGACTACCCCAAGCGCCTGATCGACCTCGGCGACGGCCTGGAGCGGTTCAAGCGGGCGCGCGGCCGGAGCTGACGGGACTGACGGAGCTGACGGAGGACCACGCCATGCACTGGCTCTTCGGCGACCAGTTGGGGCCGCACTTCCTGCGGCCCTCAGACGACGGCGGACCCTCCCGCGACACGCCGCTGCTGATGATCGAGGCGCGCTCGGTGTTCCGGCGCCGCCGCTTCCACCGCGCCAAGGCGCATCTCGTGCTCTCCGCCATGCGGCACCGGGCGGCGGAACTCGGGGACCGCGTCACCTACGTGCGCGCCGACACCTACCGCGAGGGTCTGGCCCGTGGAGCGGGCAAGGACGCGCTGACGGTCCATCACCCCACGTCGTACGCCGCGCTGCGGCTGGTGCGCTCCCTGCCCCGGGTGACCGTCGGAGCCGCGCGCGGATTCCTGGTGCCCGTCGGTGACTTCGCCGCGTGGGCGGACGGGCGGGGCGGGCAGCGGCTGCGCCAGGAGGACTTCTACCGCTGGGTGCGGCGCGGACACGACCTGCTCATGGACGGCGACGAACCGGCCGGCGGCCGCTGGAACCTCGACCACGACAACCGGCGGCCCCCGCCCCGCGACTCGCCCGTCCTGCCCGTCCCGCGCCCCTACCGGCCGCAGGAGGACGAGATCGACGAGGAGGTACGCCACGACCTCGACCGCTGGGAGAAGGACGGCGACGTCTCCTTCACCGGCCGGGACGGACCTCGCCTCTTCCCGGCGACACGGACCGAGGCGAGGGCCGCGCTCAAGCGCTTCGTGGAGCACCGGCTGAGCACGTTCGGCCCCTACGAGGACGCGGTGCTCGCCGCCGATCCCGTCATGAGCCACAGCCTGCTCTCCGCCGCGCTCAATCTCGGCCTGCTCGACCCCTCCGAGTGCGTCGAACGGGCGGAGTCCGAGTGGCGCGCCGGACGGGCGCCGCTGAACAGCGTGGAGGGCTTCGTCCGGCAGATCGCCGGCTGGCGCGAGTACGTGTGGCATCTGTACTGGTACTTCGGCGAGGAGTACCGGCACAGCAACGCACTGGGCCACACCGCTCCGCTGCCCGCGTGGTGGGACGAACTCGACGCGGACGACGTCCGGGCCCGCTGTCTGAGCACCGTCCTGGCCCAGGTCCGGGACACCGGCTGGACCCACCACATCCCGCGGCTGCTGGTCCTGGGCAGCTACGCCCTCCAGCGCGGCTGGGACCCGGCCGCCGTCACGGACTGGTTCCACCGCAACTTCGTCGACGGCTACGACTGGGTGATGGTGCCCAACGTCATCGGCATGTCCCAGTACGCCGACGGCGGCCGGATGACGACGAAGCCGTACACCACCGGCGGCGCCTACCTCAACCGCATGAGCGACCTGTGCGGTCCGTGTCCGCACCGGCCCGGCGACCGGACCGGTGAGCGTGCCTGCCCTTACACGATGGGGTACTGGACCTTCGTCGACCGGCACCGAGGCCGTCTCGCGCGCAACCACCGCACGGTCCAGGCGGTGCGGCAGCTCGACCGGCTCGGCGATCTGGCGGAGGTCCGCCGACAGGAGCGAAGGCTCGGGGACGGGCCGCCATGAGACGGCGGGCTCGGGGACGGGCCGCCATGAGACGGCGGGCTCAGCGCGCCCGCCGCTCGGCGACGGGCGTTCCGTCCGGCGCGGTCAGCACCAGTTCCGCGTCGTCGGCCAGCGCGTCCACGACCGCCCCCATGACCCGCAGCGGATCGCCTCCCGGTGGCAGCGGCGGTGGCGATCCGGCGACGGCGCGCCGCGCGAACCCGGTGTTCAGGTGGCCGGGCCGGATCTCCAGGACCCTGATCCCGGCCCCGCGCGCCTCCCGCCGCACCGCGTGCAGCCAGGCGCCGAGCGCCGCCTTGGAGGCGCTGTAGTCGGCCATCCCCGGCTGGGGCCGCTCGGCCACCACACCGGTGACGGCGGCGATCACCGACCCCGGGGGCAGCACGCCCAGCGCGGCGCGGAAGAACGCGGCGGGCGCGAGGAAGTTGACCGCCATCAGGTGCTCGGCCACCTCGTCGCCGGTTTCGTCCGCCGCGCCGAAGGCGACGGTCCCGAACACGGTGACGACGGCGTCGAGGCCCCCGAGTTCGGCCGCGGCACGGTGCACCGTGCGCGCGCAGGACTCCGGGTCGTACGCGTCGAAGACCGCCGTGGGAACGCCGGGACGCTGCCGGGCCGCCTCGGCCAGCCGGTCCGGGCCGCGGCCGACGAGGGCCGGGCGCGCTCCGCGCCGGATCAGTTCGTCGGTCAGGGCCGTGCCCAGTTCGCCGGTGGCTCCGGCCACCAGCACGCGCGCGCCGTCGATGTCCACGCCCCGCTCCGTCGCTCTCGCCTCCGCCACCGGCGGTCACCGGCGCCGTGTCCGCCCCGCACTGGTCCTTCGGCGGACCGCGCGCTCACGGATGCACCAGTGCCTCCACCGCGGCGACGGCCTCGGCGAGGCCGGTCGGGCGGCGCAGTCCGGCCACGGTCTGGCCCGCCCAGCCGGGGCCGAGCGCCATCACCACCGGTTTCCGGCGGGCACCGCGCACGCCCCACTCCATGGCCGCGACGTGCTGGGCCAGCGGCCGGCTCGCCGTGGTGCGGGACTGGGCCCACAGGCCCACCGCGGCCGGGCCGGTCCTGCGCACCGCGGCCACCAGGGACTCTACGGGCACGGCGCCGCCGAACATCCGCACCGGGATGCCGCGTTGGGCGAGGGCGGCGGAGAGGACCTCCAGCGGGAGGGTGTGGTTCTCCCCCGGTACACAGGCGAGCAGCGTCACCGCCCCCGGGCGGTCGGCGACCGTGGGAGGCGCCACCCGCCGCAGCACCCCGGAGATGTGCCAGGACAGGAAGTGCTCGACCTCGACGTACCGCTCGCCGGACCGCTCCCACTTGCGGCCGACCGCCTGGAGCGTGGGCACGACGACCTCGGTCCAGGCGTCGATGAGCCCGTGTTCCTCGATCGCGGCCGCGAGCAGTTCGTCCAGCGCCACCGCGTCGAGGCGCAGGGCGGCGCGGGCGACTCCCTTGGCCTCCTGGCGCGAGTCCCCGAGTTGCAGACCACCTCCGATGTCCCGGACGGGCCGCGGCGGAGCCGTTTCGCGGCGGGTCCGGGCGGGGTCGGGCCGCTCTCCGATCAGGGCCAGCCGCGCGGCCTCGGCCGGGGCCAGTCCGGTCGCGGTCAGGGCGCACATGCGCTCCAGCCGGGCGACGTCGGCCGCCGTCCAGCGGCGGTGCTTGCCGCCGGTGTGCGCGTCGGGTCCGAGCCGGTAGCGGCGGTCCCAGGAGCGGACGGTGGTCGGCGCCACGCCGAGCCGTCTGGCGACCTCGCCCGTCGTGAGCCTGACCTGCGTGTCCGTGTCCTGGTCATCGACCCGGTACGTGTCCATGTCGCCCAGTGTACGGCGGTGAAGCGATGCACAACCGACGCATGTTGTCTGCGTCGTTTCAGCTTCCAAGACTGGACCCCAGACGTCGCCGGACGGCCTTCCGTCCCCGCCGCACTTCGATGGCAGGAGGAACCGGCCATGAACACGCACACCACTACGACCGCACCGGTGCGACCGCAGGTGAACGCCCCGCTGTCGGAGACCCTCTACGAGGACGAACTGGCCCGGGGCCTGCGCGCGGCCGACGAGGAGGCCTTCGCGGCGATCTACCGGCGCTGGGGTGCGCTCGTCCACACGATGGCCACCCGCTCGCTGGGAGACACCCACGAGGCGGAGGACGTCACCCAGCAGGTGTTCATCGGCGCCTGGCGCGGCCGGGCCGGTTTCCACCCCGAGCGGGGTCCGCTCGGGGCCTGGCTGGTCGGCATCACCCGCCGCAAGATCGTTGACGCGCTCGCCGCCCGGACGCGGCGCCTGAACCTGGTCGACGCCGCCGCCCACCGGGCCGACGGCCCGCGGCCCGAGGTCTCCGCGCCCGACGACGTCCTCGACCGGATCGTCCTGCTCGACGAACTCGCCCGGCTGCCGCGCCAGCAGCGTGAGGTGCTGGGCCTGGCCTTCTACGAGGACCTGACCCAGACCCAGATCGCGGAGCGGACCGGCATGCCGCTGGGCACCGTCAAGAGCCACGCCCGCCGCGGCCTGCACCGGCTGCGTCTCGCGCTGGAGCAGTCCCGCGTCGACACCGCGGCCGCCTGACCCGGGCCGGCTCATCGGTCGGCTCGTCGGTCCGCGCATCGGTCGGCTCAACCGTCGGCGCCTCGGTCGCGCATCCGTCGGCGCCGTCGCGCGGGAAGAACGAATGACCCCCGCGTCCGGCGGGCGGTCTCCTCGAAGGGATGATCACCATGATCCCCCGGCCCACCCTGACCCTCGCGGCCACGGCCGGCGCCTGCGCGCTGGCGCTCGGCACGGCCGCGCCCGCACTGGCGGTCCCCGCCGCCGAGGACGACGAGGCCATGGTCTCCGTCTTCCACGGCGTGCCCGGCCTGACCGTGGACGTCTACGCCAACGGCGACGAGCTGCTCACCGACTTCAAGCCGGGCTCGGTCACCGAACCGCAGGCCCTCGACGCGGGG
Organism: Streptomyces sp. NPDC048002; assembly: GCF_040653275.1. Classification (NCBI taxonomy): domain Bacteria; kingdom Bacillati; phylum Actinomycetota; class Actinomycetes; order Kitasatosporales; family Streptomycetaceae; genus Streptomyces; species Streptomyces sp. NPDC048002. Next base: position 11,186 of record NZ_JBEZNL010000026.1, on the reverse strand, counting down.
ACCTACGACATCCAGGTCTTCAAGGCCGGCGAGGGCCCCGACGGCACCCCCGCCGTCGAGAAGCGGATCGAGGTACCCGCGGGCGCCAACGCGACCGTGGCGGCCCACCTCTCCGCCGACGGCACACCCGAGCTGACCGCGTTCGTCAACGACGTGGCGAAGGTCGACGCCGGGAAGTCCCGGCTGACCGTGCGCCATGTGGCGGCCGCGCCCGCCGTGGACGTCCGGGCGGACGGACAGGCGGTGTTCAAGGATCTGGAGAACCCCAAGGAGGACACCACCGAGGTCGCCGCCGGCACCGTTTCCGCCGACGTCGTGCTCGCCGGCACCGACACCGTGGCGATCGGACCGGCCGATCTGAACCTCAAGGACGGCACCAGCAACGTCGTCTACGCCTGGGGCAGCGCCGAGGACGACAACCTGGCCCTGAAGACGCAGACGTTCAGCGGCACGGACGCCTCCCCGAAGGCGCTCCACGCGGGTGGCGGTCCAGCCGCCCTGGGCACCAACTCACCCGTCGAGTGGCTCGCCTGGGCCGGCACGGCCGGTGCGGTGACGCTGACGTTCCTGGTGGCGCGCCGACTGTCGGACCGCCGTGCCTGACACGCCAACGCGCGGCGAGGGTCCGACCCTCGCGGCCGCCGCTGCCGTGGGAGTGACCGTGGCCCTGGCCGCGACGGCGGTGGCCCTGCTCGCGGCACCTCCGTCGTCCGGGCGGGCCGCGCGGCCCGCCGGCGCCCCGGACCGGGGTGCCGCCGCGGCACCGTCGGCGCCTCCTCCCGTACGGATCCTGGTCGACGCGGTCGGCCTGGACGCCCGGGTCTCCCCGGTGGGCGTCACCGGGGAAGGAGCCCTCGCCGTGCCCGACGACTCCGGGACGGCCGGGTGGTACCGCTTCGGCCCGGCCCCGGGCAGCCCGTCGGGCTCGGCCGTGCTGGTCGGGCACGCGGCCACCGCGACCGGCGCCCCGGGCGGGTTCGCGGCCCTGTCCGACGTACGGCCCGGCGATCGCGTCGAGGTTCGGCGCGCGGGAGCGGACCCCGTCGTCCACCGGGTCGTCTCGCGTACCACCGTGCCCGAGGCGCGGCTCTCGCCTGCCGTGTTCAGCCCGACCGGCGCCCCCGTCCTCACCCTTGCCGCCTGCGGCCCTCCCCTGGTCCCCGACCGGGGCGGCTGCCTGTCGAAGCTCCTCGTCACGGCGCGGCCGGTCGAGCGCTGAGGAGCCGCCCGTACTGGGGAGCGAGGCACGCGGGGCCCGGAGAGGGGACCTGCCTGACAGGAGATCGGAGGGGACGGTGACCCACGTCGAGCACGCGCGGCTCGCGGAGCTGGCGCTGGGCGGTGAGGCATCGGCCGAGCACGACGCCGCCCTGCGGCACATCGCGCGGTGCGTGGCGTGCCGGCAGGAACTCGCCCGGATCACGCGGGTGGTGACGACCGCCTCCGCCGTGTCGGTGTCGGACCTGCCGACCGTGCCCCCCGACCGGATCTGGGAACGCATCCGGCAGGAACTGTCCGATGCCGAGGAGGCGTCCCACCGACCGGCGGGCGAAGTGGGCCCGCCCGGCCCCGACTGACGGGGGCCGCGAGCTGACAGGGAGGGGCACGGGATGAGACGGCTGTGGGGGCTCGGCACGGTGGTGGCCGCGGGAGCGGCGGTCCTGCTGCTGGCGGGATGCAGTCCGCCCACGGACTACAGCGAGATCGTCACGTTCACCGACGAGCACGGCCGGGTCTGCACGGCCGCTGTGGTCGTCGACCAGGAGCAGAGCGAGGGCGACGACTACGAGATCTCCAGCATCGACTGCGACTACCCGCCCGAGGGCAGAACGCCAGGGGCGACCGCCTACTCCCCCCTGCCCGACCGCGACGACAACTGACGGGCACGCCAACGTCCGTGTGCTGAGACGGCCGCCCCCTGCATCGCCAGGCTTGAGCAACGCACAAGGCCCGCCCCCGAGTCGGGGGCGGGCCTTGTTCTTGAGCGCCGGGCAGGCCTTGCACCTGCATTTCCCCGCAGGAAGCGGGGCGTCTTTCCTTGGACCACCAACGCATGGTCGAGGCTCGTCGTTTCCGGCGAGCGGCTCAAGATCCACTGTACAGCATCGGACGGGCCGCGCGCACAACTAGCCCTGATCGACGGCCGGTCGTCGTGCGTACACCTCGATCTCGATCTTCATACGGGGGTCGGCCAGACCGCAGACGAGCATCGTGGCGGCCGGGCGGACGTCGCCGAAGCGGCGTCGCAGGACCGGCCAGCACGGCTCGAAGTCCGCGCGTTCGGGCAGGAGATAGCGGACCCGGACCACGTCGGCGAAGGTGCACCCCGCCTCGGTCAGCGCGGCCCCGATGTTGCGCAGGCACTGCTCGGCCTGTTCCGCCACGTCGTCGGAGATGGTCATCGTGGTGTAGTCGAACCCGGTGGTCCCGGACACGTGCACCCAGTCGCCGTCCACCACCGCACGGGCGTAGCCGATCTGCTCCTCGAAGGGGGAACCGCTGAGGATCGCGCGTCGCTCTGTCATGCGCCGAACGCTAGGTGAGCAGCGGAGATACGTCCAACTAGGGCCGGGGCGTGCCGTCCCAGCGCCATGTCGTGAGGCGGCCGTGCCCGGCGAGTTCGGCGCGTCCGGTGGCCCACAGGAGGGTGGGCCAGGGGTCCGTGGAAGCGGGCGCTTCGGGGAACAGCCGGGCGAGCACCCGTGAGCAGAGACCGGCGGGCGGGCTCCAGGTCAGTCCGAGTCCCTCCGCCAGGTCGTGCGTGTGCACCAGCGTCTCCACGATCCCCATCGCGGCGAAGCCCTCGGGGTCGGAGGCGCCGAAGACATGGTGCGCGCTGGTCCGCGGCGGCGTCGTGCGCACCATGGCGACCAGCAGCGCGCCGCACGCCTCCAGGACCTGGAGCAGTCCGGCCGCGCCCGCCTGGCGGTCGGCGTGGACGGCGTTGGCCGGTCCTCCGGGCCGCCTGCTCTCCCAGACGAAGGGCACCTCGCCGTCCAAGGGGGGCGTTCCGGGGCCCAGTTGGGCGGCGTAGGCGAACAGGTCGTCGCTGAGGTGCTCGACGGTCTCCCAGCAGTCCCACTCCAGCGAACCGGCCTTGGCCTCCCAGGCGTCCGGCGGCGCCTCACGAAGCGCGGCGACGGCGAGCCGTACGGCGAGGTCGACGTCGTCCGCGGTGACGGGGGACCGGGTGGGCGCGGTTTCGGCTGAAGGAACCATGGCAGGACGGTATCCGTCGGGGTGGGCGGGCGCGCGACCCCTTTTCGATCACCGCCCACAATCCGTTGTCGCCGACCGAGGCACGTACGGCATGCTCGCGACCATGGAGTCCTTCGTCCGCCCGTACTGCCCGGGAGCGTGCCGGTGACGGCCGAGTTGCGAACCGACCGGCTGTTGCTGCGTCGGTGGCGCGCGTCCGATCTGGCGCCGTGGGCCGCGCTCAACGCCGACCCCGAGGTCCGCCGGTACTTCCCGGAGCTGCTCACCCGTGAGCGGAGCGACGCCTCGGCCGCCCGCTCCGAGGCCGACCTGGAGCGACGGGGGTGGGGGTGGTGGGCGCTGGAGGTGCGGGACAGCGGCGAGTTCATCGGCTTCGCCGGGCTGGATCCCGTGGACGAGGGCATGCCGTTCACGGGCGTGGAGGCCGGCTGGCGGCTGGCCCGGTCGGCGTGGGGGCACGGGTACGCCAGTGAGGCGGGCCGAGCCGTGGTCTCCTTCGGGCTCGGCCACCTCGGCCTGACCGAGGTCCTCGCGGTGACCGCGGCCGCCAACCTCCGTTCGCGGGCCGTCATGCGGCGTATCGGGATGACCCGCGATCCCGCCGACGACTTCGACGATCCGGAGGTGCCCGAGGGGCCGTTGCGGCCGAGCGTGCTGTACCGGATCCGGGCGGCCGTGGCACCGGGGCCCCGGTGCGCCGTTCCCGGGGCCTGACGAGGAACGAGCGGGCCTCTCCGTCACTCAGCGCGGGCGGCGGGGCGCGGGCTGCCCTGGAAGACCTGGGCCGTGTGCCAGTCCCGGTGGCTGTCCGCGACGGGGCGGGTGCCGGGCTGCGGGCCCAGCAGGGGGCGGCCGGCGAGTGCCGTGACCTGCTCCCGGGCTGCCGCGCTGTGGCCGACGAAGCGCTGCGACACCAGGATGCGCCGGCCGTCGCCGACACCCAGGACGCCCTTGTCGAACAGCTTGTGGTGCAGGGAGCACAGGCACAGTCCGTTGTCGACCTCGTCGGGTCCGCCGAACGCCCACCAGCGCACGTGCGCGGCCTCAAGTCCGACCGGGACCGCCCCGAAGCGGCCGTCGTAGCCGCAGAAGGCGCACCGGTACTCGTAGGCCGTCAGCACCGACTCGCGCATGCGGCGGTCGCGTTGTCGTCGCGCGGCCGACGACGGGGGTGCGGTGGCGAGGGGCTCCGGGTCGGGATCGAGACCCACCGCTTCGCACAACTCGCCGTGCAGCGAGGGCGGGAAGTGCTGGTCGAGCAGAACGCGTGCCATCCGGCCGAGCAGGCCGGGGTCACGGTCGAGGGCCGCTCTCAGGTCGGGGGCGAGGCGCCCGGCGGCACCGGAGTCCCGCAACTCGCGCAGACCGGTGCCGGGGCTGCCGGGCCCCCGGTCCGTGCGCACCTCCCACACCCCGTCGCTGACCAGATGGTGGAACGGGTAGGCGGGACTCGTCCGATGAGGCGGCCCGTACTCGGTGAGCAGGCGTTGGAGGTCCGCCTCCACCGCGCTGTACCGCAGATCGCCCGCGGCGTCCTCCTGGTAGCGGCCGAGCGCGTACAGGAGCAGCAGCGGTTTGTGCGGGGCCCGGGTGCCGTTCCTCGCCCACTGCCTGAGCTTCCGGGTGCGTTCGAGCCAGTCCATGGGCGGTGATCGTAGCGCTCCGCCCGGCGCCTTCCGACTCCGGTGAGCCGGCTGCCGCCGCGCCCTCGCCGTGCGCGCCACGGCCGGACTTCTTACGCTCGTGGGGTGCCCCATACCTTCGAGGAACTGATCGAGAAGCAGCGCGCCGCGGACCTGGCGCACCGCCGGGTCGAGGAGCTGCGTGCCCAGTACGGCCCCCCGGCCGAGGTCGGCGGCTGGTCGCAGACGCAGACGCAGACGTACGACACGGCCTGGCGGGCCTGGCGCGACCTGGCCCGGGAGGCGCATACCTCCGTCGCGGAGTACGCCAAGGAGCAGGGAGCGGCGCGCGGCGACGTGGAGGCCCGGGTCGCGGACGTCGTACGGAATCCGGAGTGACGGGACGGGGCCGCGCGTACGGCTACTCCTCGCGGCCCCCGAACTGCCAGTCGTGGACCTCGATCGCGGCATAGCGGTCCTCCGTGAGCACGGCCCGCGCCGTTTCGGGGTCGGGGGCGCGCAGCAGTGCCGCGGTGCCGAGCCAGGCGGCCCCGTCGTCGGACAACAGGGGCCCGTACGCGATGAGTTCGGTGTGCTCGGCCGGCGGGGTCAGGTCGGCGGCGGGACCCTCGCCGAGACCGATGACCAGGTAGCGGTTGCCGCCGGTCCTGCCACCGGGGAACTCCCACATGGTGCGTCCGAGCAGGTTGCGCCACCGCCGCAGCAGCACGTCCCGGTAGACGCCCGCCCGGTGGTTGGGCTCGTCGAAGGCGAACGCGCGGGCCGCGGCGGGATCGGGCAGGTCGAGGATGTGCACGCTGCCGCTCGCGGTCTCGCCGTCGTCGGCGAAGGTCGGACCGCGGGCGATCATCCGCTCCGCGTACCGGTCCATGTAGGACCAGTGGACCTCCAGGAGTGCCTCGCGCAGGCTCATGGAGCCGGGCCGGTCGCGGTGGTAGCAGAAGTACTCCATGCCCGCAGAGCCTGCTGCACGACGGACGGCAGCTCAACCGACTTTCACGGTACGGGTTTCCCCGGCCGCTGAACGGCATCGGATCCGTATCCGTACTCCCCGCCGACAGTGAGCAGTACGACAGGGTGGAGTGGCATGCCCGAGCAGCGACGGAGGAGATCCGCCGGCCACGAGGTGTCGACGCGGCACGCGGTGGCCGTCGGGCTCCTGGCTCTCGTACCGCTCGTCGCCGGTTGCGGGGGCGACGGCGCGGACGACCGGGCCGACGCCCCGAAGGCGTCGAAGGTGTCCGCCGCACCGGCCGCCGGAGTCGTCGCCCCCGCGAAGGTCGAGGTGATCGCCGGCCTGACCGGCTGCGAGGCCGAGATCCGCATCGACGCCGACGAGTTGCGGCAGGGGGTGTGCCGTACCGAAGAGGCCGACTTCCTGATCACCACGTTCCCCGAGGAGCGCCTCAAGGAGACCTGGCTGGACTCGGCGAGTGTCTACGGGGGGACGTATCTGGTCGGCACGCGTTGGGTGGTCGGTGCAGAGCGGGAGCAACTGGGGCCGCTGCGGGAGAAGTTGGGCGGGACGGTCCGGGAGCTGCGGGGCATCGGCCCCGCTCCGACGGCGCGTTGACCGGCCGCGCCTCACCCGGCGCCCGGTGTGTAGTCACTGATGACGTACAGCGCCTCGTCGTCGATCGCGTTCTCCATCCAGTCCAGGGTGATGCGCTCGGGGTGGCCGTCGGCCGCGTGGGCGACCTCCGCCTGGTCCGCGTTCTCCTCCCTGGCCCGCTCCACTTCGTCCAGCAGGTCGCCGATCGTGGGGACCTGGTCGGGCGAGCGGTCGACCAGGCGGCGCGCGCTGTCGTCCAGGCCCTCCGCCTCGGCCACCACGCCGTCGCGGACCGTCACCCGGAACGTGCCGATCAGCGAGCGTTCGCCCCCGCTCGACTCCAGGGTGTAGGTGTAGGCGGCGGGCTCCTGCCACGCCCTGTCGATCGTCGCCGACGGGGCGTCGCCGTCGTCGTCGCACCCCGCCGTCGTCATCAGAAGCGCACTGGCGAGGAGGGCGGCGGCACGGGCGCGCGGGGGTACGGCAGTCATCGTGGGAGTCCCTTCGACACGGTCACCGCTTCGACGCCGGTCGGCGCCGGAACGTTCGGTCCGAAGGGGAGGCCCTGGCCGATCGGGCGACCTGGAGGCCGTCCGGCCCGGCGGAGCGGGAGCGGCGGGCGGGCCGGTGCTTCACTGGCCGCATGCCTTTCGAACGCTACGGCGTGCTCTCCGGAACCCTCTACCGTCACTTCCGGGACCGGCCGGACAGCCAGGGCCGCTGGTTCCACGTCAACCTGGAGGTCGACGCCCCCGCCGGGCGCTACCACTGCGCGATCGACGTCGACAGCCACAAGTCGAATGTGGGCGTGCAGTGGAAGACGCTCGCCCTGGACGCGGTCGATCTCGGGCCGGTCCCGGCCCTGGTCCAGGGCTACCACGACCTGGTGTCCGGGCCGGACTCCGGAGCGCTGGACTACCTGCGGCATCCGGCCCTGGTCGACCGCTCCGGGGTCCTGTTCCAGCGCCGCCCACCGGCCTGGCTGACCGACCTCCTGGACCTGTTCGGGTCGCGGCCCTGGCAGGCGGGGTCCAATGTCGACGCGGCCGCCGCGCTGGAGGCGATCCTGGTGGACGGGCAGCATGTGCTCGTCTTCGGGGAGCCCTTCGACGAGGATCCCGAGGGCGACCTCGGGATGCACAACGTGCACCAGAACCAGGGTGACCCGGCCGGCTCCCAGTGGTGGGAGGAGAACGGCACCTGGCAGGACGGGGCGACGCTGACGCTCCGTCCCGACGGCCGGTACAACGTGTTCCTCAACAAGTTCTCCAGCCAGGCAGGACAAACGGACGGCGCGGGCCACCCGGTCGGCTGAGCGCGCGCTCGCTTCGTACGGGCGCGCGCCCAACCCTGCCCGCTCAGCGCTCGCCGGGCAGTTCCCCGGAGAACGCGGCGGCCATCCGCAGCCAGGGGGCCGCCTCGTCACGGCGGCCCTGGCGCTCCAGGGTGCGGCCGAGCATCAGGTGGGCGTAGTGCTCCACCGGGTCCCGGTCGATGATCAGGCGCAGCTGCTCCTCGGCACGGCGCAGTTGCGCGGAGTGGTAGTAGGCGCGCGCCAGCAGCAGCCGGGGGCCGGTCTGCTCCGGGGCCTCCTCGACGACGTCGGCGAGGAGGCGGGCGGCGCCGATGTAGTCCTTGGCGTCGAAGAGGAGCCCGGCCCGCTCCCAGCGCTCCAGGGCGGTCTCCTCGTGCGCCACCCCGGCACCGTTGTCGAACAGGTGCAGCGCGCTGGCCCAGCGGTCGGGCGCCACTCCGTCGTGCGCCGGGTACTCGTTGGCGAAGTGGCCGTCGAAGCCGTTCGTCGTCATTCCTCACCCCTCGGCGTCGGATCCTGAGTCCTTGGAGGTTGAATCATCAACCGTACGCGCCAACGCGGCCTTGATCCGCTCTATTCCGGGGCGGTGCCGGTCAGCGCGGCGGAGGGTTGCGGCGCGGCCGGATGACGGCGTTCGGCAGGGCGGGGGCCGGGATGCGCTCGTCGGCGAAGCCGTCGACCTCGCCGAAGCGGTCGGAGGCCGCCTCCCATTCCGCGCGGGCCCGCGCGATGTCGTCGTGGCCGCGGCCGACGAAGTTCCACCACATGACGATCTCCTCCCGGAACGGGACCCCGCCCAGCAGAACCGTCCGGGCCGGGGCGTCCGACTCGTTCGCCAGGGTGAGCACGGCCGACCCGGGCCCGACGTAGCCCAGCTCGGCCGGGCGCAGCGTGGTGCCGGACAGGCCTACGTCGCCGCTGTCCACGAGGAGCCCGTGCTCGAAGTCCGGGTCGACGGGGAGGGTGAGGGAGGCGCGCGGCGCGAGGACGATCTCGGCGCCGAGCAGCGGGGTGAAGGTCCGCACCGGCGAGGTGACCGAGGCGAGGGAGCCGAGGAAGACCCGGATCTCGGCGCCGTCGGTCCGGAGCGGTTCGGGCACGTGGTGCTGGAAGTCGCGTGCGGTGGCGCGGTGCTCCTCGGGCAGGGCGACCCACAGCTGGACGCCGTGCAGGACGGTGGTGTCCGGGGTCGAGACCTCGGAGTGGGCGATGCCGTGCCCGCCCGTCATGAGGTTCATCTCGCCGGGCCGTACGAAGGCGTGGGTGCCCAGGCTGTCGCGGTGCTCGATCTCACCGCTGAAGAGCCAGCTCACCGTCTGGAGCCCGGTGTGCGGATGCGGCGGCACCCGCATGCCCCGCGTCTGGGCCCGACGATCCGCTCCTCGGCCCGCTGTCCTTCCGTGCGCCGCCGCGCGTGACGGTGGAGCCGTACTGGCCGCCCCACCAGCCACAAGGGCCGCCCGCAGCCACCTGATCCCGACATGTGAGATCAGTTCGTCCATCATATGAAAGGGCCCTTGGGGTCGGCGTCACCTTCTGCCACGATCCCTAGCAACCAGGTAGGAAAACTAGGAATCGGTGGGGGTGGCCATGAGATCGATCGTCCGCGGGCAGCGGTCCCCGCTCCTTCTGACGTCCCGTCGCCACATCGACTTCCGTCGCACGTCGAGCGCCATCTGTCGCCCCGTCTGAGGCACTTCGCCCGCCTGCCGGTCCCTTCTTCGCATCACGCAGCGGCACCCCGCACCTCCCCACGGCCATGTCCGGAGGCGCGGGCGCCCGCTCGCGCACTCACGATCCACCGAACCCTGAGAGGACACCTCCGTGTCTGCCGCAAGACCGCTCAAGACCCTGCGCGCCCTCGCCGCCATAGCGGCCCTCCCGCTCCTGCTCACCGCTTGCGGCTACGGTTCCGACTCCAACGACGACGACCAGCCGGCCAAGGTCGCCGCGGACGCCGAGAAGCTCTCCACCGACGAGGTCCGGATCGGCTACTTCCCGAACCTCACGCACGCCACGGCCCTGGTGGGCGTGCAGGAGGGCCTCCTGCAGAAGGAGCTCGGCGGCACCACGATCAAGTCCTCCACGTTCAACGCCGGTCCCTCCGAGATCGAGGCACTCAACTCCGGTTCCATCGACATCGGCTGGATCGGCCCCTCCCCCTCCATCAACGGCTACACCAAGGCCAACGGCGAGAACCTGAGGATCATCTCCGGCTCCGCCTCGGGCGGCGTGAAGCTGGTGGTGAACCCGGAGAAGATCAAGTCCCTGAAGGACGTCAAGGGCAAGAAGATCGCCACTCCCCAGCTGGGCAACACCCAGGACGTGGCCTTCCTCAACTGGGCGGCGGAGCAGGGCTGGAAGGTCGACGCCGAGAGCGGCAAGGGCGACGTCTCCGTGATCCGCACCGACAACAAGATCACCCCGGACGCCTACAAGGCCGGTTCGATCGACGGCGCCTGGGTGCCGGAGCCGACCGCCTCCAAGCTGGTCGCCGAGGGCGCGAAGGTGCTGCTGGACGAGCGTGACCTGTGGCCCGACAAGAAGTTCGTGATCACGAACATCATCGTGTCCCAGTCGTTCCTCAAGGAGCACCCGGACGTCGTCGAGGCCGTGCTGCGCGGCTCGGTGAAGACCAACGAGTGGATCAACGCCAACCCGGACGAGGCCAGGGCGTCCGCCAACAAGGCCCTGGAGAAGCTGTCCGGCAAGGCGCTGCCCGCCGAGGTCATCGCCCCGGCCTGGGAGTCGATCACCTTCCTCGACGACCCGCTGGCCGCGACCCTCGACACCGAGGCGGCGCACGCGGTGAAGGCCGGTCTGCTGGAGGAGCCCGACCTGAACGGCATCTACGACCTCGCCCCGCTGAACAAGGTCCTCAAGGCCGAGGGCAAGGACGAGGTCGACGACGCCGGTCTCGGCGCCAAGTAGCAAACCGTTGAGTTCCCAGGAGGTGACGACCATGGCCACCACGATCGCCAAGGCTGCCGAGGACGGGACGGCGACGACGTTCGCCGCGCGTATCGAGCACGTCTCGAAGTCCTTCGCCGGCCCCGCCGGACAGCAGCTCGTCCTCGACGACATCTCCCTCGACGTCGCCCCCGGCGAGTTCGTCACCCTCCTGGGAGCCTCCGGCTGCGGAAAGTCCACACTGCTCAACCTGGTCGCCGGTCTGGACCAGCCCAGCGCGGGCACCATCAGCACCGACGGACGCCCGGCGCTGATGTTCCAGGAGCACGCGCTGTTCCCGTGGCTGACCGCGGGCAAGAACATCGAACTCGCCCTCAAACTCAGGGGCGTTCCCAAGACCGAGCGGCGCCCGGAAGCCGAACGCCTGCTGGAACTGGTCCGGTTGAAGGGCTCGTACGGCAAGCGGGTGCACGAGCTGTCGGGCGGGATGCGCCAGCGGGTCGCCCTGGCCCGCGCGCTGGCCCAGGACAGCCGGCTGCTGCTGATG
>NZ_JBEZNL010000025.1:0-128609 GCF_040653275.1 Streptomyces sp. NPDC048002 | reverse complement strand
TCCGCCTCGGCCCGGCCGCCGGAGAGGACGCCCCGCCGCCGGGCGCGGAGGCCCCGCCGACCGGTGCGGACGGCTCACCGCCCCCGCCCGCCGCGCGGGTGACCAGCGGCAGCGCCGCCCCCGTCGCGGCCACCACCCCGCCCGCGATCAGCGCGCGCCGGGCGGGCCCCCGCCTCTCTGCCTCGCTCATGTGCGTCCCCAAGTCCCCCGTGCACCCCCGCGAGTCACCCCCGCCGGGGCTCGCAAGCTGTGAGTGAGCTTGCAGTCTGCGGGCCGTTCCTGTGAAGCGTGTTGCGGAAAGCGCACGGGAACCCTGCGATCCGTGGATCACGCACCACCGCTCGCGAAAGGCCAGGTCAAGGGCGGTCGACAGGACGGTCGAGCGGGTGATCGCTCACAGCGAACGAGCACGGGGGAACATTCGGCGGGCGCCACGCATTGAGTCGGCATAGCTCAACTTGACTGCCGAAGGGGAGATCATGGCTTCGACGTCCACACCGCTCACTCTGCCTGTGCTGCCGCTCGACGACGAGGTCGTGCTGCCCGGAATGGTGGTCCCGCTGGATCTGAACGACGCGGATGTACGGGCCGCCGTGGAGGCCGCCCAGGTCGCCGCCCGGTCCCAGCCGGGAAAGCCGCGGGTGCTGCTGGTCCCGCGCGTCGACGGCGCGTACGCCGGCACCGGTGTGCTCGGCACGGTGGAGCAGGTGGGCCGGCTCGCCGACGGTGACCCGGGCGCCCTGGTGCGGGGACGCGGCCGGGTGCGGATCGGTGCCGGGACGACCGGGCCCGGCGCGGCCCTGTGGGTCGAGGGCACCACGGTCGACGACAGCGCCCCCGACCCGCTGCCGGGACATGTGACCGACCTGGTGAAGGAGTACAAGGCGCTCGCCACCGCCTGGCTGCGCAAGCGCGGCGCCTGGCAGGTCGTGGACCGCGTCCAGGCCATCGACGACGTCTCCGCGCTCGCCGACAACTCCGGCTACTCGCCCTTCCTCACCACCGAACAGAAGGTGGAGCTGCTGGAGACCGCCGACCCGGTCGCCCGGCTGAAGCTCGCCACCCAGCAGCTGCGCGACCACCTCGCCGAGCAGGACGTCGCCGAGACCATCGCCAAGGACGTCCAGGAGGGCGTCGACAAGCAGCAGCGCGAGTTCCTGCTGCGCCGCCAGCTGGAGGCCGTGCGCAAGGAGCTGCGCGAGCTGAACGGCGAGGCGGAGGGCGAGGATTCCGACGACTACCGCGCCCGTGTGGAGGCCGCCGACCTGCCGGAGAAGGTGCGTGAGGCGGCGCTGAAGGAGGTCGAGAAGCTGGAGCGGGCCAGCGACCAGTCGCCCGAGGGCTCCTGGATCCGCACCTGGCTCGACACCGTCCTCGAACTGCCGTGGAACGAGCGGACCGAGGACCAGTACGACATCCAGGGCGCCAGGGCGGTCCTGGACGCCGAGCACGCCGGACTCCAGGACGTGAAGGAGCGCATCACCGAGTACCTGGCGGTGCGCAAGCGGCGCGGCGACCGGGGCCTCGGTGTGGTCGGCGGCCGGCGCGGTGGCGCGGTGCTCGCGCTGGTCGGCCCGCCCGGCGTCGGCAAGACCTCGCTGGGCGAGTCCGTCGCCCACGCGATGGGCCGCAAGTTCGTCCGCGTCGCCCTCGGCGGCGTCCGCGACGAGGCGGAGATCCGCGGCCACCGGCGCACCTACGTCGGCGCGCTGCCCGGCCGGATCGTACGGGCGGTCAAGGAGGCCGGTTCGATGAACCCGGTCGTCCTGCTCGACGAGATCGACAAGGTCGGCTCCGACTTCCGCGGCGACCCGGCAGCGGCCCTGCTGGAGGTCCTGGACCCGGCGCAGAACCACACCTTCCGCGACCACTACCTGGAGGTGGAGCTGGACCTGTCGGACGTGGTCTTCCTGGCCACCGCCAACGTCCTGGAAGCCATCCCGGAGGCCCTGCTCGACCGCATGGAGCTGGTCCGCCTGGACGGCTACACCGAGGACGAGAAGGTCGTCATCGCCCGGGACCACCTGCTCCCGCGCCAGCTGGAGCGGGCCGGTCTGAACGCGGACGAGGTCGTCATCGACGAGAGCGCGCTGCGCAGGCTCGCCGGCGAGTACACCCGCGAGGCGGGTGTGCGCACCCTGGAGCGCTCCATCGCCCGGCTGCTGCGCAAGGTCGCCGCCCAGCACGAACTGGGGGAGCGGGAGCTGCCGTTCACGGTGACCGACGCGGAGCTGCGCGGTCTGATCGGCCGCCCGCACCACGTGCCCGAGTCCGCCCAGGACCCGGCCGAGCGCCGTACCGCGGTGCCGGGCGTGGCGACCGGCCTCGCGGTCACCGGAGCCGGCGGCGACGTGCTCTTCGTGGAGGCGTCCCTGGCCGACCCGGAGACGGGCGCGGCCGGCCTGACCCTGACCGGGCAGCTCGGTGACGTGATGAAGGAGAGCGCGCAGATCGCCCTGTCCTTCCTGCGCTCGCACGGCGCCGAACTGGAGCTGCCCGTCGCCGACCTGAAGGACCGGGGCGTGCACATCCACTTCCCGGCGGGCGCGGTGCCCAAGGACGGGCCGAGCGCCGGTGTCACCATGACGACGGCCCTCGCCTCCCTGCTGAGCGGGCGCCAGGTCCGTACGGACGTGGCGATGACCGGCGAGGTCTCGCTGACCGGGCGGGTGCTGCCGATCGGCGGGGTGAAGCAGAAGCTGCTCGCCGCGCACCGGGCCGGCATCACGACCGTCGTCATCCCCAAGCGGAACGAGCCCGACCTGGACGACGTCCCGGCGGAGGTCCTGGAGAAGCTGGACGTCCACCCGGTGACGGACGTCCGTCAGGTGCTCGAACTGGCCCTGGCCCCCGCCGGGGTGGAGGTTCCGGCCGCGGCGTGACGGACGCGGCCGGACGAAGAGGGCCCGGATCCCCGGCGGGGGTCCGGGCCCTCGGGCGTCCCGGTGGGCTCGGCCGCCGGTGGGCGCGATCACGTGGGCGGGGGAGTCGGCCGCGACGGATGGTCGTTGGCCCGCTGTTGGTCCGCCGTCGGATGCTGGCGTGCGCATGCCAGTCGGGGCCGGTGGCGACGCCACGGACGGGGACCCGCGGGGGGAAGGGGCCTGGAGGCTGCCGATGGTCTACGCCTGAGAAATACTGGCGGAGCTGCGGCGATGACGGCATGTGACGGAACTTTCAGAACTGGGAAACCGAGGCAGGGGCTGACGTGCGCGAAGACGGAAACGGCGACGGACACCGGATCGGACCCGGGGTGTCCGGACGGGGCCCGGAACAGCCCGAGTTCCTCTCCCTGGAGCGCGAGCTGACCGTGCTGCTGCGCCGGGCCCGGGCCAGCCAGGGCGAGATGGCCCGCGAGGTCCATCCGGACCTGGAGTCCGCCGCGTACGGTCTGCTGATCCGCCTCGACGAGTGCGGGCGGCAGCGGGCCACCGAACTGGCCGCCTACATCGGCGTCGGCAAGGCCACCATGTCCCGTCAGCTGCGCGCCCTGGAGGACCTCGGCCTGGTCGCCCGGGAACCCGACCCCGCCGACGGGCGGGCCTGGCTGGTCCACCTCACCGAGGAGGGCCACGGGCGGGTGCGCAGGGTGCGCGAGGCACGACGGGCGCGGTACGCGCGCCGCCTCTCCGGCTGGGACCCGCGCGAGGTCTCGGAGCTGGCCCGGCTGCTCAACCAGCTGAACCAGGAGATGGAGGGCCAGGGCTGACCCGCCCTCACCCGGGCGTGTTCTGGAAGTCCCGCCGGCCCCGCGCCGCCCGGCACGCACGCCTAGGCAGCCGGCGGGAACTCCACGAGGACCACCGTGGCGTCGTCGTGCGTCTTGCTCCGTCCAAGGAACGACCGGTCGGTGTCGGCCAGTTCCAGCGCCCGCACCCGGTCCACCAGCGCCCGACCGCCCTCCTTGCGCACGACGCCCATGAGGCCGGCCCAGTCCCCGGCGCCGAACTTCTCCACCCACCGTGTCGCGCCGTCCGTCAGGGCGGCCAGCGCGCGGACGCGGGAGCGGGGCAGGGTGCCGGTCACCGCCCGCCGCGCCACCGCGGGATCGGCGGCGGCCGTGAAGAAGCCGCCCTCCTTGTTCCGCAGGTCCGCGTCGACCATCGCGTCGGTGGCGAGGGCGGACCGCGGCAGCCGGGCGAGCCGGTCGTCCAGGAGGGGCGTGACGGTGCCGTCGGGCGACTCCACCAGGAGGGCCGAGTCCGAGAGGATCAGGTACTCGACGGCCACGGGTGACCAGCGGGCCAGGACGACCGTCGCCTGAGGTGTGCGCGGGTGAGAAAGGTCACAGGTGTCCCGGTGCGCGTCGGCGGTACGCGCCAGAGCGACGGAGAGCGCGTCGGCGAGGGGAACATCCGGGAGTGAAACGGTCAGTTCGGTCAGCGCGCCGCCGAGGCGCGCGGTGAACCAGGGCACGGAGTGCACGCATCCGGTTCCGTTCCGCGGCGGCGTCACCCCGTCCAGCACCACCACCGCGCCGCCCTGTCCGGAGGCGGGCAGGGCGACACCGGCGAAGTCCTCGTTGGGGCGCGAGGGGTCGCCGGGCTCCGAGACAAGTTCCGTGCGCATCCGGCCAGTCTGCACGAGCCTTTCACAATGTTCGCCAAAGGCTGGCAACCATCCCGCAATTGACGCACTCTCGCAGGTCAGGCGTCGGATTTGGGCCGGATTGACGGGCTCCGGGCAGACGTGGTGGCGAATCCTGCCACCGCCCGCCCCGGACGTCCAACCGGCCCGCCGGACAGGGCTCCTGCGCGGGCGCCGGGAACTTGCCCGCCAACTCCCCTCCGGGGTTCACTCCTTCGGGTGGCGGGTCAGGTGATGCGAGACCACCGCCCACCGGCACTGGGAGGGTCGGGAAGCGTACCGGGGCGTCTGTGCCGATTGACGGAGCGTCACCCGGGCCCTTGGGTATCACGAGTTCAGGAATGCGAGCACCGGTGCAGAAGACGCGGCCTCGTCGCTCAGGCAAGCGGACCGCCAACGCAGGGGGTCCGGAACACACGCCGGACGGCACGGCAGGGACCGGCGCCGTCTCGGCCGGCAAGGGTCGGCCCACCCATGTGCGCAACAGGCTGATCATCGCGGTGGCCGTCGTCGCCGCCGCCATCGCCGCCGCCGGCGCCCCCTCCATCGTCACCGCCTCCGCGCAGGTGCACGACACCCAGGAGCTGGTGACCCTCTCCGAGCAGACCGAGGACGCGCTCACCCTCGCCCACTCGCTCGCCGACGAACGCGACGAGGTCACCGCCTACGTCGCCGCCGGCCGCCCCAAGGCCAAGGCGCCCTCGGAGCAGCGCAGCGCCCGGGTCGACCGGCTGGTCGAGGAACTGCGCGCCAACCCGGACATCCCCGCCTCCCTGCGCGCGGACCTGGACGACATCGCGGCCCTGCGCCGGGCCGCGCTCACCGGCAAGAGCAGCGCCCTGGAGACGCACAAGGCGTACTCGACGGCACTCACCGAGCTGCACGGCCTCTCCGAGCGGCTCGCCGAGGACACGCCCCCGCGCGCCGGCTCGGGCGCCCACGCGCTCACCGAGCTGGACACCGCCGTACAGCAGGCGGCGTCCACCCGCGGTCTGCTCCTCGCCGCGCTCAGCGTCCCGAGCACCACCCAGACCGTGATCGACCCCGTCACCGGGCTGCCGACCCAGGTCACCTCCTCCTCCGACGCCAAGCAGCGCGACGCGCTCACCGCCGCCGCCCAGGAGGCCCGCCTCCGCTCCGACGCGGCCCTCGCCGACTTCCGCGAGACCGCCCCGAAGACGTCGGTGACCTCCTACGACTCCACGGTCACCGGCCCCGAGGCCGAGGTCGCCGAGAAGTACCTCGCCGCCCTCACCGACCAGCCGACGCTCTCCGACGGCGAACTCGGCACCGCGGCGAAGAAGCTGGACGACGCGCTCTCCGCCCGCGTCGAGATGATGCGCGGCGCCGAGTCCGCCCTGCACGACCGCCGCACCAAGGACCTGGCCCTGCTGCGGGACGACGACGTCACCGAGCTGGAGATCCGGATAGCGGTCCTCGGCTTCCTGGTGCTCCTCGCGATCGGCGTCGCCACCGGCATGGCCCGCAGCCTCACCCGCCCCCTCGCCGTCCTGCGCCTGGGCTCGGCCCGGCTGGCCGGCGCGGCCGACCCGGCGGCGGAGGAACCGGTCCGCTTCACCGGCCGCAAGGACGAGTTCGCGAAGGCCGTCGACTCGGTCAACGCGCTGCACGCCCAGGCCGTGGCCCTGCACGAGCGCATCGTCACCCTGGAGTCGGACCGCAAGCACCTGGTCGGCCAGCGCCAGAAGATGGCCGACGCCCGCGAGGAGCTGCGCACCGAACTGGCCGGCTCGGCCGCCCAGCTGGAGCGGCTGCGCACCAGCATCGGCTCCACCTTCGTCAGCCTCGCCCTGCGCACCCTGGGCCTGGTCGAGCGCCAGCTGGCCGTGATCGAGGGCCTGGAGGAGCGGGAGCAGGACCCGGAGCGGCTGTCCACGCTGTTCAAGCTGGACCACTTCGCCACCGTGATGCGCCGCCACAGCGAGAACCTGCTGGTGCTGGCGGGCACCGAGCACGTCCAGCACAGCGCCGGCCCGGTCCCGCTGGTGGACGTGGTCCGCGCGGCCGTGAGCGAGATCGAGCGCTACGAGCGGGTCCGGATCGCCGCCCTCCCGCCGCACGCGCACATCGCGGGCTTCGCGGCCGACGACCTCTCGCACCTGCTGGCCGAACTGATGGAGAACGCCACCTCGTTCTCCCCGCCCGACCTGCCCGTGGAGGTTTCGGGCTGGCTGCTGGAGAGCGGCGAGGTGATGCTCTCCGTCCAGGACGAGGGCATCGGCATGGCCGAGGACCGCCTCACCGCCCTCAACACCCGCCTGAGCGAACTCGACCCCGACGGCGCCTACGACCACGAGGGCGAACAGGGCCTGGGCCTCGGCCTCTACGTCGTCGCCCGCCTCGCCCACCGCCACGGCATCCGCGTCCAGCTCCGCGAGCAGAAGCAGGGCGGGGTGACGGCGGTCGTGGTGCTGCCCAAGCCGCTGCTCACCGCGGCTCCCGCCGCCGCGGTGCCGGCCACCGGCGGCACCGTCCCCGGCGCCGCCGCCTCCTTCTCCCTGCCCGGCGCGGACGCGGAGGCCAACTCCAACGTCCTGCACGGTGGCCGGGGCCAGGACGACCGCCTGGTGGCGCTGGCCGAGCAGGCCGTGCACCGGGCGCAGGAGCGGACCGAGCCCGAGGAGACCCGCCCGAGGCCGGCCGAACCGGAGGCCCCGGCGGAGCCCACGGCTCCGGCGCCCACGAAGGCGCCCGCGGCCCAGGCGCCCACGAAGTCGCCCGCGCCCCAGGCATCCGCGAAGGCGCCCGCCGAGACGCCCGCCGAGACCACCATGGAACTGCTGGTCCCGATCCCGCAGACGCCGGAGCCGGAGCCGCAGCCCAAGCCGCAGCCGCAGCCTGAACCGCTGGAGGCACAGGAGCGGCGCGAGCCGGTCCAGGCCCCCGCCGGGAGCGCGCCCGAGCCCGAGGCCGAGACGGAGCACGAGCGGGCCGAGGAGGAGCAGCTCACCGACAAGGGGCTGCCCAAGCGGACCCCGAGGATCAGCGCACCGGCACAGGCACCGCGTCAGCGCACGGGCTCGGTGGACGCCGACGCGCTCCGCCGCCGCCTGGGCGGCTTCCGCCGGGGGGCGGCAGCCGGATACCGCGACGTGGAAGCAGAAATCGCAGAACGGACGGGCAGCCCGACCACGCCCGTCAGCGCATCCGAAGAAGCCACGGGGGGCACCGTCGAGGAGGCAAGCAGTTGACCGCGCCCAGTACCTTCGGACTGAGCAGTGAAGCTCGCAACCTGCACTGGCTGCTGACGAACCTGGTCGAGGAGGTGCCGGGCATCGAGTCGGTCGCCGTGGTCTCCTCCGACGGCCTGCTCCTGCTCTCCTCCGACCCGGGCCGGAACGAGTCGGCCCGGGACAACCGGGCCGAGCGTCCCCGTGGCCCCCGGGGCTCCTCCGCGGACCTCGCCACCATCGTCTCCGGCATCGGCAGCCTCACCATCGGCGCCTCCAAGCTGATGGACTCCGGCCCGGTGCGGCACACCATGGTCGCCATGGACGAGGGCAGCCTGTTCGTGATGTCGATCAGCGACGGCTCGCTGCTCGGCGTCCACGGCTCCGCCGACTGCGACATGAGCGTGATCGCCTACCACATGGCGCTCTTCGTGGGCCGGGCCGGCCATGTGCTGACGCCCGAACTCCGCAGCGAGCTCCGAAAATCCCTGGAAGCCGAGCCGACCGGGAGTGCCCGATGAGCAGTACGCCGAAGAAGCTCCCCGTCCGCGGCGGCGACCGCAAACCCGCCCGCGTACGCCCCTACTCGCTCACCGGCGGCCGCACCCGCTTCGGCCACGTCCTCCTGGTGGAGACGTTCGTCGCGGCGCTGGAGGCCCCGAAGGAGCGCAAGGAGCTGACGAACGGCGGCCTCGCCACCCGGGTGATGCCGGAGATGCGGGCCATCGTCGAACTCTGCCGCCGTATGCGCACGGTGGCCGAGATCGCCGCGCTGCTGAAGATGCCGCTCGGCGTGGTCCGCGTGCTCCTGAGCGATCTCGCTGACCAGGGAAAGATCCGTGTATACGGCACCGGAACCGGGCACGGCACGGGCCGCCCCGACCGGGCGCTGCTGGAAAGGGTGCTGAGTGGACTCCGTCGTCTCTGACGCCGCTCGCGGTGTCTCCCCGCTCCTCGACGAAGAGGGGCCCGAACAGCCTTGGCAGACGGAACGCACCCGCGCCCCCATCGCGACGAAGATAGTCGTGGCGGGCGGGTTCGGCGTCGGCAAGACCACACTGGTCACCGCCGTCTCGGAGATCACGCCTCTGCAGACCGAGGCGCTGATGACCGAGGCGAGCGAGGAGACCGACGACCTCACCGCCACGCCGCAGAAGCTGACCACCACGGTGGCCATGGACTTCGGCCGCCTCACGCTCGACGACGACCTGGTGCTCTACCTGTTCGGCACACCGGGCCAGCAGCGGTTCTGGTTCATGTGGGACGACCTGGTGCGCGGCGCGATCGGGGCCGTCGTGCTGGCCGACACCCGGCGCCTGAAGGACTGCTTCCCGGCCCTGGACTACTTCGAGAGCTGCGGACTTCCGTACGTCGTGGCGGTCAACCACTTCGACGGCAGTGAGCGGTTCGAGCCGGCGGACGTGCGGGAGGCGCTCACGATCCCCCCGCACATACCTGTCATGATCATGGACGCGCGGCGCCGGATCTCGGCGATCGAGACCCTCCTGGCCCTGGTGGGCCACGCGCTCGACGAAACCCCCGAGTAGTCCCGACCTAGGAGCCACCACCCGTATGCGGAAGATACTCGTCGTCGGGGCCGGCCAGTCCGGCCTCCAGCTCGCCCTCGGACTCCAGTCGAACGGGTACGAGGTCACCCTCATGTCCAACCGGACCGCGGACGAGATCCGCACCGGCCGGGTCATGTCGACGCAGTGCATGTTCCACACCGCCCTCCAGCACGAGCGCGATCTCCAGCTGAACTTCTGGGAGTCCCAGGCCCCGAAGATCGAAGGGCTCGGCGTCTCGGTGGCGGCCCCGGGCTCCTGGGCCGAGGGCCCGGCGGCCCGCGCGATCGACTGGGTGGGGCACCTCGACGGGTACGCCCAGTCCGTGGACCAGCGGGTGAAGATGGCCGGCTGGATGGAGACCTTCGCCCAGCGCGGCGGACAGCTCGTCATCCACGGCGCGGCCGTCGGCGACCTCGACTACTTCTCCCGCACCTACGACCTGGTCCTGGTCTCGGCGGGCAAGGGCGAGCTGGTCTCGATGTTCGCCCGGGACCCCGAGCGCTCCCCGTACACCGAGCCCCAGCGCGCCCTGGCGGTCGCCTACGTGCACGGTCTCGGCCCGCGCCCGGAGCACCCGGAGTTCGACGCGGTCCGCTGCAACCTGGTGCCCGGCGTCGGCGAGCTGTTCGTGATGCCGACGCTGACCACCTCGGGCCGCGCCGACATCCTGTTCTGGGAGGGCATACCCGGTGGGCCGCTCGACGTCTTCAACGGCGTCAAGGACCCGGCGGAGCACCTCTCCCTGACCCTGGGACTCATGGAGACGTACACCCCCTGGGAGTACGCGCGCGCCACGAACGTCGAACTCACCGACGCCGGCGCCACCCTGGCGGGCCGCTACGCGCCGACCGTCCGCAACCCGATCGGCCGGCTCCCCGGCGGCGGACTGGTCCTCGGCGTCGCCGACGTGGTCGTCGCCAACGACCCGATCACCGGCCAGGGCTCCAACTCGGCCTCCAAGTGCGCCGCCGCCTATCTGGCCTCCATCCTCGAACACGGCGACAAGCCCTTCGACGAGGAGTGGATGCAGGCGACGTTCGACCGCTACTGGGACACCGCCCAGCACGTCACCAAGTGGACCAACGCCATGCTGGCCCCGCCGCCGGAGCACATCCTCAACCTGATCGGCGCCGCCGGCCAGCTCCAGCCCGCCGCCGACCGCTTCGCCAACGCCTTCAACGACCCCTCCGACTTCGAGAACTTCTTCTACGAGCCGGAGAAGACGGGCGCCTACCTGGCCTCGCTCGCCTAGGGCGTTTCCTCCCGGGGGCCGTCCGGGCGGACGGCCCCCAGGATCGGGTGGGCGGCGATCGGCGAGATCGTGACCCGCTCGCCCGTCCGGGGCGCCTCGACCACCTCGCCGTCGCCCAGGTAGAGGGCGACATGGGTGGCGTCGTGGTGGTAGACGACCAGGTCCCCCGGGCGCAGTTCGGTCAGCGGGACCCTCGGCAGCCGCGCCCACTGCTCCTGGCTGGTGCGGGGGACCGGCGTGCCCGCGTGGTCCCAGGCCATCGCGGTGAGCCCGGAGCAGTCGTAGGTGTCCGGGCCCTCGGCGCCCCACTGGTAGGGCTTGCCGAGCTGCCGCAGGGCGTACTCCACCGCCCGTTCGCCCGCCTCCGACGCCTCCTGCGGCGCGCTGCTCAGCGCCCCCGAGGTCACCAGGTCCTGCTGGGCCCGGCTGATCCCCTTCTTCTCCAACTCGGCGATGCCGTCGAGCTGTTCCGTGCTGAGCGAGGCGAGCATCTCCTCCACGTCCGCGAGCCGCGACTTCACCTCGTCGCGGTCCTCGCGCTGCCGCTCGGCGAGCGCCAGCTCCTTGTCCAGGGCCGTGCGCGCCCTGCGGGCCAGCTCCCCGGCCCGGCGCTCACTGCCGGTCAGCCGCCCCACCGTCTCGGCCCGCTCCCGCGCCAACTGCCCGATCACATGCCCCTGTTCGAGAGCGTGCTGCGGATCACGGGCGAGCAGCAGCCGTACGTAGGTGGAGATCTCGGTGCTGCCCTGGTACTGCTGCCGGGCCAGCCGTCCGGCCGCTCCGCGGCTGTGGTGCAGGGAGAGCCGGACCTTGGAGAGTTCCCGGTCCAGCCGTCCGGCCTCGGCACGCTGGGCCTTGAGCTTCTCCTCGGTGGCGTTGTACGTCTCGGTGGCCCGCTCGGCCTCCCGGTACAGCCGCTGAAGATCCGTCAGAAGCTGTGCGACGGACCGTTCGCCGGGCTCCGGTACGGCGGCGGCGGGGACCGGCGCGAGGACGGCGCCGGCCGTCGCCGCCGCGCACACCAGACGCAGAAGCCTTCCTGACACGCCATCACCTCCGGTGCGGGGCAGCCCCTCCGCCCCGCACCGCGAGCATCCGGCGGGCCCGCGCCCGCCGCGCGCCGGGTGTGCGCGGTTCAGCGCAACCGCGTCACCCGTCCGCGTCGTCCGGCTTGCCGCCCGGCGTGGCGTCTGGCGTGGCGTCCGGCTTCGACCAGGGCCACCTGCGGGACCGGCCCGCCCGCCCCTCGGGGTCGTAGGTGTACTTCCAGCGCCGACCGATCCCGACGGGCCGGCCCGCGACGCGGGGCTCGCGCCGGTAGATCAGCACGGTGGGCGGGCCGCCGTCGGGGGCCGGGACGGGCACGCGGTACGTCTTGGGCGGATGCCCGGTGATCCCCAGCAGCACGGGCAGGACGCGGCCGTCCAGGGGCCCGCCCACGAAAGGGGTGTCTTCGCTCTTCACGGCACCAGTGTCAGGCATCCCCGGCGAGCGCCTCGACCAGCGCCGCGGTCTGCGGGTCGCGGGCGCCGGTCACCGTGAGCACCGCGACGAACTGGTCGACCAGCCAGTCGCGCAGTTCGTCCACGGGCGGCCGCTTGTCCTCGTCCAGCCACATCAGCGAGGCCGCCTCGACCGCCGTGATCCACATCTTGACGGTCATCCGCAGCCGCAGGCCCGGCTCGGTGACGCCGAGATGGCTGAGAATGTGCTCGGCCGCGGCCCGCCGCACCCCGTCGACGATGGCGGTGGTCCGGGAGGTCTCGACGACGCTGCCGCCCTGGAGCAGGGCGGTGAAACCGGCGTCGTGGCCGTCGACGAAGGCGAGGTACCGGTCGAGCGCCCGTGCGAGCCGGGACAGGCGCGGGCCCTCGCGCGGCTCGTCGAAGCACTGCTGGAGCTCCTCAGCGGCGGAGCGCAGGGCGGCCTCGTAGAGCTGCTGCTTGCCGCCGGGGAAGTACCGGTACACCAGCGGCCGGGAGACTCCCGCCGCCTCCGCCACGTCGTCGAGCGACACCTCCTCCGGCGCCCGGTGGGCGAAGAGCGAGAGAGCGGCGGCGAGCAACTGGCTCCGCCGCTCCTCGACACTGAGACGGCGATAGGCGGGGGTGGAGGCCGAGGGGCTCATGACGTGCAGCGTAACCGCTGCCGCCCGCGCCGTGACCGTGGGCGGCGGCCACCGGCCAAGCTCCCGTCCGGCGCCTAGGCGAGCAGCCCCGAGGACTTCCACAGCCGGCGTCCGGCGCCCCGCAGCACCCCGATGTCGTCCAGGAAGTCCGTCAGCCGCTTGGCACCCGTCTGCATCACCTCGCGCCGGTGCCCGCTGGACCGCACCTGCGCCACCGCCACCCGCCGGTCCAGCCCCAGGTTCGTGTAGACCTCCGGGTTCACGAAGGCCACCGAGAACACCCGGGCGAACTCACCCGACGTCACCCGGGTGAACTCCCGCGACCACCTCGGCGCCGTGAGCATCTGGCGCCGCAGCTCCTCACGGGCGTAGCGGACGTGCCGGGCCTCCTCCACGACATGGATCCGCGTCACGCCCCGCACCAGGGGCTGCACCCGCTCGTCGGGGAAGGTCAGCCGCTGCATCCAGTCCAGGACCTCCTCGCCGAGCAGGGTCGCCGTGAACGAACCCGGGGTCGTGGAGACGGTCTTGAACAGGCGGCCCAGGTTCTGGTGCACCCGGCTCACCGGGTACCACGGGGTCTCACCCCGGGCGATCAGCCGGGCGAACATCTTCGAGTGCCGGCACTCGTCCTCGATCTCGGTCAGCGCGTACCGGACGTGGGCGCTCGTGGCCGCCTTGTCGTAGATGTGCCGGACCAGCAGCTGCATCAGGATCAGTTCGAACCAGATGCCCAGGGAGGCGAGTGCCGCCGCCTCGTGCTGGGACAGCAGGATCCGCTGCTCCTCGCCCATCTTCTTCCACAGGGGTGTGTCGTACAGCGAGACCAGCTCCGGCGGCCAGAACCACTTGCCCTCCTCGAAGGGCGCGTCCCAGTCCAGCTCCTTGTCGGGGTCGAAGGAGTGCTTCGCCGAGGAGTCGAGCAGCCGTTCGGCCACCTGCTCCCGGTCCTTGAGCAGGCCCAGTGCGTCGCGCAGGCCCGCGACCGCGTCGGCATCCGTGAGCGTCGTCATGGTTTTATGAGACTGCCCGTCAGCAAGACAGTCAATCCCCTGTGCGGCACTCGTCGGCGCCCCTGCCGCTCTAGACCGAGCACCCCAGATCGTCCGGGACCTCCAGCGCCACCGGATCCGCACCCTGCGCGGGGAACGGCGTCCGCAGCGTGAAGGCGTAGGGCGTCGGCCCGTGGGCGCGCAGATGCAGCAGCCGGGCCTCCGCCTCGGCGACCGTCGGACGGCGGCCCGCAGGGACCCACCACAGGGCCACCATCGCCTCCCGCACCCGCTCGAACCACTCGCGCCGCCGGGCCAGCATCTCCCGGTGCCGGCCCATGTACATGTACGCGGTCAGCGCCTGCGCGTCCCGCCACACCGACATGTTGACGATCAGCCACTCGTCCCCGAACACGGGCACGTCCGTCGCGTCGCCGGAGTCGCTCTGCAACCGCCACACGAACCCGTCCGCCGCGTCGGCGTCCGCGTTCACCGGGTCCAGCGCGTCGACGAAGTCCTTCAACTCCGCGGAATCCAGCGGGGCTTTGAGGCGGCCGATGTTCACCTGGGCGAGTTCGAATGCGGCAGTCATGGACCGAACGGTAGGTCGGTCCGCCGAGCCCGTGGAACCCCCGTCTCACCCACCGAGCACCGCCCGCATCACCTCCCGCGCGATGGGCGCCGCGTCCCCGCCCCCGCTGATCTCCCCGCGATCGGCCTCCGCGTCCTCCACCACCACCGCGACCGCCACCTTCGGCTCCACGTCCCGCGCCCCCTGCGCCCAGGAGACGAACCAGGCGTACGGCGTACCGGAGTTGCCGATGCCGTGCTGCGCGGTGCCGGTCTTGCCGCCGACGACCGCCCCGGGGATCGCCGCGTTGGTGCCGGTGCCCTCGCGCACCACGTCCGTCATCAGCTCCCGCAGCCGCCACGCGGTCGCCGGATGCATCGCCTGCCGCACCGGCCGGGACCCGGCCGTGGCCAGCGTCGCCCCACCCCTCCGCGTGGTCCGCTCCACCAGGTAGGGCTCCCGCAGCTGCCCGCCGCTCGCCACCGCCGCCGACACCATCGCCATCTGCAACGGCGTCGCCCGCGTGTTGTACTGCCCGATCGCCGACAGCGCGAGCTGCGCCCGGTCGACCGTGGTGTCGAAGGTGCTCGGCGCCACCGAGTAGGGGATCCGCACCCCCGCGTCGTTGAACCCGAACGCCTGCGCGGTGGCCGCGAGATCGGCCACCCCCACCCGCACCCCCAGCTTCGCGAAGACCGTGTTGCACGACCACATGAAGGCCGCCCGCAACGAGGCGTCCGCACACCCCCGCGCCTCATTGGTCAGGCTCGTCGTGGTCCCCGGCAGGGTGTACGGGTCGGGGGAGCGGGTGGGCTCGTCGACGTCGGTCACCACCCCCGCGTCCAGCGCCGCCGCGGCGGTCACCACCTTGAAGGTCGAACCCGGCGGATAGGTCTGCCGCACCGCCCGGTTCAGCATCGGCTTGTCGGGATCCTCGTTCAGCCCGACCCAGGACCGCTCCACCGCCCGCCCGTTCCCCGACAGCGCCCCCGGGTTGTACGAGGGCGTCGACACCAGCGCCAGGATCCGTCCCGTCGACGGATCCACCGCCGCCACCGCCCCCTTGCGGCCACCCAGCCCGTCGTACGCCGCCCGCTGCGCCTCCGCGTCCAGGGTCGTCACGACGTCACCGCCCGCGCTGCGGGCCCGGGTCAGCCCGTTCAGCAGGGGAAACGTCGCCAGCATCGGATCGGCGCCGGAGAGCACCCCGTCCTCGGTGTGCTCCAGGAACGTCGTCCCGTACACCTGCGAGGCGAAGCCGGTCACCGGCGCGTACAACGGCCCGTAGGGGTAGGTGCGTTCGTAGCGGAGCTGCTCGCCGGTGTCCTTGGAGCCGGTCACCGGGCGTCCCTCGACCAGGATGTCGCCACGCGGCTGGCCGTAGCGGGCGATGGCCGGCCGCCGGTTGGCGGAGCTGCCGTCGTAGGTGTCCGCCTCGATGACCTGGAGCCGGGTCGCGTTCACCAGCAGCGCGGCCAGCAGCAGCGCGCAGAAGACGGCCGCGAACCTGATGTGCCGTCTCACGCGCTCTCCTCCGTCCCGACCGGCCGGCGCGCGGAGTCGCTCATCCGGACCAGCAGCGCCACGATCGCCCAGTTGGTGACGACCGACGAGCCGCCCTGGGCGAGGAACGGCATCGCCATCCCGGTCAGCGGGATCAGACCGGTCACCCCGCCCGCGATCACGAACACCTGGAGCGCCACGATGGAGGCGAGCCCCACCGCGAGCAGCTGGCCGAAGGGGTCGCGCAGCGCGAGCCCGGCCCGGTAGCCGCGTTCCACCAGCAGCCCGTAGAGCAGGAAGATCGCGGACAGCCCCGCCAGTCCCAGCTCCTCGCCGGCCGTGGCGAGGATGAAGTCCGACTTGGCGGCGAAGCCGATCAGCACCGAGTTGCCGAGCCCCAGGCCGGTGCCGAGGATGCCGCCCGCCGCGAAGGCGAACAGCGACTGCGAGAGCTGGTTCGGCCCCTGGCCCGCCTCGATCGAGGCGAATGGGTGCAGCCAGTCCTCGACCCGGCCGTGCACATGCGGCTCCAGCCAGCCCACGGCGACCGCGCCCAGCGAGGCCAGCAGCAGCCCCACCGCGATCCACCCGGTGCGCCCGGTGGCGACGTACAGCAGGACCACGAACAGGCCGAAGAACAGCAGCGAGGTGCCCAGGTCCCGTTCCAGGACCAGGACGCCGACGCTCAGCAGCCAGATGGCGACGATCGGCCCGAGCACCCGCCCGGTGGGCAGTTGCAGCCGCCAGACCCGGCGGCCCGCGTAGGCCAGCGCGCCCCGGTTCGCGGCCAGGTACGCGGCGAAGAACACCGCCAGCAGCACCTTCGCGAACTCGCCCGGCTGGATGGAGAACCCGGCGATCCGGATCCAGATCCGGGCGCCGTTCACGGCGGGGAAGAGGATCGGCAGCACCAGCAGCCCGAGCGCGCCGGCCACGCACACGTACGCGTACCGCTGGAGGACCCGGTGGTCGCGCAGGAGGACGACGGTCACGATGAAGAAGGCCACCCCCAGCGTCGACCAGACGAGTTGGGCGGGGGCGGCCCGGTCGCCCGGGGTCTCCAGGTCGAGCCGGTAGATCAGGACCAGGCCGAGGCCGTTGAGCAGCACGCCGATCGGCAGCAGCAGCGGGTCCGCGCACGGGGCCCGGAACCGCACCGCCAGATGGGCGACGAGCGCCAGCACGCCGAGCCCGGCGCCGTAACCGGCGGCGCCGGGCGGGACGGTGCCGTTGCGGGCGAGGCCCACAGCGCAGTAGCCGTACACGGAGAGCAGGACGGCGACGACGATGAGGGCCAGTTCGATGCCACGGCGCCGGGGGAGGAGGACGGCGGGAGCGGGTGCGTCCGCTCGCGCCACGGTGATTCCGGCCTTGCTCATGTCCGGAACTTACCCAAATAGGGCGTCTTGTGTGCCTTGTGGCTCAGCACCAGCGTGGCGCGGCACCGATGTTGTCGATGTACCGGGCCGAGCCCCACGCCCAGGTGCCGTCCGGGAGGAGGTACCACAGCGGGTTGCCGTCGATGTTCTGGCCGACCGTCTTGCAGTAGATGTTGACGATCTGTCCGCGGCGCACGGTTCGGATGACCTGGCTGCCGCGGTTGGGCGCGCTGCGCAGGAGCAGGGTTTCCGCGGTCACCCTGCCCTTGTACAACCGGGTGCTCTGGCCTTGACTCTGGCCCTGGTTCTGGCTCGCGTTCTGCGGCCGACCCTGGTTCTGGCCCTGGTTCTGGTTCTGGTTCTGGCCCTGACCCTGACCCTGACCCTGGCCCTGGCCCTGGTTCTGACCCTGGGACCAGGTCTGTCCCTGCCCCTGCCCCTGCCCCTGCCCCTGCGTCTGGCTCTGGTTCTGGTTGTCCCCGTTCCCGGCGGAGGACGACTGCCAGTCGTCGCCCGCGACGGCGGGGGTGGCGGCGGCCGCTGCGGCAAGGGCGCCGGCGACGACGGATATGGCGAGACGGGAGCGCAGCGACATGGGATACCTCCACGAACGGGCGGAAACTGACTATCCGCCACGCTATGAGCGCCCTGTGCGAGCCGCCTCTCCGCTTGGGCCATCCGGAAGAACCAGCACGGCCACGGCCCCGCCGTCCTCCGCGTTGGCGAACGTCAGCCGCGCCCCGAGCACCTCCGCCTGCCCGAGCGCGATGGTCAGCCCGAGCCCGTGCCCCCGGGCCCCGCCCTCGGTCCGGAACCGCTGCGGACCGTGCTCCACGAGGTACTCCGGATACCCGTCCCCGTGATCGCGGACCGTCACCCGGGGCCCGTCCACCGTCACCGACACCGGCCCCCGCCCGTGCCGGTGGGCGTTGGCCACCAGGTTCCCCAGGACGCGTTCCAGCCGCCGCCGGTCCGTCTCCACCGCGGCGTCGCGCACCACGACGACCTCCGTGGCACGCCCGGCGCCCCGCACCACCCGCTCGGCCAGCGCGCCGAGCTGCTCGGTGTCCACGTCGAGCCGTTCCCGCCCGGCGTCCAGCCGCGAGATCTCCAGCAGGTCCTCGGTCAGCGTGCGCAGCGCGGCCACCCGGTCCCGCACCAGCTCCGTGGGCCGGCTCGGCGGCAGCAGTTCCGCCGCCGCGTGCAGGCCGGTCAGCGGGGTGCGCAGTTCATGGGCCACGTCCGCCGTGAACCGCTGCTCGGCCTGGAGCTTGCCCTGGAGGGAGGCGGCCATGGAGTCCAGCGCGGCGGCCACCGCCGCCACCTCGTCCTGAGGGCGCGTCGGATCCTTCGTACGGGGATCGTCGACGCGTGCGTCGAGGTCGCCGCCGCTGATCCGCCGGGCCACCCGGGCGGTGGCGTGCAGCCGCCGCGTCACCCGGGTCACCGCGAGCGCACCCACCAGCAGCGTGGCCCCGATGGCAAGCGCCGAGGACCACAGGATCGCCCGGTCCAGCCCC
Source organism: Streptomyces sp. NPDC048002 (assembly GCF_040653275.1). Lineage (NCBI taxonomy): Bacteria > Bacillati > Actinomycetota > Actinomycetes > Kitasatosporales > Streptomycetaceae > Streptomyces > Streptomyces sp. NPDC048002. The sequence goes on along the minus strand of NZ_JBEZNL010000025.1, from coordinate 109,918 downwards.
TCGATCGTGCGGGCCTGCTGGGAGTAGTCGACCTGGACCGCCAGCGCCCGGCCGCCGTCGGCCGGGCCCGCCGCCCACATCGTCGGCCTGCCCTCGTGCTCGGCGACCATCGTGCCCCGGTCGCCGGACACGGCCAGCTCCCGCAGCGCCCCCGGCAGCCCCGCCGGATCCACGCCCGCGCCCGGCGTCAGACGGTCCCCGGTCTCGAACGCGGTCGTGGCGTCCGTCAGCCGCGACAGTGCCTCGCTGCGGGCCCGGCCGACGGTCTGGTTGGTCACCGAGACGTGTACCAGCACCCCGAGCAGCGCCGTGAGCGCGCAGCACATCACGGTGATGAACAGGGCGGTCTTCATGCCGAGCGATCCCGCCCAGCGGGGCAGCGCGAGCCTCATGAGCCGCTCGCGGAGGCGGTGGCTCGCCTTGACGCCGAGGAGGACGGTGACACCGAGGAGGACGGTGACGCCGACGGCCGCGGCGGGTGGCTGCCCTCGCCGGTGCGCAGCATCTCGTCGTGGGTGAGCAGCATGGCGTTGGCCCGGCCGTCCCAGGTCCACTGGAGCCGGTACTCGTACCCCGCGACCTCCGAGGGCGCGCGGACGATCACGGACCGCCCGGCCAGCTCGACCGCGCTGACCGCGTCCTCGTAGGACATCACCCGGACCAGCCGGTGCTTCTGGACGGTGTAGACGCGGATGCCGGTCAGCCGGTCGGGCAGCAGCCGGAAGCCGAGTGTCAGATCCTCCTGCCCGTCGCCGCTGAGGTCCCGGTAGTAGGGCGTGAGCACCGGGCAGCGGGCCCGGTCGCCGCCCGGACCGCAGTCCGCCATCCGCCGGGCCGTCTCGCGGTACGGCGCCTTCGCGTCCGTGTAGTCCTCGGGGTTCTCGGCGATCTCGGCCCGGACCACCGCGACCGGGTCCACCTTCCGGATGTCGTCGCCGGGCACCTCGACGCCCTTGACGACCTCGGTGGTCACCTCGCCGATCTCGAAGGCCGGGCTGGAGGCAGGGGTCAGGTCCGGCCAGAGCCTGGCCGGACTGACCGCGGTGGGCGTGGCCCCCGCGCCCTCCAGGCCGCCGGCGTCACCGCAGCCCGCGGCGGCCGCCAGCACCAGGGCGACGGCGGCGGCCGTACGGATGACGCTGCGGGGCACGGTGCTCCTGTGGTTCAGAGGTGAGCGGTGGCCCCGTACACCTTATTCTTGGGTAAGTCCGTTTTGCCCACCCGGTTGGGCCGGAGTGCTCACTCGGTGAGCTCCTCCAGCAGGCGCGCGGTGGAGAGCCCCGCGCGCAGATACTCGACGAAGAGGTCATTGTGCAGGGCCCAGGGTGAGCGCCGGGACCGTATCAGCCGGATCGCCTCCTCCGCCGAGTGGCCCCGCCGTACCAGCGTCTGGGCCACGACCAGACCCGAGCGGTTGTACCCGTGGAAGCAGCGCACCAGCACCGAGCGGCCCGCGTCGAGCGCGTCGGCGGCGGCCTCGGCCAGCCGGATGACGCCCGCGAGCTGGGTCCCGTCCAGCGGCCCGTCCGGGATGGGCCACACCTGGTGCTCCACCTGCCGGTCCGGACCGTGCCCCGGCAGCCGCAGCAGCGTCTGCACGAGATCGAACTCGTCCCGCACGACGGCGAACTCCAGCCGCCCCGACACCGTACGGAACTCGTGACCACCCATCCACAGGCCGGGCGCGATCTCGTCCCACGGAGTGTCCGGGGCCGGAACGTCGGGCTGATCTCCGTGGTTACGCAATGGGCGCCTCCCGCGACTTCCCGGCCAACTCCTCTCAAAGGTAACCAACTTCTTGCCCCTGGAGCACCCCGCCTGTTCCCATGGTCAAAGGGGTGATGGTGCATGAGCGGACTACGTGTCGTGCCGACCCGGCGCCACGGCCAGGAGCGGCTGTACGTCTGCCTCGGGGACGGCAGGAACATCGCGTGGTACGACCGTGAGGCGGCCCGGGTCAACCTGCTCAGCGACGAGCGCCGGGAGGACGTGCTGGAGGTCCTGCGCCCCTTCCTGACGGGCCAGGTGACCGTCGGCCCGCCGCCGGTGCCGACCCCGGCCGAACTCGCCCGGCTGAGCCTCCACCCGGACGACGACCTCGCCCCCAACCGGCCCGGCGAGGCGCTGCTGATCGCTCTGGACCGGGAGCCGGCGCCGTCCCGCCGCCTGCGCGCCGACCCCAGGCGCCGGGCGCTCACCGCCGAGCAGACGGTGGGGGAGGCCCTGGACCGGCTCGACGGCGCCGGCTGGCACACCCTGCACTCCGTCCCGCTGCCCGGCGGCGCCCGTGTCCACCACCTGGCGATCGGGCCGGCGGGACTGTTCGCGGTCCGCGCCCTGTACGCCCGCAAGCAGCGGGTCAGGGTGGCGGACCCGATGGTCGCGGTGGCCCGCCGGGCGCCGCAGCCCCTGCTGCGCCTGGTCCGTGCCGACGCCGACCGCGCGTCCTACGCGCTGACCGCCGAGGTCCGCCCGGTGCTGGCCCTGGCCGGTCCGGCGGACGTCACGGTCACCGGACCGCTCCGCGAGGTACGCGTCCTCCAGGACACGGACCTCGTCGAACTGGCCCGGGAGGGCGGCGTACTCAAACCGGCGGACGTGCAGGCCCTGCACGCGATGGCACGGGACCGCCGGATCTGGGACCGAGTGTAGGGCGCTGGGGCGCTGGGACGCGCGTCCCGAGCCGGCCCCCGGTCGCGGTCAGAGCGACGGCAGCGTGCCCGCCCGGTCCGGGTCCAGGAGAGGGGCCAGCAGGTCGCCGTACTCCTGGATGCGGGCGCCCAGGTCCGGCGCGGTGAAGGCCAGCTGCCCGGGGGAGCCGCACCGCTCCACCTCCGCCCAGGTGACCGGCGCGGAGACCCAGGGCTCGGGCCGGGCGCGCAGGGTGTACGGGGCGGCCGTGGTCTTGCGGGCCGCGTTCTGGCTCCAGTCCACGAAGACCTTCCCGGGCCGCAGGCTCCGGGTCATCCGGTGCAGGGCGAGCCGTGGCAGCGCCCGCTCGGCCGCCAACGCCAGCTCCTTGGCGTACTCCGACACCTGGTCGGGAGAGGAGTCCCGCACCGCGGCCAGGAGATGCAGCCCCTTGGATCCCGACGTCTTCACCAGCGCCTCGATGCCGTCCTCCGCGAGCCGCTCCCGGAGCCACAGCGCGACCTCGCAGCACTCCACGACCGTCGCGGGCGCGCCGGGGTCCAGATCCAGGACCAGCCGGTCGGCGGCCTCGGGCGCCTGCGCCACCCACTGGTGGGTGTGGAACTCCGCCACCAGGTTCGCCGCCCACATCAGACTCGGCAGATCCTGCACGAGCACCATCCGGGCGGGCCCCTCCGAGCGGGCGACCTCGGCGGTCGTGACCCAGTCGGGCGTACCCGGCGGCACGTTCTTGGTGAAGAAGACCTGACCGTCCGGCCCGTCGGGGTAGCGCAGGAAGGAGAGCGGCCGGTCCCGCAGATGGGGCAGCAGGACCGCGGCGGTCGTGGCGTAGTAGTGCAGCACCTCGCCCTTGGTGAATCCGGTCGCCGGATACAGCACCTTCTCCAGGTTGCTGAGCGCGAGCCGTCGCCCCTCCACCTCTGTGATCGGCGTCATACGATGAGAATCCCACGGAACCCGGACGAAAATATGTAGTTCCACGCAGACCGGCTGAAAGGGTGCTGCACGTGCGATCGATCTGGAACGGCGCCATCTCGTTCGGCCTGGTCAGCATCCCCATCAAGGTGGTGAACGCCACCGAGAGCCACTCGATCTCCTTCCGTCAGATCCACGCGGAGGACGGCGGCCGGATCCGGTACCGGAAGTTCTGCGAACTGGAGGACCGCGAGGTCACCCAGTCCGAGATCGGCAAGGGCTACGAGGACGCGGACGGCACGATCATCGAGATCACCGACGAGGACCTGGCTCAGCTGCCCCTCCCGACGGCGAAGACGATCGAGATCGTGGCCTTCGTCCCGGCCGACCGGATCGACCCGCTCCAGATGGACGCCGCGTACTACCTCGCGGCGAGCGGCGCCCCGGCGGCGAAGCCGTACACCCTGCTCCGCGAGGCACTCAAGCGCAGCAACAAGGTCGCGATAGCCAAGTTCGCCCTCCGTGGCAGGGAACGCCTGGGCATGCTCAGGGTGGTCGGTGACGCCATCGCCATGCACGGCCTGCTCTGGCCGGACGAGGTCCGCGCGCCCGAGGGTGTCGCGCCCGACACGGACGTGACCGTCCGCGACAAGGAACTCGACCTGGCCGACGCCCTGATGGACACCCTCGGCGAGGTCGACCTGGAGGACCTCCACGACGAGTACCGGGAGGCGGTGGAGGAGGTCATCGCGGCGAAGGCGGCCGGCGAGACCCCGCCGGAACTCCCCGAACCCGCCACCGGCGGCAAGGTCCTGGACCTCATGGCGGCGCTGGAGAAGAGCGTCCGGGCCGCGAAGGAGTCCCGCGGCGAGGAGCCCGCCGAGGTCACCAGCCTCCGGCAGCGCACGTCGTCCCGGGCGACGCCGAAGGAGACCCAGGGCAAGAAGTCCACCTCCACGGCCCGGAAGACGGCGGCGAAGAAGACCGCCTCCACGACGAAGAACGCCTCCACGACGAAGAGCACCGCGAAGAAGACGGCCGCGAAGAAGTCGAGTACGGCGAAGAAGGCGGCGTCGAAGAAGACGGCGACGAAGAAGACGTCGTCGACCCGAAAGCGCACGGCCTGAGCGCGCACAGCAGGCGCCGCGCGCGCCGCACACACCACCGATGCGTCACCCTTGCGCCCAGCCCGGAATCCAGGTGGCCCCGGACCCGGACCTGTCCTGCGCGGCCCCCCTCTCCACGAGATGGGCACGAAGAACGGCCAGCGCGGGGTGCGGGTTGTCGCGGTGCCAGAGCAAGGAATGCGGGTAGACGGGCGTCGGCCCGGTCACCGGAATGCGCCTCAGCCCGTAGCCGGCGGGCCAGACGAGCCGGGTCAGCTCGCCCATGAAGGTGGCCAGGGCGGGGGTGTCGGCGACGGTGTCCAGGAGCGCGTCGGAGCCGAAGTTGGGCCCGGTCGCCTCGATGAGCAGCCCGAAGTCGGCGCCCAGGGAGTCGTAGTAGGCCGTCCACTCGGTACCGGGGGCGAGGCCCGGCATCCAGATCCGGTGCCCGGCGAGCCGCCCGAGAGCCACCGACCTCGCGCCCGCCAGCGCGTGGGCCGGACCGGTCAGCAGCTGGAGCGGCTCGTCGAGCACCCGGACGTGCTCGATGTCCTGGGGGAGGGGCAGCCCCGGCGCTCCGACCGCGCGGAAGGTGGCGTCGATGGCACCGGACCGGAGCGCGGAGAGGGCGTCCCGGAAGTCGACCAGCATGACGACATCGAGGTCGACGGTGGGGTGCGTGCGGTGGAAGTCCCGCATCAGACCCGAGGGCGCGACACGTGAGGCGATGACGTCGACACGGAGCGGACGCCGGTCGGGCCGCACCGACCCGACCGCCCGCTCGGCGACACTCAACAACTCCCGGGCGTGAGGAAGGAACGCCTGTCCGTCGATGGTGAGTTCGGCGCCACGCGGGGTCCGGGTGAACAGCCGGACGCCGAGGTGACGCTCCAGGGCGGCAATGCGCTTGGAGACGGCCTGTTGAGTGACCCCGAGCGCGTCCGCGGCCTCCTGAAAACGACCGGCGTCGACAACGGCGACAAACGTCCGGACGGTATCGAGATCCATGTCGGCAGCCTAGGAACACAACCAGCGGTTGTGCCACCCGCCACCCGGGTTGTTTGATCCGAACGGGACGAGCCCGCTTTGATGACTGGACGGCGATGTCCGAGGCGAAGAGGCGAGGCAGTGAAGGACAGTGACCGTCTCGGGCACCTCCTCGGCGGCACGCTGGGCCCACGCTTCGGCCGCCTCTGGGCCGCGTACGCCACGAGCGCGCTCGGCACCTGGCTGGCCTTCGGGGCGTTCCCGCTGATCGCGGTCCAGGTGCTGCACTCCGGCCCGGCGGAGGTCGCCGCACTGGCGTCGGCCGGCGCCGCGGTGGGAGCGGCGGTGGCGGTCCCGCTGGGCCCCTGGGTGGAGTTCCGCCGAAAGCGCCGCGTACTGATCACGATGGACCTGACACGGGCAGCGGCACTGCTCACGATCCCCGCGGCCTACGCCCTGGAGGCACTCACCTTCACCCAACTCCTCCTGGTCGCGATCACGATGGCGGCGGGGGACATCACCTTCCGAGCGGCGTCCGGCGCCTACCTGAAGTCCCTGCTCCCACCAGGCGAGCACCTACTGACGGCCAACACCCGCCTCGAATCGACGACATGGACGACCACCCTCGTCGGCCCACCCCTGGGCGGAGCGGCGATCGGCCTGCTGGGCCCGGTGGCAACCGTAACGGCGGACGCCCTCAGCCACCTCCTCTCGGCCCTGCTCCTCCGAGGCAAGGCCACCCACGACTCAACCCCCGAACACCCGCTCCCCGTAACCCTCGCCCCCCGCACCCTCCTGGACGGCTGGCGCCACACCTTCCAGTCCCCACCCCTACGCGCCCTGCTCCTCAACACGGCCCTCTTCAACGGCCTGGTCATGGCCACGCAACCTCTGTTGGCCGTCCTGATGCTGGGCCCTCTCGGCTTCACGCCCTGGCAGTACGGCCTGGCCTTCGCCGCCCCGGCAGCCGGCGGCCTCCTGGGCGCCCGCCTGGTCCGCCCCCTGACGACCCGCTTCGGCCGGCACAGAACCCTGCTCGCGGCCGGAGCCCTACGCACCCCCTGGCCCCTGGCCCTGGCCTTCATCGGCCCCGGCACAACGGGCCTCCTCCTGGTCGTCGCCACCCAGTTCGCACTCGTCTTCCACTGCGCCCTCTTCAACCCCGTCAGCGCGACCTTCCGCCTGGAACACACCCACCCGACCAGGGCCGCCCGCACCCTCACAGCCTGGTCGGTAACAACAAAGGCCACCACAGCCCTACTCACAGCGGCCTGGGGCACCCTGGCGACCCTCACATCCCCCCGCACAGCAATAGCCCTGGCAGGCGCCCTACTCCTCACAACCCCCGCACTCCTGCCCCGCCGCACAGGGTGACCACTGCCGAACGGCACCAAACACACGAAGACCCCGTCCTCAGCGAACTCGCTGACGGCGGGGTCTTTGGGCACCTACTACAAGGTGCCCCCGGCAGGATTCGAACCTGCGCACACGGCTCCGGAGGCCGTTGCTCTATCCCCTGAGCTACGGGGGCGTGTCCGCTGCCTTGCTTGGCGGCGACGGGTAGAACCCTACCAGCTCAGCCGGGGTGTTCAGGAACCCGTTTACGGGGGGTGGGTCGCCCGCACAGGGTGGAAGTGGGCAAAACCCGGACGCGGTGGCCGGTCCGGACCTACTCTCGAGTTGTGCCAGGTGCATCGGGCCGGGTGCTTGTTGTGGACGACAACAAGGTCATCCGGCAGTTGATCAGGGTCAATCTCGAGCTGGAGGGCCTCGAGGTCGTGACCGCGGCCGATGGTGCCGAGTGTCTGGAAGTCGTTCATCAGGTGCGTCCGGACGTCGTCACGCTGGATGTCGTCATGCCCCGGCTGGACGGGCTGCGCACCGCGGCGCGGCTCCGTGCCGATCCCCGGACCCGGGACCTGCCCCTCGCCATCGTCAGTGCCTGTACGCAGTACGAGGTGGACAGTGGTGTGGACGTCGGCGTCGATGCCTTTCTCGCCAAGCCCTTCGAGCCCGCCGAACTCGTCAGCCTCGTAAAGGAACTGATGGGGCGGAGTCGGGGCGCTCTCGGTGCTCGGGCGGGGGCCGGTGACGCGGGGCGGGGCGGGGGCTGATCCGGTGGCGGGGGTGGAGCTTCCCCGCAGGCACTTCCTCGCCGGTTCCGTAGCGGCGACCCCCGCTACCGGAGCGGCGACCCCCGCTACCGGTGAGGTGTCTCGTCTCACCGTCCATATGCCGGACCATCGCCCAAACCCGCTCGCTTACCCACCCCCCTTCTCCCCTACGCTTGTCCCGTGACCCCCGTCGAGCTCTCCCGTACCGTGCTGCGCGCGGTGCGTCGTGCTGTCGACGACGGGGAACTGCATGTCGCCGTGCCGGAGCGGGTGGTCGTGACCGCGCCGGGGCCTGGTGGGTGCGGTGACTACGCCACCAATGTCGCCCTTCAGCTGGCCGGGCCGGCCGGGCAGCCCCCGCGACGGGTCGCCGAGATCCTCCGGCCCCATCTGGTCGGGGCGGACGGCGTCGCCGATGTCGTCGTCACCGGGCCCGGGTTCATCAACTTCAGTCTGCTCGGCAGCGCGCCCGGCGCCCTCGTGGAGGAGATCCTGCGGCGCGGACCGCGGTACGGGCATGTGGACGGTGCCGGCGGGGACGTCGTGCAGTTGCACTGTCCGCGCGAGGTGCGGGCCGTCGTGGTGATGGACGTCGTGGCCCGGTTGCTGCGGTCCCAGGGTGCGCTGGTGCGCGGCAGCTGTGAGGGGCGGCCGGAGGCCGACTGGGAGGACGTGCTCGGTGTGCGCGTCGACGCTTACGGGCGGCCCGGGGCCCCCGCGCCGCTCGACGTCAACGTACGTCCCGTGCCCGCCCCCTCCGATCCGTGTCCGCTCGGGCGCGACGCCGGCCGCTGGGCGCTGCTGCACCCCGCCGCCCACGACCGGCCCCGTATCACCGACGAGCACCTCGTCCAGCGCGAGACCAACCCCCTCTTCCGGGTCCGCTACGCCCACGCCCGCACCCGCGCCCTCACCCGCAACGCCGCCGACCTCGGCTTCACCTCCGGTGGTCCGCGGGACGCGGGAGACTGGGGCGCCGACCGCCCGGACGACGGCGCCCGCGACGCCACCGACCTCGGATCCACGGCGGAGCCCACCGCCCCGCACACCCCCGGCCCCCTCGTCACCGCCCTCGCCGACCACCCCCGTATCCTCGCGGCCGCCGCCGCGCACCGCGCTCCCGACCGGCTGGCCCGGCACCTCGTCGACGTCGCCGATGCCGTGCTCGTCCTGCTGCCCGCCGTGCTGCCGCGCGGTGCCGAGAAACCCTCGGCCGCCCACCGCGCCCGGCTCGCGCTCGCCGAAGCCGCCGGGGCGGTGCTGGCCGGTGGCCTGACCCTGCTCGGCATCGACGCACCCGAACACCTCTGAGGAAGCCACCACAGTCATGAGCCGTTCCGCACACCCCGCCGGGCCCCGTCACGCCGATGTCCTCCCCGAGGGGCACTACTCCGGTCCGCCGGCCGACCTCAACGCCCTCGACGCGAAGGTGTGGGCCCAGACCGTCGGCCGCGGCGAGGACGGCGTGGTCACCGTCGGCGGGATCGACGTGAACCGGATCGCCGAGGAGTTCGGCACCCCCGCCTACGTCGTCGACGAGGCCGACTTCCGGGCCCGCGCGCGGGCCTGGCGCTCCGCCTTCGGCACCGAGGCCGACGTCTTCTACGCGGGCAAGGCGTTCCTGTCCCGGGCCGTCGTGCGCTGGCTGCACGAGGAGGGGCTCAACCTGGACGTGTGCTCCGGCGGCGAGCTGGCCACGGCACTGTCCGCCGGGATGCCCGCCGACCGCATCGCCTTCCACGGCAACAACAAGTCGCCCGAGGAGATCGAGCGGGCCGTGCGGGCCGGGGTCGGGCGGATCGTCCTCGACTCCTTCCAGGAGATCGTCCGCGTCGCGCACATCGCCCGTGAGCTGGGCCGGCGCCAGCGCGTGCAGATCCGGATCACCGTCGGCGTCGAGGCCCACACCCACGAGTTCATCGCCACCGCGCACGAGGACCAGAAGTTCGGCATCCCGCTGGCCGGCGGACAGGCCGCGGAGGCCGTGCGCCGGGCCCTCCAGCTCGACGGGCTCGAACTCATCGGCATCCACTCCCACATCGGCTCGCAGATCTTCGACATGAGCGGGTTCGAGGTCGCCGCCCACCGGGTCGTCGGGCTGCTCAAGGACATCCGGGACGAGCACGGGGTCGAGCTGCCCGAGATCGATCTCGGCGGCGGGCTCGGCATCGCCTACACCAGCGACGACGACCCGCGGGAGCCGCACGAGATCGCCAAGGCCCTCACCGAGATCGTCACCAGGGAGTGCGAGTCGGCGAAGCTGCGCACGCCCCGGATCTCCGTGGAGCCCGGCCGCGCCATCGTCGGCCCGACCGCGTTCACCCTGTACGAGGTCGGCACCCTCAAGCCCCTCGACGGGCTGCGCACCTATGTCTCCGTCGACGGCGGCATGTCCGACAACATCCGCACCGCGCTCTACGACGCCGAGTACAGCGTGGCCCTGGTCTCCCGCACCTCCGACGCCGAGCCGATGCTCGCGCGCGTCGTCGGCAAGCACTGCGAGAGCGGGGACATCGTGGTGCGGGACGCGTTCCTGCCGTCCGACCTGGCACCGGGCGACCTGATCGCCGTACCGGCGACGGGCGCCTACTGCCGTTCGATGGCCAGCAACTACAACCACGTGCTCCGGCCCCCGGTGGTGGCCGTGCACGAGGGCGAGGCCCGGGTGATCGTCCGGCGGGAGACGGAGGAGGACCTCCTGCGTCTCGACGTCGGATGAGTCCGGGCCGACCGGGCGACGAGGGCCGGGCGGAAGATTTTCCGTCCCGGCCTGCCAACATAATGAAATAGACATCTCACGATCCGGACCGGGGGCAGAAACTCCGGTCCGGTGAGTGAGACTGGTCCCACCGCAGAAGGTAAAGGAAACGAGGTCGGATGATGCGTACGCGTCCGCTGAAGGTGGCGCTGCTGGGCTGTGGAGTGGTCGGCTCAGAGGTGGCGCGCATCATGACGACGCACGCCGACGACCTCGCCGCCCGCATCGGCGCCCCCGTGGAGCTGGCCGGCGTCGCGGTGCGGCGGCCCGACAAGGTGCGCGAGGGCATCCCGCGCGAGCTGATCACCACCGACGCCACCGCGCTCGTCAAACGCGGCGACATCGACGTGGTCGTCGAGGTCATCGGCGGGATCGAGCCCGCCCGCTCCCTCATCACCACCGCCTTCGAGCACGGCGCCTCCGTCGTCTCCGCCAACAAGGCCCTCCTCGCCCAGGACGGCGCCAACCTGCACGGGGTGGCCGAGGCCCACGGCAAGGACCTCTACTACGAGGCCGCCGTCGCCGGCGCCATCCCGCTGATCCGCCCGCTGCGCGAGTCCCTCGCCGGGGACAAGGTCAACCGGGTGCTCGGCATCGTCAACGGCACCACCAACTTCATCCTCGACAAGATGGACTCCACGGGCGCCGGCTACCAGGAGGCCCTCGACGAGGCCACCGCCCTCGGGTACGCCGAGGCCGACCCCACCGCCGACGTCGAGGGCTTCGACGCCGCCGCCAAGGCCGCGATCCTCGCCGGCATCGCCTTCCACACCCGGGTGCGCCTCGACGACGTCTACCGCGAGGGCATGACCGAGGTGACCGCGGCCGACTTCGCCTCCGCCAAGGGCATGGGCTGCACCATCAAACTGCTCGCCATCTGCGAGCGGGCCGGGGACGGCGCCTCCGTCACCGCGCGCGTGCACCCCGCGATGATCCCGCTGAGCCACCCCCTCGCCTCCGTGCGCGGCGCGTACAACGCGGTGTTCGTCGAGTCCGACGCCTCCGGCCAGCTCATGTTCTACGGTCCCGGCGCGGGCGGCGCCCCGACCGCCTCCGCCGTCCTCGGCGACCTCGTCGCCGTCTGCCGCAACCGGCTCAGCGGCACCACCGGACCCGGCGAGTCCGCCTACGCCGCGCTGCCCGTCTCGGGCATGGGCGATGTCATCACGCGCTACCACATCAGCCTCGACGTCGCCGACAAGCCGGGTGTGCTCGCCCAGGTGGCGACCGTCTTCGCCGAGCACGGGGTCAGCATCGACACCGTCCGGCAGCAGGGCAAGGACGGCGAGGCGTCCCTCGTCGTAGTGACGCACCGTGCGTCCGACGCGGCCCTCGGCGGCACCGTCGAGGCGCTGCGCAAGCTCGACACCGTGCGTGGTGTCGCCAGCATCATGCGGGTCGAAGGAGAGTAACCAGCAATGACTCACCAGTGGCGCGGAATCATCGAGGAGTACCGGGACCGGCTGCCGGTTTCGGAGACCACGCGGGTCGTGACGCTGCGCGAGGGCGGTACGCCGCTCGTGCCCGCGCAGGTGCTCTCCGAGCGCACGGGCTGCGAGGTCCACCTCAAGGTGGAGGGCGCCAACCCCACCGGTTCCTTCAAGGACCGCGGCATGACCATGGCCATCACGCGGGCCAAGGAGGAGGGCGCGAAGGCCGTCATCTGCGCCTCCACCGGCAACACCTCGGCGTCCGCCGCCGCCTACGCGGTACGCGCGGGTATGGTTTCGGCCGTTCTGGTGCCGCAGGGCAAGATCGCGCTCGGCAAGATGGGCCAGGCCCTGGTGCACGGCGCGAAGATCCTCCAGGTCGACGGGAACTTCGACGACTGCCTCACGCTCGCCCGCTCGCTGAGCGACAACTACCCCGTGGCGCTGGTCAATTCGGTCAACCCGGTACGTATCGAGGGCCAGAAGACGGCCGCCTTCGAGATCGTGGACATGCTGGGCGACGCCCCCGACATCCACGTCCTGCCGGTCGGCAACGCCGGCAACATCACCGCGTACTGGAAGGGTTACACCGAGTACGCGGCCGACGGTGTCTCGAAGCGGACCCCGCGCATGTGGGGCTTCCAGGCCTCCGGCTCCGCGCCCATCGTGCGCGGCGAGGTCGTCAAGGACCCGTCGACCATCGCCACCGCCATCCGGATCGGCAACCCCGCCTCCTGGCAGTTCGCGCTCAACGCCCGGGACGAGTCCGGCGGCCGGATCGACGAGGTGACGGACCGTGAGATCCTGCGCGCCTACCGGCTGTTGGCCGCCCAGGAGGGCGTCTTCGTGGAGCCGGCGTCGGCCGCGTCCGTCGCCGGTCTGCTGAAGGCCGCCGACCAGGGCCTGGTCGACCCGGGCCAGCGGATCGTCTGCACCGTGACCGGCAACGGTCTGAAGGACCCGGACTGGGCCGTCGCCGGCGCCCCGCAGCCGGTCACCGTCCCCGTCGACGCGGCGACCGCCGCGGAGCGGCTCGGCCTGGCCTGACCGCCCCGGCACAGGGGTGCACGGGGGGCTTACGACACGCATCGTGCGCCTCCTGTGCGCCCTATGTCGCCACAGAACCTTCCTTCGATACGCTGTACCGAACCCGCCCGCCGCATATGCCCGAGCATCCGGCGCCGCGCCGTCTCCACGGCCCGAGGGTCCTTCCGTACGTATCGAGTGTCTTCGACCATCACGCACATCACGCAGCTCAAGGAGAGTCATCGCAAGATGGCCGGTCCCGCCTTCCGTGCCGCCGCCGTCCGGGTGCGCGTTCCCGCCACCAGCGCCAACCTCGGCCCGGGTTTCGACGCCCTGGGCCTGTCGCTGGGGCTCTACGACGACGTCGTCGTCCGGGTGGCCGACTCCGGGCTGCACATCGACATCGCGGGTGAGGGCAGCGAGACGCTTCCCCGCGACGAGAGCCATCTGCTGGTCCGCTCGCTGCGCACCGCCTTCGACCTGCTGGGCGGACAGCCCCGCGGTCTGGAGATCGTCTGCGCCAACCGCATCCCGCACGGCCGCGGCCTCGGCTCCTCCTCCGCCGCCATCTGCGCGGGCATCGTCGCCGCGCGTGCCGTGACCATAGGCGGCGAGTCCCGGCTCGACGACGCGGCGCTGCTGGAGCTCGCCACCGAGATCGAGGGCCACCCCGACAATGTCGCGGCCTGTCTGCTCGGCGGTTTCACGCTCTCCTGGATGGAGGCCGGCGCCGCGCGGGCGATCAGGATGGACCCCGCCGATTCCGTCGTTCCGGTGGTTTTCGTGCCCGGGAAGCCGGTCCTCACCGAGACCGCGCGCGGTCTGCTCCCGCGTACCGTCCCGCATGTCGACGCCGCCACCAACGCGGGCCGTGCCGCCCTGCTCGTCGAGGCCCTGACCAGGCGCCCCGAGCTGCTGCTGCCCGCCACCGAGGACCGGCTGCACCAGGAGTACCGCGCCCCGGCCATGCCGGAGAGCGCCGCGCTGGTGGAGCGGCTGCGGGCCGACGGGATCCCGGCGGTCATCTCCGGGGCGGGACCCACCGTGCTGGCGCTGGCGGATGCCGACAGTGCCGACAAGGTGGCCGATCTGGCGGGCGGGGGCTGGGCCGCGAACCGGCTGGAACTCGACGCACGCGGAGCGAGCGTGCTGCCGCTCGCTCCTTCCGGCGACATCTGAATACGTCCGGTTGCCGGATTTCGAGAGGGGGAATGTTTGTTGGATCCGGTAGTGTTAACCTCAAGTCTGCACCCGACCCCACCATGGCGAGGTGCTTTGTGTCCCCGTCCGGGACAGACATTCTTCCGGGAGCCTCCCAAGTCGCACTGTGTTCCGTACGACGTACGCGGGCAGTACCTCGTACACGAGCACTGAGCGACTCGCCGGGCACGCTCCGGAGCCGGTGCGACCGAGCCACGTGACACGGACAAGCGGTGTCACTGCTCTGGGAAGCGCCATCACCGATTATTTCTTCCGCCGCTTTGGCGGACCACCGCCCCGGCCGGTCCACGACAGGGACCAAGGCCGGACAGCACAACCGGTCGCCGAGCCAGACAGGCCGACGTCCGCTCCAGGGAAGGACCCTTCGTGAGCGACACCACCGATCTGATGGGCGCACGTGTCGAGGAGACCGCTGCCGCGCCCGCCACGGACGCCTCCGCGCCTGCCACCGGTGCCGGCTCCCGGCGGCGCCGCGGTACCGGCCTTGAGGGCATGGTGCTGGCCGAGCTGCAGCAGGTCGCATCCGGCCTCGGCATCAGGGGCACCGCGCGTATGCGCAAGAGCCAGCTGATCGAGGTCATCAAGGAGGCGCAGGCCGGAGGCGGTGCCCCGGCCAAGACCGCCGAGGCGGCCACCGAGACCAAGCCGAAGCGCCGGGCCACCTCCAAGGCCCGTACGGGTGACGAGGCCCCCGCCAAGAAGGCGGCGAAGGCCGAGACGCCCGCCGAGCAGGCCGTGGCGCAGCAGCAGATCGAGATTCCCGGCCAGCCCGCCGGTTCCCGGGCGAACGCGGACGAGTCCGGCGCGGACGACGCCCCGGCCGAGCGCCGCCGCCGTCGGGCCACCGCCGACGCCGGCGCCCCCGCCTCGGCGCCGGAGACGATCGCCGCCGAGGCCAAGGGCGAGCAGTCGAAGGCCGACGCGTCGGCGCAGCCGCAGGGCGACGCCGAGGGCGGCGAGGGCCGTCGCCGCGACCGCCGTGAGCGCGGCCGGGACCGTGACCGCGGTGACCGCGGTGGCGACCGCGGCGACCGTCGCAAGGGCGACGACCAGCAGGGCGGCCAGCGCGGCGGCCAGCAGCAGGGTCAGCAGCAGGGCGGCGGCCGTCAGGACCGCAACACCGGCCCGCAGGACGACGACGACTTCGACGGCGGACGCCGTGGCCGTCGCGGCCGTTACCGCGACCGCCGTGGCCGTCGCGGGCGCGACGAGGTGCAGGAGCCGCAGGTCGCCGACGACGACGTGCTGATCCCCGTCGCGGGCATCCTCGACATCCTCGACAACTACGCGTTCATCCGGACCTCCGGCTACCTGCCCGGCCCGAACGACGTGTACGTCTCCCTCGCCCAGGTCCGCAAGAACGGCCTGCGCAAGGGCGACCACGTCACCGGCGCGGTCCGTCAGCCCAAGGAGGGCGAGCGCCGCGAGAAGTTCAACGCGCTGGTCCGCCTGGACTCCGTCAACGGCATGGCGCCCGAACACGGCCGTGGCCGCCCGGAGTTCAACAAGCTCACCCCGCTGTACCCGCAGGACCGCCTCCGTCTGGAGACGGACCCGGGCGTGCTCACCACCCGCATCATCGACCTCGTGTCGCCGATCGGTAAGGGCCAGCGCGGTCTGATCGTGGCCCCGCCGAAGACCGGCAAGACCATGATCATGCAGGCGATCGCCAACGCGATCACCCACAACAACCCCGAGTGCCACCTGATGGTCGTCCTGGTCGACGAGCGTCCGGAAGAGGTCACCGACATGCAGCGGTCGGTCAAGGGCGAGGTCATCTCCTCGACCTTCGACCGCCCGGCCGAGGACCACACCACGGTCGCCGAGCTCGCCATCGAGCGCGCCAAGCGTCTGGTGGAGCTGGGCCACGACGTCGTCGTGCTGCTCGACTCGATCACCCGCCTGGGCCGCGCCTACAACCTGGCGGCGCCGGCCTCCGGCCGCATCCTGTCCGGTGGTGTCGACTCGACCGCCCTGTACCCGCCGAAGCGCTTCTTCGGTGCGGCCCGCAACATCGAGGACGGCGGTTCGCTGACCATCCTCGCCACCGCGCTGGTGGACACCGGGTCCCGCATGGACGAGGTGATCTTCGAGGAGTTCAAGGGCACCGGCAACATGGAGCTCAAGCTCGACCGGAAGCTCGCCGACAAGCGCATCTTCCCGGCGGTGGACGTGGACGCGTCCGGTACCCGTAAGGAAGAGATCCTGCTCGGCAACGAGGAGCTCGCGGTGGTCTGGAAGCTGCGGCGGGTGCTGCACGCGCTCGACCAGCAGCAGGCGATCGAGCTGCTGCTCGACAAGATGAAGCAGACCAAGTCGAACGTCGAGTTCCTGATGCAGATCCAGAAGACGACGCCGACGCCCGGAAACGGCGACTAGTCGCCCGGATCCTTCTGGGTCGTCCGTCGGCCGCGGGCCGTCCGCGACTGATCGCGCAGTTCCCCGCGCCCCTTGGGGCGTAAGGGCCGCCCCCTGTTCAAGGGGGCGGCCCTCTGCGTTGCCGGGGCCGGGGGTACGATCTCGCTCTTCGAACTTGTGATCCCGAGGGGGGACATTCGTGGGTACAGCCATGTCCGGGGGCGGACGGCACAGACGCCGGATACGGATCGCCCTGCCCGTGGCCGCGGCCGGTGTGGTCGCCGCCGTCGGCGCGGCCCTGCTGACCTCGTCGGCCGGTGCCGCCCCCGCGCAGCCCAGCCCGCCCGCCATGACGAGCACCGGGTCCCCGACGCTCGCCGAGCTGGAGCGGCGCATCGCCGGAGCCGTCGCCTCCGACGACATCGCCGGGGAGGACTCCGCGAAGTCCTCGTACGGCAGCTCCTCCGTGGTCGACGCGAAGATCATCGGCGGTTCCACCACGAGCATCACCAGCGCGCCGTGGATGGCCCAGCTCTGGTACTACGACGAGGCCAGGGACCTCGGCTTCTTCTGCGGCGGCGCGGTGGTCTCGCCGACGAAGATCCTCACCGCAGCGCACTGCGTCCAGGGCTACAACTGGAACGCGTACGGCGCGGTCGTCACCGGCGCCACCCGGCTGCCCGACGAGGACCTCAACGGCGGCACCGCCACCGGCGTCCTGCGCCAGTGGAACCACCCGTCCTACAGCGCGCGGACGATCGACAACGACATCGCGGTGCTCACCCTGGCCAACCCGGTCAAGGCGACCCCGATCCGGATGACGACGTCCACCGACACCGCCTCCTACGCGGCCGGGACCAGCGCCAAGGTCTACGGCTGGGGCCGCACCAGCTCCACCTCGCAGGACATCTCCGAGACGCTGAAGACGGCCACCCTGCCGATCCAGTCCGACGCGACCTGCACCGGTGCCTACGGCCCCGACTTCGTCAAGAGCCACATGGTCTGCGCGGGCCTGCCCGCCAGCGGCAGCGACAGCGGCACCACCTCCGCCTGCAACGGCGACTCCGGCGGCCCGCTCGTGGTGAACAACCGCATCGTGGGCGTCGTCTCCTGGGGTGTGCAGGACTGTGTCGCCAAGGGCGCCTACAGCGTCTTCGCCAAGGTCAGCACCTACGTCGGCGCGGCCTGGCCGCGGGTGGACGACACCAACCTGAGCTTCGACGACAAGGCCGACCTGTGGGTGCGCAACGCGTCCACCAAGACCGGCTACGAGAAGGACTCCAAGGGCACGTCCTTCGGTGCCCGCCAGTCCTGGGGCTGGTGGCCCCACAACGTCATCCTCCAGAGCGACTTCAACCGCGACGGCTTCCAGGACATGATCGTCCGCCGCAGTTCCGACGGGGACGTGTTCTGGAAGCACTGGGTGCCTTCCAGTGGCTCCTGGGCCACTTCCAAGCTGCGCGACGGATGGGGGAGCCGCTACCGCATCGTGGCACCCGGTGACGTCACCGGCGACTACCTGCCCGACCTGATGTGCATCGACTCCAGCGGCCGGATGTGGGTCTACAAGGGCACCGGCACCGGCGGTTTCTCGGGACGTGTCCAGGTCGGTTCGGGCACCGGCTGGAAGCAGTACGACCAGGTGGTCGGCCACGGTGACTTCAACGGTGACGGAAAGAACGACCTGATCACGCGGACCCGCAGCAACGGCGCCGTCTACCTGTACAAGGGCACGGGCTCGGCCTCGGCCCCCTTCGCCGCGCGGACCAAGGTGCGTACCTGGAGCAGCACGGGTTACGACAAGCTCGCCGCGATCGGTGACATCACCGGCGACGGCAAGGCCGACCTGCTGGCCCGTACACCCGGCGGCACGCTCTACCTCTACAAGGGCACCGGCAAGGCCACCAGCGAGATCTTCGCCACAAGGGTGTCGGTCGGCACCGATTTCAAGCAGTACGACATCTTCGGCTGACATCGCAGGTGAGCGGGGCCTCTGCCCGTTATGACCCAGCACGCGCTGTGGCCGCCCTTTCACAGGGCGGCCACAGCGCGTTGTGCAACCCTTTCCCGGGTTTCGCCGTCTGACCGGGCGGAGCGACCATGGTGCGGTAGGGACAACCGACCACGCCTGACCCTGAAAGCTGGGGGTAACCGACCGGACGAGAGCCGAGGAGCACATGTCTGCCGAGAGCGCACAGGGGCCTGCCATACCCGGGGACTCCGGTCCCGAGGGCCCGAGCCGTCCCCCCAAGGGGCACCGCCGCAAGCCCCGCGAGAAGCGCAAGGGCCTGCGGATCATGGCCTGGACCGCCGCAGGCATCGTCGTCCTCGGCGGTACCGGAGCCGGGTACGTGTACTTCAAGCTCAACGGCAACCTCGACAGCGTCGACATCGACCAGGCGCTCGGCACCGACCGCCCGACGAAGGTCGACAACGGTTCCGAGAACATCCTGGTCCTCGGCTCCGACACCCGCTCCGGCTCCAACGGCGAGGTCGGCGGCGGCAAGGACGACGGAACCGCCCGCTCCGACACCGCGATGATCGTGCACGTCTACCAGGGCCACAAGAAGGCCGGCGTGGTCTCCATCCCGCGCGACACCATCGTCGACCGCCCCGAGTGCACCGACACCGACGGCACCACCCATGACGCGGCGAGCGGCGTCATGTTCAACTCCGCGTACTCCACCGGCGGGGCCACCTGCGCCGTCAAGACCGTCGAGTCCCTCACCGACCTGCGCATGGACCACTACCTGGAGGTCGACTTCAGCGGCTTCCAGAAGCTGGTCGACGAACTCGGCGGCGTCGAGATCACCACCACCGAGGACATCAACGACTCGGACAGCCACCTCGACCTCAAGGCCGGCACCCACCGGCTGACCGGCGAACAGGCCCTCGGTCTGGTCCGTACCCGCCACGGCGTCGGCGACGGCTCCGACCTCGGCCGCATCCAGCTCCAGCAGGCCTTCATCAAGGCGCTGATCGCGCAGGTCAAGGACGTCGGCCTGTTCACCAGCCCGAAGAAGCTGTACGACCTGGCCGACACCGCGACCAAGACCGTCACCACCGACTCCGACCTCGGCTCGGTGAACAAGCTCCTCTCCTTCGTCAACGGTCTGAAGGGCATCAGCCCCAAGAACATGACGATGGTCACGATGCCGGTCCAGTACGACCCCGCCGACGGCAACCGCGTCCTGGTCGAGGAGGAGAAGGCGGCGCAGGTCTGGAAGGCCCTGAAGGCCGACAAGGCCATCCCGAAGTCGGCCACCGAGGGAACCGCCACCGGCCAGGCGGAGGACGTCGTCAGCGCCGGCTAGCGCCCGCGGCCCCTCCGCGCCGGCCCCGGGAATACCCGGCGGTCACCCCTCGTTTTGGGGGATGGGCCCAGTCCTGGCAGACTGGTACGTCGGTCCCGGTTCACGCCTCCGCATCCCCGCGGCTGCGACCCGGTGCCCTCCCGAAACTAGGAGACTCCCTTGAAGCGCGACATCCACCCCGAGTACGTCGAGACGCAGGTCAGCTGCACCTGTGGCGCGTCGTTCACGACTCGTAGCACCATCACCAGCGGCGCCATCCGTGCCGAGGTCTGCTCCGAGTGCCACCCGTTCTACACGGGCAAGCAGAAGATCCTCGACACCGGTGGCCGTGTGGCCCGCTTCGAGGCCCGCTTCGGCAAGGCTGCCGGCTCCAAGAAGTAGCGAGCCCCATTTCGCCGGTCCACGGCCGCGCCCCCGCCCGGGTGCGTCCGGGACCGGCGTTTTTGGTCGCCCTGCCACTTCCCTTCGTACGCATTTCAGGAGCCGAAAGATGTTCGAGGCCGTCGAGGAACTCGTCGCCGAGCACGCCGATCTGGAGCAGCGCCTCGCCGACCCGTCGGTCCACGCCGACCAGGCCAACGCGCGCAGGCTGAACAAGCGCTACGCGGAGCTCACCCCGATCGTCGCCACCTACCGCTCCTGGAAGCAGACGGGCGACGACATCGAGACCGCCCGCGAACTCGCCGCGGACGACCCGGACTTCGCCGCCGAGGTCAAGGAGCTGGACAAGCAGCGCGAGGAGCTCACCGAGAAGCTCCGGCTGCTGCTGGTCCCCCGTGACCCCAGCGACGACAAGGACGTCATCCTGGAGATCAAGGCCGGCGCCGGCGGCGACGAGTCCGCCCTGTTCGCCGGTGACCTCCTGCGCATGTACCTGCGCTACGCCGAGCGCGTCGGCTGGAAGACCGAGATCATCGACGCCACCGAGTCCGAGCTCGGCGGCTACAAGGACGTCCAGGTCGCCGTGAAGACGAAGGGCGGCCAGGGTGCCACGGAGCCCGGTCAGGGCGTCTGGGCCCGGCTGAAGTACGAGGGCGGGGTGCACCGCGTGCAGCGCGTGCCCGCGACCGAGTCGCAGGGCCGGATCCACACCTCCGCGGCCGGTGTGCTGGTCACGCCGGAGGCCGAGGAGGTCGAGGTCGAGATCAACCCCAACGATCTGCGCATCGACGTCTACCGCTCCTCCGGGCCCGGCGGGCAGTCCGTCAACACCACGGACTCCGCCGTGCGCATCACGCACCTGCCCACCGGAGTGGTCGCTTCCTGCCAGAACGAGAAGAGCCAGCTGCAGAACAAGGAGCAGGCACTGCGTATCCTGCGCTCCAGGCTGCTCGCCGCGGCGCAGGAGGAGGCGGAGAAGGAAGCCGCCGACGCCCGACGCAGCCAGGTCCGCACCGTCGACCGCTCCGAGAAGATCCGCACGTACAACTTCCCGGAGAACCGCATCTCGGACCACCGGGTCGGCTTCAAGTCGTACAACCTGGACCAGGTCCTGGACGGCGAACTCGACGCGGTGATCCAGGCATGCGTCGACGCGGACTCGGCCGCCAAGCTCGCGGCCGCGTAAGGCACGGAGACTTGAGTACCGGAGGACGAGCGTGAACCTGCTGCTCGCGGAGGTGGCGCAGGCCACCCAGCGGCTGGCCGACGCCGGCGTGCCCTCGCCGCGCAACGACGCGGAGGAACTCGCCGCGTTCGTGCACGGCGTGAAGCGTGGCGCGCTGCACTCGGTCAAGGACGCCGACTTCGACGCCCGGTACTGGGAGGTCATCGCCCGCCGGGAGCAGCGCGAGCCGCTCCAGCACATCACCGGCCGCGCCTTCTTCCGGTACCTGGAGCTCCAGGTCGGGCCCGGCGTCTTCGTGCCCCGCCCCGAGACGGAGTCGGTGGTGGGCTGGGCCATAGACGCCGTACGCGCGATGGACGTGGTCGAGCCGCTCATCGTCGACCTCTGCACGGGCTCGGGCGCCATCGCGCTCGCCCTCGCCCAGGAGGTCCCGCGCTCCCGGGTGCACGCCGTCGAGCTGTCCGAGGACGCGCTGCGCTGGACCCGCAAGAACATGGAGGGGTCCAGGGTCGACCTGCGGCAGGGCAACGCCCTCGACGCCTTCCCCGACCTCGACGGCCAGGTCGACCTGGTCATCTCCAACCCGCCGTACATCCCGCTCACCGAGTGGGAGTACGTGGCCCCCGAGGCACGCGACTACGATCCCGAACTCGCCCTGTTCTCCGGCGAGGACGGCCTCGAACTCATCCGCGGTCTGGAGCGCACCGCGCACCGGTTGCTGCGCCCCGGCGGCGTGGTCGTCGTCGAGCACGCCGACACCCAGGGCGGCCAGGTGCCGTGGATCTTCACCGAGGAGCGGGGCTGGGCCGACGCGGCCGACCACCCCGACCTCAACAAGCGGCCGCGCTTCGCCACCGCCCGCAAGGCGACGCCGTGACCGTCCAGACTCTTTTCCCGCAGCAGTACGTGTACGAGGAGGCCCGCTAGATATGGCACGGCGTTACGACACCAACGACGCGACCGACCGCACGACCGGTCTGCGCGAGGCCGCGTCCGCCGTCCGCCGTGGCGAGCTCGTGGTGCTGCCGACGGACACCGTGTACGGCATCGGTGCCGACGCCTTCTCCAAGGAGGCCGTGGGCGACCTGCTCGACGCCAAGGGCCGGGGCCGCAACATGCCCACGCCCGTGCTCATCGGCTCCCCGAACACCCTGCACGGACTGGTCACCGACTTCTCCGAGCTGGCCTGGGAACTCGTCGACGCGTTCTGGCCGGGCGCGCTGACCCTGGTCGCCAAGCACCAGCCGTCCCTCCAGTGGGACCTCGGCGACACCCGGGGCACGGTCGCCGTGCGCATGCCGCTGCACCCGGTCGCCATCGAGCTGCTCACCGACGTCGGCCCGATGGCCGTCTCCTCGGCCAACCTCACCGGGCACCCGGCGCCGGAGGACTGCGACGCCGCCCAGGGCATGCTCGGCGACTCCGTCTCCGTCTACCTCGACGGCGGCCCCACGCCCGGCAACGTCCCCTCCTCGATCGTCGACGTCACCCGTGAGGTGCCGCTGCTGCTGCGCGCGGGCGCGATCTCGGCGGACGAGCTGCGCAAGGTCGTCCCCGACCTCGAGGTGGCGAATTGACAGCCCCTGACGCGGGGCGTGGCATAGGCAACGGGGAACGTGCTGCGGAGATCACGACCACTTTCGTCGGGCTTCCGCGCGACAGCTTCCGCATCCTCCACGTCAGCACCGGCAATGTGTGCCGCTCGCCGATCACCGAGCGGCTGACCCGCCATTTCGTGGCGCAGCGGCTCGGCATCCTCGGCGGTGCGCTGATCGTGGAGAGCGCGGGCACCTGGGGCCACGAGGGCGCCCCCATGGAGGCCAACGCGGAGACCGTGCTGGCCGACTTCGGCGCGGACGCCTCCGGGTTCGTCGGCCGGGAGCTCCTCGACGAACACGTGATCCGGGCCGACCTGGTCCTGACCGCGACCCGGGACCACCGCGCCCAGGTGGTCTCGATGGGCCACTCGGCGGGCCTGCGCACCTTCACGCTGAAGGAGTTCACCCGCCTGGTGCGGGCCATCGACCCGGCGACGCTGCCTCCGCTGGAGGACGGCGTCGTCGAGCGCGCCCGCGCCCTGGTCCGGGCCGCCGCCGCGCTGCGCGGCTGGCTGCTGGCGCCCACCGCGGAGGCGGACGAGGTCTTCGACCCCTACGGCGCCCCGCTCACCTTCTTCCGCTCCATCGGCGACGAGATACACCAGGCGCTGGATCCCGTCGTGACGGCCCTGACCGGAGTACCCGCGCGGATGTAGCCGCGCGGGCCGACGGCACCGGGCCTACATTGGGCTTACGTCACCGTCGACGCCCGGAGCCCACCATGTCGGTCACCCCTGTTCTCGTCGAGGCCGATGTCCTGCGCCGGCAGGATCCCGAGCTGGCGGAGGTCCTGCTCGCGGAACGGGACCGGCAGGCGACGACGCTCCAGATGATCGCCGCCGAGAACTTCACCTCGCCGGCCGTGCTGGCCGCGCTCGGCTCCCCGCTCGCCAACAAGTACGCCGAGGGCTACCCCGGAGCCCGGCACCACGGCGGCTGCGAGCTGGTCGACGTCGCCGAGCGGATCGCGGTCGACCGGGCCAGGGCGCTGTTCGGCGCCGAGCACGCCAACGTCCAGTCCCACTCCGGCTCCTCGGCCGTCCTGGCCGCGTACGCGGCGCTGCTGCGGCCCGGGGACACGGTCCTGGCGCTCGGCCTGCCCTACGGCGGCCACCTCACCCACGGTTCGCCCGCCAACTTCTCCGGCCGCTGGTTCGACTTCGTGCCCTACGGCGTGGACGCCGAGACCGGGCTGATCGACCACGACCAGGTGCGGTCCCTCGCCCGCACGCACCGGCCGAAGGCCATCGTCTGCGGGTCGATCGCCTACCCCCGCCACATCGACTACGCCCTCTTCCGGGAGATCGCCGACGAGGCCGGCGCGTATCTCATCGCCGACGCCGCCCATCCCATCGGGCTCGTCGCCGGGGGAGCGGCGCCCAGTCCGGTGCCGTACGCCGACATCGTGTGCGCCACCACCCACAAGGTGCTGCGCGGTCCGCGCGGCGGGATGGTCCTGTGCGGCGACGAACTGGCCGAGCGGGTGGACCGGGCGGTGTTCCCGTTCACCCAGGGCGGTGCCCAGATGCACACCATCGCCGCCAAGGCCGTCGCGTTCGGCGAGGCGGCGACACCGGCGTTCACCGCGTACGCCCATCAGGTGGTCGCCAATGCCCGGGTCCTGGCCGCGGGACTCGCCGCGGAGGGCCTCGTCGTCACCACCGGCGGCACCGACACCCACCTGATCACCGCCGACCCCGCCCCCCTCGGCGTCGACGGCCGGACCGGGCGCGGACTGCTCGCCGCCGCCGGGATCGTCCTGGACTGCTGCGCCCTGCCGCACGGCGACGCCCGGGGCCTGCGCCTGGGCACGGCGGCGCTGACCACCCAGGGCATGGGGGAGAAGGAGATGGCGCGGATCGCGGCCCTGCTGGCGGGGGTGCTGCGCGGCGAGGCCGAGGCCGTGCGCGTGCGTGAAGAAGTGAGGGAGCTGGCCGCCGGATTTCCCCCGTATCCCGGCTGAGCGGGGGTACCCGCACCCGGGTGCACAGCCACACGTGCAACCATCGTCGCTACCCGGAAGTCCCCAACCATATGCGCGCCTCGCTAGGGTGTGGGGCTGAGATGGCCAGCGAGACCTGTGGGGAAGCCCGTGCGTGAATACCTGCTGACGCTCTGCATCACGGCCGCGGTGACGTACCTGCTCACAGGGCCGGTGCGGAAGTTCGCGATCGTGGCCGGGGCGATGCCGGAGATCCGGGCACGTGACGTGCACCGGGAACCGACTCCGCGCCTCGGCGGTATCGCCATGTTCTTCGGCCTGTGCGCGGGACTGCTGGTCGCCGACCACCTGGCGAACCTCAGCACGGTCTTCGAGAACTCCAACGAGCCGCGGGCGCTGCTCTCCGGCGCCGCGCTGATCTGGCTGATCGGTGTCCTGGACGACAAGTTCGAGATCGACGCCCTGATCAAGCTGGGCGGCCAGATGATCGCCGCCGGCGTCATGGTCATGCAGGGTCTGACGATCCTGTGGCTGCCGATCCCCGGCTTCGGCTCGGTGGCGCTGACCCAGTGGCAGGGGACCCTGCTGACGGTGGCGCTGGTCGTCATCACCATCAACGCGGTCAACTTCGTCGACGGTCTCGACGGTCTCGCGGCGGGCATGGTCTGCATCGCCTCGGCGGCGTTCTTCCTCTACGCCTACCGCGTGTGGGTGTCGTACGGCATCGAGGCCGCGGCGCCGGCCACCCTGTTCTCGGCGATCCTGATGGGCATGTGCCTGGGCTTCCTGCCGCACAACATGCACCCGGCGCGGATCTTCATGGGCGACTCCGGGTCGATGCTGATCGGCCTGGTGCTCGCCGCGGGTGCGATCTCCATCACGGGACAGGTCGACCCGGACGCCCTGAAGCTGTTCGCGGGGTCGGAGAAGGCGGCCGTGCACCAGACGGTGCCGGTGTACATCCCGCTGCTGCTGCCGCTGACCATCATCGCCATCCCGGCCGCCGACCTGGTGCTGGCCATCGTGCGGCGCACCTGGCGGGGCCAGTCCCCGTTCGCGGCGGACCGGGGGCATCTGCACCACCGCCTGCTGGAGATCGGCCACTCGCACAGCCGGGCCGTCCTGATCATGTACTTCTGGTCGGCGCTGATCGCGTTCGGTGCCCTGGCCTACTCGGTGAACTCGGCGTCCATGTGGATCGTGCTCGGCGTGGTGATCCTCAGCGCACTCGGGCTGGTCCTGTTGCTGCTGCCGCGCTTCACGCCCCGCGTCCCGCGGTGGGCGCAGGCGCTGGTGCCGCCGCGCTACCGGCGCCGGGGGCCCGTGGCGGAGCCGGCGGCGGCCACTCCGCGGACGCCGGGCGGCGAGGCCGCTCCGGCCGAGGAGGAGGAACCGCGCACTCCGGTGGCCGCCGGGGTCAACGGGTCCGTCAACGGGGCCACCGCTCTCGGCGCCCGTTCGCGCTTCCTGGACCGGCGGAAGGCCGGCTCGTCCCGCTGACGGCAAGGTAAGAATCTGACTAGAGCATTGCCAAACCGTGGGGGAGCGAAGCGCCCCAATACCAGACATAAGGGCGCCGTTCCAGCACATATGCGCGCTGTCACCCTCATGTGTGACACCGAGCACACCAACCAGGTAAAGACCTCATCAAATAGTTTGTGATACCGTTCACGAGAACCCGGACAGAGTCGAAGGACCGTAGTGCGACGGTCCGACGGTGTGAGGTCTTCACCCCCTCCGACCGGGACTACGCTCGTCCATGACGACACCCTGCCCCCTGTGAAAAGCGGAGTTGCCGCCATGCCGTCCCATGACGCCCGGAATCTTCTGCAGTGCGCTGTGCCCACAGCGGCTGTCGGCGCGATCGTCGTCGCCGTCAGCGCTGCGGTCGCCGGCGGCAAGGGCGCGCTCGGCGCGACGATCGGTACGCTGCTCGCGATCCTCTTCATGGGGATCGGCCTGTACGTCCTGCAGTGGACGGCAAAAACGCTCCCGCAGCTGTTCCAGGCCATGGGGCTGATGCTCTACGTCGCCCAGCTCCTGCTTCTCCTGATCTTCGTAGCCCTCTTCCAGGACACCTCTCTCTTCAACGCGAAGGCGTTCGCGGTGGCGCTCGTCGTCGCGACCGTCGTGTGGATGGCCGCGCAGGCACGCGCGCACATGAAGGCCAAGATCTTCTACATCGACCCGGAACCCGAGAAGAGCGAGAAGACCGAGAAGTCGGGGCCGAAGACGTGAGGGGTAGGGGCGGGATAAAGGCCCGGGGGAACTCCTGCTATCGTCCGGTTCCAACTGCGGCATCGCGGGCGCGGGCATCCGAGCTGACGCCTGCTCGATCGCGAGGCTTGATGCCCCAGAGCCGCCCCCACATCCGTATCACCAGTCCGGTGCCGACTCGCGGCTGCGCGCCGCGCCGACACAACGAGGTTGCCGTACCCATGCGTCACGCCGAAGGAGCCCGCGGTGAGTGCTGACCCGACCCAGCTCGCCTTTGAGTGGGATTGCCGCATCCTGTCCGACAACGGCTGTGGCTTCCCGGCTCCGGGCCTGCACTCGTTCCTGTTCAAGCCGATCGCCACGGTGGGCGGGTTCGAGTTCAACAAGGTGATGCTGCTCGCGCTGCTCACCACGTTGATCGTCGTCTCGTTCTTCTGGATGGCGTTCGGCAAGGCCAAGGTCGTCCCGGGCAAGCTCCAGATGATCGGCGAGGCCGGCTACGACTTCGTCCGCCGCGGCATCGTCTACGAGACGCTCGGCAAGCGTGAGGGCGAGAAGTACGTCCCCCTCATGGTCTCGCTGTTCTTCTTCGTCTGGATCATGAACGTCTGGTCCGTGATCCCGCTGGCACAGTTCCCGGTGTCGTCGATCATCGCGTACCCGATCGTCCTCGCCGGCATCGTCTACGTCACCTGGGTCGCGCTGACCTTCAAGAGGCACGGCTTCGTCGGCTTCTTCAAGAACGTCACCGGCTACGACAAGTCGCTCGGCCCGGTGCTGCCGCTGGTCATGGTCATCGAGTTCTTCTCGAACCTGATCGTCCGCCCCTTCACCCACGCGGTCCGGCTCTTCGCCAACATGTTCGCCGGTCACCTGATGCTGGTCATGTTCACCGTGGCCTCCTGGTACCTGCTGAACGGCGTGATGATCCCGGCGGCCGGCGTCTCCTTCGTCATGACGATCGTCATGATCCTCTTCGAGCTCTTCGTGCAGGCGGTCCAGGCGTACGTGTTCGTGCTCCTCGCCTGCTCGTACATCCAGGGCGCTCTCGCCGAGCACCACTGAGTCCCGCCCCACCCACACCCCCTGAACGTCCGGTGGCCAACTCCCACCGGTCCGCAAAGAGAAGGAAGAATCAGCATGGCTGCCACTGAGACCCTCGCCGCCGTCACCGGTTCGCTCGGCTCCATCGGCTACGGTCTGGCCGCGATCGGCCCCGGCGTCGGCGTCGGCATCATCTTCGGTAACGGCACCCAGGCCCTGGCCCGTCAGCCCGAGGCCGCCGGCCTGATCCGCGCCAACCAGATCCTCGGCTTCGCCTTCTGTGAGGCGCTCGCCCTCATCGGCATCGTCATGCCGTTCGTGTTCGGTAAGTAATCACTTCCCTTACTGACACACATCCACGAAAGGCACTGATGTGATCGCCAACCTGGTACAGCTGGCGGCCGAGGAGGAGCAGAGCCCGCTCGTTCCTCCGGGCCCCGAGCTGCTCGTCGGCGCCATCGCCTTCGCCATCGTGTTCTTCTTCTTCTGGAAGAAGCTGCTCCCGAACATCAACAAGGTTCTGGAGGAGCGTCGCGAGGCGATCGAAGGTGGCATCGAGAAGGCCGAGGCCGCTCAGGTCGAGGCCCAGAGCGTCCTTGAGCAGTACAAGGCCCAGCTCGCCGAGGCCCGGCACGAAGCCGCGCGTCTGCGCCAGGAGGCGCAGGAGCAGGGTGCCGCGCTCATCGCCGAGATGCGTGCCGAGGGTCAGCGCCAGCGCGAGGAGATCGTCGCCGCCGGTCACGCCCAGATCGCGGCGGACCGCAAGGCCGCCTCGTCCGCGCTGCGTCAGGACGTCGGCAAGCTCGCCACCGACCTGGCCGGCAAGCTGGTCGGCGAGTCCCTGGAGGACCACGCCCGCCAGTCCCGCGTGATCGACCGCTTCCTCGACGAGCTCGAGGAGAAGGCCGAGGCCGCGCGATGAACGGAGCGAGCCGCGAGGCCCTGGCAGCCGCACGTGAGCGTCTCGACGCGCTGACGGACTCCACGTCCGTGAACGCCGGCACGCTCGCCGACGAGCTGGCCGCCGTCACCGCGCTGCTCGACCGCGAGGTGTCGCTGCGTCGGGTCCTGACCGACCCGGCGCAGTCCGGTGAGGCCAAGGCCGCGCTCGCCGAGCGTCTCCTCGGCGGCCAGGTGAGCGGGACGACCGCCGATCTGGTCTCCGGCATGGTGCGCACCCGCTGGTCGCAGTCGCGCGACCTGGCGGACGCGCTGGAGGAGCTGGCGAACGTCGCGGACCTCACCGCCGCTCAGCAGTCGGGCGTGCTCGACGACGTCGAGGACGAGCTGTTCCGGTTCGGCCGGATCGTCGCCTCGAACACGGAGCTGCGTGCCGCGCTCACGGACCGTGCCGCGGCGGGTTCCGCCAAGGGCGAGCTGCTGCGCAGCCTGCTCGGCGGTCGCGCCAACGCCACCACCGAGCGTCTGGTGACGCGTCTGGTGACCGCGCCGCGTGGACGTAGCCTGGAGTCGGGACTGGAGTCCCTGTCCAAGCTGGCCGCGGAGCGCCGGGACCGGCTGGTCGCCGTCGTCACCTCGGCGGTTCCGCTGAGTGACGGGCAGAAGCAGCGTCTGGGCGCCGCCCTGGCGAAGCTCTACGGCCACTCGATGCACCTGAACATCGACGTGGACCCCGAGGTCCTCGGCGGTATCCGGGTGCAGGTCGGTGACGAGGTCATCAACGGCTCCATCGCGGACCGCATCGATGACGCCGGCCGCCGCATGGCGAGCTGAGCAGCAACTTCATAGGCAGTACGTACTTACGGCCCGGTTGGGCCGTGCAGAGGATTCCTGGGGGTCGCCCCCAGACCCCCAAGTTGAAACTTCGGGCCCAACAAGGAGAGCAGGGAACCCAGATGGCGGAGCTCACGATCCGGCCGGAGGAGATCCGGGATGCGCTGGAGAACTTTGTCCAGTCGTACAAGCCGGACGCGGCCTCGCGCGAGGAGGTCGGTACGGTCACCCTTGCCGGCGACGGCATCGCGAAGGTCGAGGGTCTTCCCTCGGCCATGGCCAACGAACTGCTGAAGTTCGAGGACGGCACCCTCGGCCTCGCCCTCAACCTCGAGGAGCGCGAGATCGGTGCCATCGTCCTCGGTGAGTTCAGCGGCATCGAGGAGGGTCAGCCGGTCACGCGTACCGGCGAGGTGCTCTCCGTGGCTGTCGGCGAGGGCTACCTCGGCCGCGTCGTCGACCCGCTCGGCAACCCGATCGACGGCCTCGGCGAGATCGAGACGTCCGGCCGCCGCGCCCTGGAGCTTCAGGCTCCCGGCGTCATGGCCCGTAAGTCGGTGCACGAGCCGATGGAGACCGGCTACAAGGCCGTCGACGCGATGACCCCGATCGGCCGTGGCCAGCGTCAGCTGATCATCGGTGACCGTCAGACCGGCAAGACCGCCCTGGCCGTCGACACGATCATCAACCAGCGCGACAACTGGCGCTCGGGCGACCCGAAGAAGCAGGTCCGCTGCGTCTACGTCGCCATCGGCCAGAAGGGCTCGACCATCGCCTCCGTGCGTGGCGCCCTGGAAGAGGCCGGCGCGCTGGAGTACACGACCATCGTCGCCGCCCCGGCGTCCGACCCGGCCGGCTTCAAGTACCTGGCGCCGTACACCGGTTCGGCCATCGGTCAGCAGTGGATGTACGAGGGCAAGCACGTCCTCATCATCTTCGACGACCTGTCGAAGCAGGCCGACGCCTACCGCGCCGTGTCCCTGCTGCTGCGCCGCCCGCCGGGCCGTGAGGCCTACCCGGGTGACGTCTTCTACCTGCACTCCCGTCTGCTGGAGCGCTGCGCGAAGCTCTCCGACGAGCTGGGCGCCGGTTCGATGACGGGTCTGCCGATCGTCGAGACGAAGGCCAACGACGTGTCGGCGTTCATCCCGACCAACGTCATCTCCATCACCGACGGCCAGTGCTTCCTGGAGTCGGACCTCTTCAACGCCGGTCAGCGCCCCGCGCTGAACGTCGGTATCTCCGTCTCCCGAGTCGGTGGTTCCGCGCAGCACAAGGCGATGAAGCAGGTTTCCGGCCGTCTCCGCCTCGACCTGGCCCAGTACCGCGAGCTGGAGGCGTTCGCCGCCTTCGGTTCCGACCTGGACGCCGCGTCGAAGTCGCAGCTGGAGCGCGGTCAGCGTCTGGTCGAGCTGCTCAAGCAGCCGCAGTACCAGCCGATGCCGACCGAGGACCAGGTCGTCTCCGTGTGGTCCGCGACCACCGGCAAGATGGACGACGTCCCGGTCGCCGACATCCGCCGCTTCGAGAAGGAGCTGCTGGAGTACCTGCACCGCAAGGAGCAGGGCCTCATGACCTCCATCAAGGAGGGCGGCAAGATGTCGGACGACACGCTGACCGCCGTCGCGGACGCCATCGTCGACTTCAAGAAGCAGTTCGAGACCTCGGACGGCAAGCTTCTCGGCGAAGACGCGCCTGCCGCGGCCAAGTGACGTAAGGAAGGGACCTGACTCATGGGAGCCCAGCTCCGGGTCTACAAGCGTCGCATCCGATCCGTCACCGCGACCAAGAAGATCACGAAGGCGATGGAGATGATCGCCGCCTCGCGTGTCGTCAAGGCACAGCGCAAGGTGGCGGCCTCCACGCCGTACGCGACCGAGCTGACCCGCGCGGTCACCGCGGTCGGTACCGGCTCGAACACGAAGCACCCGCTGACCACGACGGCCG
Organism: Streptomyces sp. NPDC048002; assembly: GCF_040653275.1. NCBI lineage: Bacteria > Bacillati > Actinomycetota > Actinomycetes > Kitasatosporales > Streptomycetaceae > Streptomyces > Streptomyces sp. NPDC048002. Next base: position 77,988 of record NZ_JBEZNL010000025.1, on the reverse strand, counting down.
AGACGGTCACGCGGTCCGCGGTGCTGCTCCTGACGAGCGACCGTGGTCTCGCCGGCGCCTTCAACTCCAACGCCATCAAGGTGGCGGAGAAGCTGACCGAGCGTCTTGAGGCCGAGGGCAAGGAGGTCGACACGTACATCGTCGGCCGCCGTGGTCTGGCCCACTACAACTTCCGCGAGCGCAAGGTCGCGGAGTCGTGGTCGGGCTTCACCGACGAGCCCTCGTACGCGGACGCCAAGCAGGTCGCGGCCCCGCTGATCGAGGCCATCGAGAAGGAGACGGTCGAGGGCGGCGTGGACGAACTCCACATCGTCTTCACCGAGTTCGTCTCGATGATGACGCAGACGGCGCTCGACGACCGTCTGCTGCCGCTCAGCCTCGAAGCCGTAACATCAGCGGCTGCCGCCGCGGGTGCCGCGGAGGCCGCGCCCAAGGGCGAGATCCTTCCGCTGTTCGACTTCGAGCCCTCGGCGGAGGACGTCCTCGACGCCCTGCTGCCGCGCTATGTGGAGAGCCGCATCTACAACGCGCTTCTCCAGTCGGCCGCTTCCAAGCACGCCGCCACGCGGCGCGCGATGAAGTCGGCGACCGACAACGCGGGCGAGCTGATCACCACGCTCTCCCGTCTTGCCAACGCGGCCCGCCAGGCCGAAATCACCCAGGAAATCAGCGAGATCGTCGGTGGCTCCGCAGCCCTGGCCGACGCGACCGCGGGGAGTGACAGGTAATGACGACGACAGTTGAGACGGCCGCTGCCACGGGCCGCGTCGCCCGGGTCATCGGCCCGGTCGTCGACGTGGAATTCCCCGTCGACGCCATGCCCGACATCTACAACGCCCTTCACGTCGAGGTGGCCGACCCGGCCCAGGACGGCGCGAAGAAGACGCTGACCCTGGAGGTCGCCCAGCACCTGGGTGACGGCCTGGTCCGCACCATCTCGATGCAGCCCACCGACGGTCTGGTCCGCCAGGCCCCGGTCACCGACACCGGTGCCTCCATCACCGTCCCCGTCGGCGACTTCACCAAGGGCAAGGTGTTCAACACCCTCGGTGAGGTGCTGAACGTCGACGAGCAGTACGAGGGCGAGCGCTGGGGCATCCACCGCAAGGCCCCGAACTTCGACGAGCTCGAGTCGAAGACCGAGATGTTCGAGACCGGCGTCAAGGTCATCGACCTTCTCACCCCGTACGTCAAGGGTGGAAAGATCGGTCTGTTCGGTGGTGCCGGCGTCGGCAAGACGGTGCTCATCCAGGAGATGATCTACCGCGTCGCCAACAACCACGACGGTGTCTCCGTGTTCGCCGGTGTCGGTGAGCGCACCCGTGAGGGCAACGACCTCATCGAGGAGATGGCCGACTCGGGCGTCATCGACAAGACCGCCCTGGTCTTCGGTCAGATGGACGAGCCCCCGGGCACCCGTCTGCGCGTGGCCCTCGCCGGTCTGACCATGGCGGAGTACTTCCGCGATGTGCAGAAGCAGGACGTGCTGTTCTTCATCGACAACATCTTCCGCTTCACGCAGGCCGGTTCCGAGGTGTCGACCCTGCTCGGCCGGATGCCCTCCGCGGTGGGTTACCAGCCGAACCTGGCCGACGAGATGGGTCTCCTCCAGGAGCGCATCACCTCGACCCGTGGTCACTCGATCACCTCGATGCAGGCGATCTACGTCCCCGCGGACGACCTGACCGACCCGGCCCCGGCCACCACCTTCGCCCACCTCGACGCGACGACGGTTCTCTCCCGTCCGATCTCCGAGAAGGGCATCTACCCGGCCGTGGACCCGCTGGACTCGACGTCCCGCATCCTCGACCCGCGGTACATCGCGGCGGACCACTACAACACCGCGATGCGCGTGAAGAACGTCCTGCAGAAGTACAAGGACCTCCAGGACATCATCGCGATCCTCGGTATCGACGAGCTCGGCGAGGAGGACAAGCTCGTCGTCCACCGTGCCCGTCGCGTGGAGCGCTTCCTGTCCCAGAACACCCACGTCGCCAAGCAGTTCACCGGCGTCGACGGGTCGGACGTCCCGCTGGACGAGTCGATCGCGGCCTTCAACGCGATCTGCGACGGCGAGTACGACCACTTCCCGGAGCAGGCGTTCTTCCTGTGCGGTGGCATCGAGGACCTGAAGGCCAACGCCAAGGAGCTCGGCGTCTCCTGAACTCCCTGAGTTCGCCGTGAACCCCTGGGTTCACATCGGAGGGGGCGGGGTACGTCCCGCCCCCTCTTTCACGCCTACTAGACTTGTAACCAACACCCGGCACAACCGCCGGGTGGTGACCCGAGGAGCCACCCTTGGCTGCTGAGCTGCACGTCGCGCTGGTCGCGGCCGACCGTGAGGTCTGGTCCGGCCAGGCCACCCTGGTCGTCGCGCGCACCACGTCCGGCGACATCGGCGTCATGCCCGGTCACCAGCCGCTGCTCGGTGTGCTGGAGTCGGGCCCGGTGACCATCCGTACGAGTGAAGGTGGAACGGTCGTCGCCGCGGTGCACGGCGGTTTCGTCTCGTTCGCGGACAACAAGCTGTCGCTGCTGGCCGAGATCGCCGAGCTGTCGGACGAGATCGACGTCCAGCGCGCCGAGCGGGCGCTGGAGCGCGCCAAGTCGGACGCGGACGCCTCCGCCGAGCGCCGCGCCGACGTCCGGCTGCGCGCCGCGGCGTCCCGCTGACCCGGGGGCGCCTCCCGGGGCCGTGAGGCCCCGCGGGAAGGCCGCGCCACGCGATGATGTCACTCAGCCGCGGCTGGGACCGGAGTGATCCGGTGCCGGCCGCGGCTGAGGCAGATCTGGAAGTTTTTTCCGTTCCGTTACCTGATCCGCAGGTACCTAGGAGACGAGGAGGTCGGTGTCGATGGTCCTCGCTCTGACTGTGTGCGGAATCGTCGTGGCCCTGGTGGTGCTGGGGCTGTTCGTCTTCGGGCTGCGCCGCAGGCTCATCCAGCGGTCCGGCGGCACCTTCGACTGCAGTCTGCGCTGGGACACCCCGGAGAAGACCGACACCAGCGGCAAGGGCTGGTCCTACGGAGTCGCCCGCTACAACGGCGACCGCGTTGAGTGGTACCGGGTCTTCTCCTACGCCTACCGCCCGCGCCGCATCCTGGAGCGCGCCGCGATCGAGGTCGCCGGACGCCGGCTGCCCGAGGGCGAGGAGGAACTGGCGCTGCTCTCCGACGCCGTCGTCCTGACCTGTCTGCACCGGGGCACCCGGCTTGAGCTGGCCATGACGGAAGACGCGCTGACCGGATTTCTCGCGTGGCTTGAGGCAGCCCCGCCCGGTCAGCGCGTCAATGTCGCTTAGGTGAGGTCCGGACTACTTCAGTCCGGTGTTGATGGCGCTCACCAGCTCACCGTTGCTGGTGTCGCCGCTGAACTCCCAGAAGAAGGCACCGCCCAGGCCCTGGCTCTTGGCCCAGCTCATCTTGGTGCCGATGGTGGCGGGGGTGTCGTAGGACCACCAGTTGGTGCCGCAGTGGGCGTAGGCCGTGCCGCCGATGGTGCCGGTGGCGGGGCAGGAGTTCTTGAGGACCTTGTAGTCCTCGATGCCGGCCTCGTAGGTGCCGGTCGCCGCTCCGGTGGCCGTGCCGCCGGGTGCGGACTGGGTGACGCCGGTCCAGCCGCGGCCGTAGAAGCCGATACCGAGGAGCAGCTTGCTCGCCGGGACGCCCTTGGCCTTGAGCTTGGCGATGGCGGCCGCGGAGTTGAAGCCGTCCTTCGGGATGCCCGAGTACGAGGTGAGCGGGGAGTGCGGGGCCGTCGGACCCGTCTTGTCCCAGGCGCCGAAGTAGTCGTACGTCATCACGTTGTACCAGTCGAGGTACTGCGCGGCGCCGCCGTAGTCGGCCGCGTCGATCTTGCCGCCCTCGGAGCCGTCCGCGGTGATGGCGGCGGTGATCAGGTAGTCCTGGCCGAACTCGGCACGCAGGGCCTGGGAGAGGTTCTTGAAGGCCGCGGCGCCGGAGGTGTCACAGGTGAGACCGCAGGCGTTCGGGTACTCCCAGTCGATGTCGATGCCGTCGAAGACGTCGGCCCAGCGCGGGTCCTCCACGACGGCCTTGCAGGACTTGGCGAACGCGGCCGCGTTCTGCGCCGCCTGGCCGAAGCCGCCGGAGTAGGTCCAGCCGCCGAAGGAGTAGAGCACCTTGATGTGCGGGTACTTGGCCTTCAGCTGGCGCAGCTGGTTGAAGTTGCCGCGCAGCGGCTGGTCCCAGGTGTCGGCGACACCGGAGACGGACTGGTCGGCGGTGTACGCCTTGTCGTAGGCGGCGTAGGTGTCGTCGACGGTGCACTGACCGTTCTTGACGTTGCCGAACGCGTAGTTGATGTGCGTGATCTTCGAGGCGGAGCCCGAGGTCACCAGGTTCTTCACGTGGTAGTTGCGGCCGTAGACGCCCCACTCGACGAAGTAGCCGAGGTTGACCTTGGACCCGGGGCCGGGGTCGGTGGAACCGCCGGTGGTGCGGACCGCGACGGCGCCGCTGACCGGGCCGGTCTGGTCGGCGGTGTCCCGGGCCTGGACGGTGTAGGAGTAGTCGGTGCCGGCGGTCAGGCCGGAGTCCGTGTAGGTGGTGCCGGTGACGGTGGCGACCTTGGCGCCGCCGCGCAGGACGTCGTAGTTCTTGACGCCCTTGTCGTCGGTGGCCGCGCTCCAGGACAGCTTCACCGAGGTGTTGGTGAGGTCGGAGGCGGTCGGGGTGCCGGGCGCGGAGGGTGCCGCGTCGCCGGGGACGGTCGGTCCGCCGTCACAACTGCCGCCGTTCAGCTTGCAGTTGCTGGGGGAGCCGGAGCCGGAGCCGTTGAAGCCGAAGGAGACGGACGCGCCGGGGGCGAGGGTGCCGTTCCAGGACTTGTTCTTGGCGGTCCAGTGGGTGCCGGCGGAGGTGACGTCGGCGTCCCAGGCGGAGGTGACGGAGGTGCCGGAGGGGAAGTCCCACTCCACGGTCCAGGAACTGATGCTCGTGGTACCGGTGTTCTTGACGGTCCACTTGCCCTCGAAGCCGGTTCCCCAGTCCGAGGCCTTGGTGTAGGTAGCGGTCGCCTCGGTGGCCGCCTGAGCGGGAGAGGCGAGGCCGACCAGGCCGGCGAAGGGGAGCAACAAGGTCGCGAACCCTGCCGCGGCTCTGTGTCTGAAGCGCATACTGCGCCTCCCTGTCTGGGTAAGGGGGTGATAGGGCGTGCTGAGCCTTCACGCCCACGGTGCCGCGAGAATAGAAAGGTCTGGACCATAGGTCAATAGGTCCAGACCACTGCGGCGGAGAACTTCCCTAGATCCCCAACTCCTGCGCCAGTACCGCCGCTTGGACGCGGCTGCGGAGTTCCAGCTTGCCCAGCAACCGGCTGACGTGCGTCTTCACCGTCGCCTCCGCCATGTGGAGGCGGTGCGCGATCTCCGCGTTGGACAGCCCCTCCCCGAGACAGGAGAGCACCTCGCGTTCGCGCCGGGTCAGAGACCGCAGCACCTCCGGATCGGCCCGCGACTCCCGCACCGGCCGTGCGGCGAACTCCGCGATCAGCCGCCGGGTCACGGCCGGGGCGACGACCCCCTCGCCGCCCGCGACCGTACGCACGGCCGCCATCAGGTCACGCGCGTCGGTGTTCTTCAGCAGAAAGCCCGACGCGCCCGCCCTGAGCGCCCCGAACACGTACTCGTCGAGGTCGAAGGTGGTCAGTACCAGTACGTCCGCCAGCCCCTCCGCCACCACCTGACGGGTGGCCGACACCCCGTCAAGACGCGGCATCTGCACGTCCATCAGCACCAGGTCCGGCCGCAGCTCCCGGGCCAGCGCCACCGCCTGCTCGCCGTCCGCCGCCTCGCCGACCACCTCGATGTCGGGCGCGCTGCGCAGGATCAGGACCAGCCCGGCCCGTACGGCGGACTGGTCCTCGGCGACGAGGACACGGATCATGCGAGGTCTCCTTGCGGGGCTTCGGTCACGGGAAGAGCGGCGCGTACGGCCCACACCCGGCCGCACGCCGAGTCCTCGGCCGCCGCCGCGAAGCGGCCGCCCAGCAGCGCGGCCCGCTCCCGCATCCCGACCAGTCCGGCGCCCGAACCGGGGGCGCGCGGCCCGTCGCGGTCGCCGTAGGGGCTGGTCACCAGGACGTCGAGGACACCGTCGCGCTGGGCGAGGGTGACCGTGACCCGGCCGGGGGAGGCGTGCTTGAGGGCGTTGGTCAGGGACTCCTGGACGATCCGGTACGCGGCCAGCTCGACGGGCGCGGGCAGCTTGTCGTGCGAGGTGTCGAGGGTGACGTCGAGGCCGTTGGTGCGGGCGCCCTCCACGAGCGCCCCGAGCCCGTCGAGCGTGGGCGCGGCGGCCGGTTCCAGGTCGCCGCTGGAATCGCGCAGGATCCCGATCAGCCGGCGCATCTCGGCGAGCCCCTCGACGCTGTTCTCCCGGATCACCGTCAGCGCCTCCAGGGAGGTCCGCGGGTCGTCCAGGGAGAGCGCGGCGGTGGAGTGGATGGCGATGGCGGAGAGATGGTTGGCGACCATGTCGTGCAGTTCCCGGGCCATCCGGGCGCGCTCAGCGGTGACCGCCTGGGTGCGGTCCAGCTCGGCGAGGAGCGCGGTCTGCTCGGCGTGCAGCCGGGCCGCCTCGGCGGCGTCGCGGTGGTTGCGCACGATCCAGCCCGTGGCGGCGGGCGTGAAGGCCACGATGCCGATGCCCACCCCGATCAGCAGCGCCTCCGGCACCCGCCACACCGCCAGCGGCACCACCGCGCCGAGCACCGTCATCATCCCGGTGATCCACGGCACCCGGCGGGCGGTGGCGGGCGGCCCGTACACCACGGCTGCGTAGACCAGGTCGGTGAACATCACGATCGTCACCAGATTGCCCTGGGTGACGCCGTCCGCGGTCAGCGCGAGGGTGCCGAAGAGCAGACCCGTGCGGGGGCGGGTGCGGCGCAGCAGCTCGCAGCCGGCCATGGCGAAGAGCGGCACCAGGACGGGCAGGCGGCCCTCCCACAGCACCAGCGGGTCGTCGGCGCCGCGGGTGCCGAGCCCCACGCCCCAGATGAGCAGCCCGCCGAGCAGCCCGGCGAGCGCGATGCGCGCGTCGTGGGGGTGCGGGCGGGGGAGCGGTACGGCCATGGACCCATCCAACACGCCGCGCGGCGCCGTCGCCTGATGCCCGGGAAGGGTCCCGCACTGCATCTTTCGATGTACCGGCACTTCCTCACCGCCGACGACGAAAGCCGCGTCCGGCGCCGGGAGCCTGGAGGGGAGAGAGAGGAGCGAGCCGTGATCGTCGGACTGATCATCGCCTGTGAGGTCGGCTTCTGGGTACTGCTGGCCGCGGGACTGTCCTTCCGCTACCTGCTGCGGATGCCGCGCACCGGACTGGCGCTGCTGCTGTGCGAACCGCTGCTGGAGGTGGTGCTCCTGGTCGCCACCGCCGTCGACCTCAAGAACGGCGCCGACCCGAGCTGGAAGCACGGTCTGGCCGCGCTGTACATCGGCTACACCGTCGGCCACGGCCACCGCACGGTGAAGTGGCTCGACGGGCACGCCGCCCACCGCTTCGGCGGCGCCCCGCCGCCCGTCGGCCCGCCCCGCTACGGCATGGCCCGCGCCCGCCACGAGGGCAGGGTCTGGCTGGGCAGCGTCACCGCCGCCGCGGTCGCGAGCGCGCTGCTGCTGATCGCCCTGTGGTATGTCGACGACCCCGACCGCACCGGTTCCCTGACGAGCTGGATGCACGTCGCCTGGCGGGCGGCCGGCATCCACGGCCTGATCGCCCTCACCTACGCGATCTGGCCCAAGAAGGAGCCCGCCTCGGCGAAGGAGCCCGTCTCGGCCCAGGAGCCCGCCTACGGGAAGGCGCCCGGCTCAGCGCTCCCCGCCCGGGACCCAGAGCACGTCGCCGGCCGCGCCGTTGGCCGTGCGGGCCAGGATGAACAGCAGGTCCGATAGCCGGTTGAGGTAGGTCGCGGTGAGCGGGTTCATCACCTCGCCGTGCACCTCCATCGCGGCCCACGTCGACCGCTCGGCCCGCCGCACCACCGTGCACGCCTGGTGCAGCAGGGCCGCGCCCGCGGTGCCGCCCGGCAGGATGAACGACCGCAGCTTCTCCAGCCGCTCGTTGAAGCGGTCGCAGTCCGCCTCCAGCCTGTCGATGTAGAACTGCTCGACCCTGAGCGGCGGGTACTCGGGGTTCTCCACGACCGGCGTCGACAGGTCCGCGCCCACGTCGAACAGGTCGTTCTGGACCCGGGTGAGGACCTTGACGACCTCCTCGTCCAGCCCGCCCAGCGCGACCGCCGTACCGATCACGGCATTTGCCTCATTGGTGTCGGCATAGGCCGAGATCCGCAGATCGGTCTTGGCGACCCGGCTCATGTCGCCCAGCGCGGTGGTGCCCTTGTCGCCGGTCCTGGTGTAGATGCGCGTCAGATTGACCATGTCGCCAGCGTAGTGAGGCGGCGGTGGTCCGGAACGTGGCCGTGCCCACAGACGCGGACCCCGCCGCATGGCGGATCCGATGAGCGGGTAGGCGCTCAACTAGGCCGTCCGGGGCGCGCAGTGACCCACGCCGGTGTGATGTCCGTCAGATGAGACGTGACTCGCGTTACTAACCGGTCACACAGCGCCTCACGAACGCTAGGGTCCGCCGGAGAGGCCCCCGTGCTGGAGCTCGCTCGCGCGAGGGCGTTCCCACCGTAAACAGCGTGTATTGGGGAGTCGCACAGTGGCACGGAAGCTTGCCGTCATCGGCGCCGGCTTGATGGGTTCCGGGATCGCCCAGGTCTCCGCTCAGGCGGGCTGGGACGTCGTCCTGCGCGATGTCACCGACGAGGCCCTCACCCGGGGCACCGACGGCATCAAGGCCTCGTACGACAAGTTCGTCGCCAAGGGGAGGATGGAGGCGCACGACGCCGACTCCGCCCTCGGCCGGATCACCGCCACCACGGACCTGGACGCCGTCGCCGACGCCGACATCGTCGTCGAGGCCGTCTTCGAGAAGCTGGAGGTCAAGCACGAGATCTTCCGCGCGCTCGACAAGATCGTGCGGGACGACACCGTGCTCGCCTCCAACACCTCGGCCATCCCGATCACCAAGATCGCGGCCGTCACCGAGCGCCCGGAGCGGGTCGTCGGCGCCCACTTCTTCTCGCCGGTGCCGATGATGCAGCTGTGCGAGCTGGTGCGCGGCTACAAGACCAGCGACGAAACCCTCGCCACCACGCGGGAGTTCGCCGAGTCGGTCGGCAAGACCTGCATCGTGGTCAACCGGGACGTGGCGGGCTTCGTCACCACCCGGCTGATCTCCGCCCTGGTGGTCGAGGCCGCCAAGCTCTACGAGTCGGGCGTGGCCACGGCCGAGGACATCGACCTCGCCTGCAAGCTGGGCTTCGGCCACGCCATGGGCCCGCTGGCGACGGCGGACCTCACCGGCGTCGACATCCTGCTGCACGCCACCAGCAACATCTACACCGAGTCCCAGGACGAGAAGTTCGCCCCGCCGGAGCTGATGCGCCGGATGGTTGATGCCGGTGACATCGGCCGCAAGAGCGGGCAGGGCTTCTACAAGCACTGAACGGAGCACCCGAACCGCACAGGCCCCAGGAGTTTCACTCTCCGGGGTGAATTCGGTATCGGTTCGCTTACAGACGGCAACCTCTGACCGCTTCCGGCCGTCAGAGGTTGCATCACCGGACACACATCGCGGAGCACGAGACGCACGCTTAGGGGAGCGCTATGTACATCAGGGGCGACCACGCCGAGCTGGTCGTCGGGGGCCGCCTCGACGTCCGCAGCGCGGCGGACGCCCGTACGGTCCTGCACTCGGCCGTCGACGACGGAGTCGGCGATCTGGTGCTGGACCTGTCCGAGCTGGACTCCTGGGACGCCACCGGCCTGGGAGTGATCATGGGCGCGCACCGGAGGGCCGGCCGTTGCGGCAGACGCCTGGTGCTGCGCGGCGTGCCGCCGCAGATGCAGCGGCTGCTGGTGGCCACCCGGCTGCACCGGATCCTCGCCATCGAAGGCGGTATCGGCGTGGAGTCGCTGCCGCGCGTGTGACGACCCGGCACGGGAGGGGCGGAGGGGCCGGACGTTCCGGTTGCGAACCGCACGTCGCGCGCAATCCTCACGAACCTGTGACGTCTCGGACCGCGCGGTACCCCGGCCTGTCGTAGATACTGTGCGAAGGTTTAGGGTTCGGTGCCCGCCGCCTGACAACCCTTCGAGCGGGCCCGGACCAGAAGCGACAGCGCGGTGTGCACAACGGCCGGGAGGGGCTTGCAGCACACGACGCTTTTGGGGGGCTTGAACCTATGGACCCGAACAACCGGGGAACCGAGGAGCACGGCCATGACGACGGCGCCGACGCGCCGCGTCAGCGCCCGCCCAGGGACCCCCTCACGCCCGACTTCGGACAGCACACGCCCGCGGTGGCCCGCACCGTCCAGCTGGTCTCGGGCGACCACCTGCTCACGGTCAACCCGGTCGACGGCAGCGAGATCGAACCCTGCCCGCCCGGCGAACGCCCGACCCGGCCCGCCAAGCTCACCCCGGACGCCCGCGCCGAGGCCGACCGCGCCGCGAGGCCGCCGGTGCCGCCCGGGCCCGCCCAGCCGGAACTGCCGCTGCTGGCCCGCCAGGAGGAGCGCGAACGGCTGGTACGGCTGCTCGCCCGCGGCCGCTCGGTCCGCCTGACCGGCCCCGCGGGATCGGGCCGCACCCGGCTCCTGGACGTCGTCGCGGACGACTGCGCCGACCTCGCCCCCGACGGCGTCGTCCGGCTGAACGGTTCCCACCGCACGGCCACCGACCTGCTCCACGACCTCCTCCACGCCGTCTACGACGCGCCCCTGCACCGCCCCGACCGGGACGAACTGCTCGCCTGCGTCAGTGAGATCGGCGCGGTCGTCGTCCTGGACGACATCGAGTTCGGCGGCGCCGCCCTCGACGAACTGCTCGACGCCACCCCCGAGTGCGCGTTCCTGATCGCCGCCACACCCGACGTGCCCGCGCCGTCCGCCGACGCCGCCCTGGAGGAGGTCTTCCTCACCGGCCTGGAGCGCGCCGCGGGCCTGGACCTGCTGGAGCGGGCCGTCGGCCGCGCGCTCAGCGAGGACGAGGCCAACTGGGCCGGCGACCTCTGGTTCGAGTCCGAGGGCCTGCCCCTGCGCTTCGTCCAGGCGGGCGCCCTGCTGCGCCAGCGCGACCAGGTGCGCGCCGGCGCGGGCGCCGTCGACGAGTACGGCGTCTTCGAGGACGAGCTGCCCACCGACGAGCCCTTCGACGTGGAGGACGCCGAGGAGGTGCCGCTGCCGGCCCTCGGCGAGGCGGCCGCGCCGGCCCCGCTGCTCGCCTCCCGGCTCAGCGCCTCCGCCCGCGCCACCCTGCGCTTCGCCGTCGCCCTCGGCGGTGAGGTGCCGCACCAGGCCCATCTGCCGGCCCTCGTCGGCGACACCCACGCGGACGCCGCCCTCGGCGAACTGGCCGCCTGCGGACTGGTCTCCCCGGCCGGAACCCGCTACCGCCTCGCGGCGGGTGTACGCACCCAGCTGGAGGCCACCGGGTACACCGACGGCATCGCGGCCGAAGCGCTCACCGCGGGCCGCCACTACGCCTGGTGGGCCGGGCACCCCTCGGTCACCCCGGAGCGGGTGTGCGAGCAGGCGGACGCCCTGCTCGCCGCGCTGGCCGTGCTGGTGCCGTCCACCACCGAGCCCGCCGAGGACGAGGAGTCCCCGGCCGTCCTGCTCGCCCGGACCGCGGCGCCGGCGCTCGCCGCCGGGCTGCACTGGAGCGCCTGGGAGCGCGCCCTGCGCTCCGGCGCCGAGGCGGCCCGGCTCGCCGGGGACGTGGGTGAACAGGCCTACTTCCGCCACGAGTTGGGCATCCTCGCGCTCTGCGCGGGACAGTTCGACCGGGCCCGGTCGGAGCTGGAGGCCGCCATCGGGCTGCGCGGCGCCCTCGCCGACAAGCGGGGCACCACCGCGGGCCGCCGCGCGCTGGCGCTGGTCGCCGACCGCACCGGGGACACCCCGGGCGTCGGCCTCCTGGCCGGGCTCGGCGCCACGGCGGGGGAGGAGGTGCCCGACGCGCGCCACGAGGAGTCCCAGTCGCCGCCCGGCGGGACCCCCGTCGCGTTCCCGACGCTCCAGCAGCCCGAGGGCGACCCCGCCCTCGTCATCCACCGCACCCCGGCCCCCGGCGCGTCACGCGCGGCGCGCGGCGGTCTGAAGGGCCTCGCCAAGCGGAACCTCGTGGCGGCCGGCGCGGGCGCGCTGCTGGTCGCGGTGCTCGGCACGGTGGTGACCCTCGGGGCCACCTCCGACGGCGAGGCCGACAACCCCTCCGGGCAGGTCGGCGTCAACCCGTCGGCCAGTCAGGGCCTGGGCGACGACAGCCTCGGCGCGGACCGGGCGGACGACGGCGAGGGCTCCGGCGACACGGGTACGGCGACCAGCCGCCCCACGGACCCCGGCCCGGACGGCACCCTCGGTACGTCGGACGACCCGACCCCGACCGACACGGCCGAGCCCTCGGACGACCCGAGCGGCACCGACGGCCCGACCGGCGGCCCGACGAAGTCCCCGACCAAGCCGCCGAGTTCGTCGGCGAAGCCGAGCACGTCGACGCGGCCGCCGACGTCTCAGACGCCCACGGACCCGCCGTCGGACACCGAGACGCCCACGGACCCGCCCTCGGACACGGAGACGCCCACAGACCCGCCGTCGGAGACGGAGACGTCTCCGGAGACCTCCGACTCCGCCAGCGGCCCCGTCTCCTCCAGCGCCCCCGCGAGCAGCAGTTCCGCGAGCGCCCCCGAGAGCCCCAGTACGTCGGCCGACGTGATCTGAGCCTCCACCGCCCGCACGCACGAGGGCCGGGTCCTCTCCCAGGACCCGGCCCTCGCGCATGCCGTCCGCGTGGCGGCGGCGGTCAGAACAGCCGCAGCTTGTCGTCCTCGATGCCCCGCAGGGCGTCGTAGTCGAGGACCTGGCAGCCGATGCCCCGGTCCGTCGCCAGGACCCGCGCCTGCGGCTTGATCTCCTGGGCCGCGAAGACACCCCGGACCGGCGCCAGATGGGGGTCGCGGTTGAGCAGTTCCAGATAGCGGGTCAGCTGCTCCACGCCGTCGATCTCGCCGCGCCGCTTGATCTCCACCGCGACCGTGCCGCCCTCGGCGTCCCGGCACAGGATGTCCACCGGGCCGATCGCCGTCATGTACTCGCGCCGGATCAACGTGTAGCCCTCGCCCAGCGTTTCGATGCGGTCGGCGAGGAGTTCCTGGAGGTGCGCTTCCACGCCGTCCTTGATCAGGCCGGGGTCGACGCCGAGTTCGTGCGACGAGTCGTGGAGGACCTCCTCCATCGTGATGATGAGCTTCTCGCCCGCCTTGTTGGTGACCGTCCAGACGCCGTCCTCGTCACCGGTGCCCTCCTTCAACGAGCACGGCGGGGACATCCAGTTCAGGGGCTTGTAGGCCCGGTCGTCCGCGTGGATGGACACACTGCCGTCCGCCTTGACCAGGATCAGGCGGGGAGCGGACGGAAGGTGGGCGGTGAGCCGGCCCGCGTAGTCCACGGAGCATCGGGCGATGACGAGACGCATGGTCGGCAACGCTACTCGACGGGCCGGGGTGCACGCGATTCGCCCACCGGACTCCCGTCGCCGGGCCCGGCCGGGGCCGCCGGGGGCCGCCCCCTTTATTCCGGAAGGGCCCTGTTCGGTTGTGGCCGATTGTGTGCCCACCGGGACTTGTCCATGTACGCATTCTTCTGGTGCCGTCACGGTCTGTTGCCTACCGTAGTAAACGGGAGGTCGCGGCGCGTGCACACAGAGTGTTCGAGTCGTGAACTCCCGTCCCTGTCCGGCAACCCCTGTTGTTCGGGGGTGCGAGAGGAGAACCCATGTCGCTCGACGTCTCACCGGCCCTACTGGAACAGGCCGAGCGAGGCGAGGTCGACGAAGCCGCCTTCGTCGACTGCGTCCGGACCTCCCTGCCCTACGCATGGGAGATGATCAGCTCCCTGGTGGCTCAGCTGAAGGTCGACGGCGGAGAGTTCGCCGACAACCAGACGCCCCCGCCGGACGAGCAGGCGCGTGGTCAGCTGCTGCGTGCGCTGGCCAGTGACGCGATTCGCGGCGCGCTGCAACGGCACTTCGGTGTGCGGCTGGCCTTCCAGAACTGCCACCGGGTGGCGGTGTTCCCGCCCGACTCCTCGGTCGACGAGACGCTCGCCCGCTTCACCTCGGTGCGCAACCAGCTGCTGAACCAGTCCCCGGAGTTCCGGGACTGCTGAACCGCGTGTGAGCCCTTGCTTGCCGCTCCGTACGCGGGAGGTGCATTCAGTACCGGGGCGGCAAGCGTCCGGCGGGGTGGGCCGGTTCAGCCGAGTTGCGGGAGCACCTCGGCGCCCAGCCGCCGTACGTTCTCCTCGGTGGCGGCGAGGTCGCCGGAGCCCTCGACCAGCAGGGCGAACCGGGAGATGCCGGTGCGTTCGGCGGTCGCCGCCAGCCGGTCGGCGCACAGCCGCGGGGTGCCCACCGGGTGCAGCCCGCAGAGGAGTTCGGTGTACGCCACCGGGTCCCGCATCGCCCGGTGCCGCCCGTCGACCGTCACATGGGCCTCCAGGCCCTGCTTCAGCCAACCCGGCATCGCCTTCAGCAGGGTCTCCGCCGCGTCCGTGCGCCGGTCGGCGATCTGGCAGACACCGGCCGAGACATGGCCCGCCGCGCGGATCTCGTCCGGGGTCCGGCCGGCGGCGCGCGCGTGCTCCCGCCACAGGGCGACCATCGCCGCCTTCTCCTCGTCGCCCACGTGCATGCCGAGCAGCATGGGCAGGCCGCGCTCGGCCGCCAGCCGGACGCTTCCGGGCGACGTGCAGGCGACCACCACCTCGGGCCCCGGCGCGCCCGAGAGCGCCTCCGACGGCCTGGGTACGACGGGCACTTCGCGAAACGAGAAGCGCTCCCCGGAGGCCGCCACCGACGGCTCGCGCAGCCAGCGCACCAGCAGATCGAGTGATTCCGGGAACCCGCTCTCGTAGGCCGCGAGGCCCGGGCCGAAGACCTCCAGGTCGACCCAGGGGCCGCCGCGCCCGACGCCCAGCGAGAAGCGCCCGCCGCTCGTCAGGTGCAGCAGCGCGGCCTGTTCGCCGAGGGCGACCGGGTGGGCGGTGGGCAGCACACTGACCGCGGTGCCGACCCGGATCCGGCGCGTGCGGCCCAGCAGCAGCGCCGCCAGGGTGATCGCCGACGGGCAGGTTCCGTAGGGCACGAAGTGGTGCTCGGCCAGCCAGACCGAGTCCAGGCCCGCCTCCTCGGCGACCTCGGCCGAGCGGACCGCGCGGTGCAGCGCCTCCCCCTGGCCCTGTCCCGGGAACTGGGCGGCCAACACGAAACTTCCAACGCGCATTGCTTTTTCCTGCTTCCTTGGCTCCGACGCGGAGCTCCCCCACCCGGCATAACCGTCTGACACGTGCCGAGGACACGGCCTGTCGGAGGGATTTGCGGATTGTCTGCAGAATGCGGCTCCGCGGTAGGGGACTTGTGGGGATTGGTGGCCTACGCGTACCCCTGTCCGTGCCGCGTAGGCTGGACACGGCCCCTGCTTCCTGTATAGCCCCGTGAGGTGTCCCGTGTCCCCGCGTCGCAACCGACCCAAGGCCGGCGGTGCGTCGTCCTCGTCCGGCCAGGGCTCCGAGGACGACCGCCCCGGACGCTACGGCGGCTGGCAGTCCTCGGAGGACTGGCAGGGCGAGGAGTGGAACGTACGGCATGTGGCGGGCGCCAGCGCGCAGGGCAAGTCCTACCGCTGCCCCGGCTGCGACCAGCAGATCCCCGACGGCGTCCCGCACGTGGTGGCCTGGCCCGCGCACTCGGGGGTCGACGACCGGCGGCACTGGCACAAGTCGTGCTGGAACGCGAAGGACCGCCGCACCACCCGGGTGCAGCGGTCCCGCAACGCGCCGAAGTTCTGAGGGTCACACGTCGCGCTTCTCCAGCAGCGCGAACGCGCCGGCGAACGCGGCCGCCGTCACCCCGAGCATGATCCACAGCGGGTCCCAGCCGGACGGGCCCGTCTCGGTGAGGGACTGCGCGTAGAAGACGCTGAGCTGGTTCGGGATGGAGTACTCGAACAGGGCCTGGCGCAGGTCCTCCAGGGACTCCGAGAACATGAACAGGGCGATCACCAGCGGCGCCAGCAGCAGGCCGATCATGATCGTGATGGCGCCGGCGGAGTGCCGGATGATCGAGCCGACGACCAGCGACAGCAGGCCGAGCAGCGCGATGTAGAGCGAGACGCCCAGGGTGCCCTTCAGCCACTCCGAGCCGGACGGCTCCCGGGCGTCGCCCAGCATCGAGACGTCCATCAGCGCGACCAGCCCGGACGAGACGAACGTGACCGTGAAGGCGACCGCGAAGAACACGATGCCCTTGGCCGCGAGCACCCGGCCGCGCGAGGGGCAGGCGGTCATCGTGGTGCGGATCATGCCGGTGCCGTACTCCGAGGCGGTGGTCAGCACGCCCAGCGTCATGACGCACATGATGCCGAGCAGCAGGCCGAAGAAGCCGAACGACAGCGGGTTCTCGCCCGCCAGGTCGCCCTCGGTGGTGTTGGCGGCCACCAGCGCGGCGGTGGCCAGACCGATGCCGACCACCAGGACGACGAAGACGCCGAGCGTCCACATCGTGGAGCGGACCGACCGGATCTTCGTCCACTCCGAGGCGAGGGCGTGACCGACGTGCGTGCGCTTCACCGGGATCGGCGAGGTGTAGCCGGGGTACGAGGCGCCGGGCGCCGCCTGCCAGTTCGGTGCGGCGGTCTGCGGCATCGGGGGCTGCGGGGTGCTCATCGGGCGTCCTCGGGCTTGGTCGTGTCGACAGCGGGAGCAGGGGCGGGCGCCTGGGGCGGCGCGGGGTCCTGGGCCGGCGCCTGGGCGGGCGCGGGCTGCGCGTACGGGTTCGGGGCCGCGGCGGGCGCGGGCGGGCCGCCGTAGGGGCCCTGCGGCTGCTGCTGCGGCTGTGCGGGCGCGCCCTGGGGCATCGCGAACGGCTGGCCGCCCTGCTGGGGCGGCGGCGGGGCGTACCAGCCCGGCTGACCCTGGCCCGGTACGGGCATCGGCGGCTGCGCGCCCACCGGCACCGGCTGCTGGAGCCCGGCCTTCTGGTCGGCCGTGGAGCGGTAGTCGACGGCGCCCTGCGTCATCCGCATGTACGCCTCCTCCAGCGAGGCCTGGTGCGGCGACAGCTCCCACAGCCGTACGTCCGTCTCGTGCGCGATGTCGCTGATCCGGGGCAGGGCCAGCCCGGTCACCCGCAGCGCGCCGTCCTGCTCGGACAGCACATGGCCGCCCGCCTCGGCCAGCGCCGAGGACAGCTTCTCGCGCAGCTGCGGCTCGGTGTCGGGGGTCCGCACCCGGGCGAAACCGGCGGAGTTCGCGGCGATGAAGTTCTGCACGCTCATGTCGGCGAGCAGCTGGCCGCGGCCGATGACGATCAGATGGTCGGCGGTCAGTGCCATCTCGCTCATCAGGTGGGAGGAGACGAAGACCGTACGGCCCTCGGCGGCGAGCGACTTCATCAGGTTGCGCACCCAGAGGATGCCCTCGGGGTCGAGGCCGTTGACCGGCTCGTCGAAGAGAAGCACCTGCGGGTCGCCGAGCAGCGCCGCGGCGATGCCCAGGCGCTGGCCCATACCGAGCGAGAACCCCTTGGAGCGCCTGCGCGCCACGTCCTGGAGGCCGACGACCCCGAGCACCTCGTCGACCCGGCGGGCCGGGATGCCCGACAGCTGGGCCAGGCTGAGCAGGTGGTTGCGGGCCGTCCGGCCGCCGTGCACCGCCTTGGCGTCCAGCAGCGCGCCGACCTGGCGGGGGGCGTTGGGCAGCTTCCGGTACGGGTAGCCGCCGATCGTCACCTGCCCGGAGGAAGGGTTGTCCAGGCCGAGGATCATCCGCATCGTCGTCGACTTGCCGGAGCCGTTGGGCCCGAGGAAGCCGGTGACGGCACCGGGCCGCACCTGGAAGGAAAGGTTGTACACAGCGGTCTTGTCGCCGTAGCGCTTCGTCAGGCCGACTGCCTCGATCATGCTCCGCACCCATCGCAAGGTTCAGGACAGCGGGGCACACGCCCCCGTAAGGGTTAGGAGGATATCCGGGCGCTGACGGTTCCGTTCAAGACCGCGCAAAAACGGAAGCTCTCAGGCGTCGCGTCGCTTCAGCAGGACGTATCCGCCCGCGAGCGCGGCGATCACCCACAGCACCATGATGAACAGCCCGCCCCAGGGGCCGTAGGGGGTGTCGTCGTCGACCGGGGTGACCACCTGCATGATCTTGCTGCCGGCCTGGTCGGGCAGATACCGGCCGATCTTCTCGGTGGCGGGGACGTTGCCGAGGATGTTGGAGACCAGGAAGAAGAACGGCATCAGGATGCCCAGCGACAGCATCGGCGACCGCAGCATCGCCGCGACGCCCATGGAGAACATCGTGATCAGCGTCATGTACAGGCCGCCCCCGATGACCGCCCGCAGCACGCCGTCGTCCCCGATGTGGGCCTGGTGCTCGCCGAGCATCGACTGGCCCAGGAAGAAGGTGACGAAGCTGGTGACGAGGCCGACCGCCAGGGCCAGGCCGGTGGCCACCGCGATCTTGCTGAACAGGAAGGAGCCGCGCTGCGGCACCGCGGCCAGCGAGGTGCGGATCATGCCGGTGCTGTACTCGTTGGAGACCACCAGCACCCCGAACACGATCATCGCGAGCTGGCCGAGGCTCATCCCGGCGAAGCTGATGAAGGTCGGGTCGAAGGAGAGCCGGTCGTCGCGGTCCATGTTGTCGAACTCGTTCTTCGACAGCAGCGAGATCAGCATGCCCAGCGCGACGGTGACGACCACCGCGAGGGACAGGGTCCACACCGTGGACGCCACGGACCGGATCTTGGTCCACTCCGAACGGATGACCTGGGTCGTCGCCACCCCTCAGCCCTCCTTCCGCCAGCCGTCGCCCCACGCCCGCCGCTCCTCGGGAGGCGCCTGGGTGTGCGCGTGGTACTCCACCGACTCCGCGGTCAGCTGCATGAACGCCTCCTCCAGGGACGCCTGCTGCGGGCTCAGCTCATGCAGCACGATCCGGTACTGCGCCGCCAGTTCCCCGATCCGCTCCGACTGCCCGCCGTCCACCTCCAGCGTCCCGCTGCCCGTCTCCACCACCGTCATCCCGGCCCGGCGCAGCACCTCCAGCAGCCGGTCCCGGTGCGGGGAGCGGACCCGGATGTAGGTCCGCGAGTTCTGCGCGATGAAGTCGGCCATGGAGGTGTCGGCGAGCAGCCGCCCCTGGCCGATGACGACGAGATGGTCGGCGGTCAGCGCCATCTCGCTCATCAGATGGCTCGACACGAACACCGTCCGGCCCTGTTCGGCCAGCGATTTCATCAGGTTGCGGATCCAGTGGATGCCCTCGGGGTCGAGCCCGTTGACCGGCTCGTCGAACATCAGGATCCGGGGATCGCCGAGCAGCGCGCCCGCGATGCCGAGGCGCTGGCCCATGCCGAGCGAGAAGCCCTTGGCCTTCTTCCGCGCCACCGCGGTCAGGCCGACGGTGTCCAGGACCTCGTGCACGCGCGAGCGCGGGATGCCGTTGCTCTGCGCGAGGCAGAGCAGATGGTTGAAGGCGCTGCGCCCGCCGTGCATGGCCTTGGCGTCGAGCAGGGCGCCGATGTACTTCAGCGGGTCCTTCAGACGGTCGTAGTGTTGGCCGTCGATCCGGACGTCGCCCGCCGTCGGCCGGTCCAGGCCCAGCATCATGCGCATGGTGGTGGACTTGCCGGCGCCGTTGGGGCCGAGGAACCCGGTGACGATGCCGGGCCTGACGGTGAAGGTGAGATTGTTGACCGCCACCTTCTCGCCGTACCGCTTGGTCAGCCCCTCTAGCTCGATCATGCGGCCACGCTAAAACGGCACAAAGCCCTCTGCCACCGGAGTGGCAGAGGGCTTCGCGGGTGTTCAGCGGCTGTACGCCGGGGTGTTACCGGGACTGCTGCGCCGGAACCCCGCGGGAGATCGGCTCGTCCTCGGCCGGGGCGCCGGCGGCGGCCACCGCGGCACCGGTGAGGGTCGCCAGCATCTCGCGCACGTTCGTGAGCTGGGCGTTGATCGAGTCGCGGCGGTTGGTGAGGGCCGCGAGCTCGCGCTCGGATTCCGAACGGATGCGGTCGGCCTTGGCGTTGGCGTCGGCGACGATGTCCTCGGCCTGACGCTGCGCGGTCTCGACGGTCTGGCGGGCGCGGCGCTCGGCGTCCGTGCGCAGCTTCTCGGCCTCCAGGCGGAGCTGCTCGGCGCGGTGCTCGATCTCCGCGAGACGCTTCTCGGCCTTCTGCTGACGCGAGGCCAGGTCGCGCTCGGACTGCTCGCGGCGCTTGGCCAGGTTGGTCTCGAAGTCCGCGGCGGCCTGGGCGGCCTTGGCGCGGGTCTCCTCGAAGAGGGCGTCCGCCTCCTCGCGCTTGGACTGCGCGTCCTTCTGCGCCTCGGAGCGCAGCTGGGAGGCGTCGCTCTTGGCCTTCTCGACGATCCGGACGCCCTCGTCCTCCGCCTTGGCCTTGCGCTCGGAGGCGAACGACTCCGCGTCGTTGCGCACCTGCTGGGCCGCCGACTCGGCGAGCTCGCGGTGCTGCTCGGCGGCGCGGCGGGCCTCCTCGCGCAGATCCTTGGCCTCTTCCTCGGCGAGGCGGAGGATCTTCTCGACGCGCGCGCCGAGACCGGCGTACGACGGCTCGGCGTCGGTGACCTGGGCCTGGGCGTTCTGCGTCTCGAGGTGGAGCTCCTCGATGCGCTTTTCCAGAGCGGTGATGCGGGCGAGAGCGCTGTCACGGTCGGAGACGAGCTTGGAGATCCGTTCGTCCACCTGAGCGCGGTCGTACCCACGCCGCACAAGCTCGAAGCCGTAGGGGGAAGTGTCGCTCATGGGGTTCCTGTCGAAAGAGACCGGTGAGGTGATAGGTGGAATCCTAGGGGCCGAAGCGGTGTGTCATCGAGCGGATACGTGTTTGATCTGGAGAATGACACCCCTTTTGGGTGGCTGAGTGTCGGAACGCTTGCCAAAAAGTCGGGCAAAGGGCCCAGAAGGCACCGGAATCGCTCCGCCCGTCTAGCTCTCCGAGGTCTTGCCACCCGATCGAGGGGCGCCGACCGTGGCGCCTGCCTTGACGCCGCCGTCCTTGCCGCCCGCCGGGGCCTCGAAGGACTCCAGCGCCTCCAGAACGTCCTGGACCCGGGAGATCTCGGCGTTGATGTCCTCGCGCCGCCGGACCAGCACCTCCAGCTCGCGCTTGCCCTCCTCCACCGTCGCCCGCGCCTCGCGGATCGCCTCGGCCCGCAGCTCCTCGGCCTCCTTGACCAGCGTGGACTTCTTCAGCTCGGCTTCCTTGAGCAGCCCCTCGGCCTTCTTCACCGCGGCGATCCGGACCTTGCCCGCCTCGGAGTTGGCCTCCGAGACCAGCTCCTTGGCCTTCGCCGTGGCCTTCTCCAGCTGCTCCTCGGCGGCCTTGATGAGCGCGTCGCACCGGTCACCGGTGGACTTCATGGTCTCCGCGGCCTCGCGGCGGGCCCGCTCGTGCAGGCTCTCGATCTCGCCGGTGATGCGGTCCCGCAGCTCCTCCGCCCGCTCCCTTATCGCGGTGGCGTCCCGGCGGGCGCCGACGAGCAGCTCGTCCGCGTCCGTACGGGCCTTCTCCACCAGGGAGTTGCCCTCGACGGTGGCCTCCGCCACCAGCCGGTCGGCCTCCTTGCGGGCCGCGCCCACCATGCTGTCGGCCTGGCCCTCGGCGTCCGCGGTCGTCTGGTGCGCCTGCGTCTGCGCCTCGTTGAGCAGCTTGTCGGCCTCGGCCGCGGTCTCGGTGATGAGGGTGTCGACCTGCTCCGCCGCCTCCGAGCGTCGCTTGTTCGCGTCCTGGCGGGCCTCGTCGAGCGTGCGCTCGGCCTCCTCGCGCGCCGACGTGGTGACCCGCTCGGCCTCCGCGAGCGCCTCGGCCTTCAGCCGCTCCGACTCGGTACGGATCCGCTCGGCGTGCGTCTGCGCGGAACCGACCGTCTCGGCGGCCTCGGCGCGCAGCCGCTCCGCGTCGCCGGTGGCGTCCGACAGCAGCCGGTCGGCGGCCGAGACCGCCTCGGTCCGGATCCGCTCGGTCTCCTCGGCCGTCTCCAGGGTGAGCCGCTCGGCCTCCGAGCGCGCCTCGGTGATCAGGGTGTCGGCCTGGGTCGCCGCGTCCGACCGGATGCGGTTGGCGTCCTCGCGGGCCTCGGCCCGGGTACGCGCCGCCGCCTGGTCGGCCTCCGCGATGGTGTCCGAGGACTCCGTACGGACCCGCTGGGCGTGCTCGGCCGCGTCCGCGCGCAGCTGCTCCGCCTCGGCGATGGCCTCCGACATGGTCCGCTCGGCCAGCGCCTTGGCGGCCTCGGACTCCTCGGCCGCCTCGCGCCGGACACGGCTCGCGTCCTCCGCGGCCCGCTCCCGCTCGGAGTAGGCGTCGCCGCGGACCCGGTCCGCCTCCTCGCCGGCCTCCCGGCGGGTGCGCTCCGCCGCGTGCTCGGCCGCGCTGCGCAGCCCCTGGATCTCCTCCTGGGCCTGCTCGTGCAGCCCGGACACCGAGTCACGGACCTGCTGGGCGTGCTGCTCGGCCGCCGAGACCATCTCGGTCGCCCGCCGGTCCGCCTCCTCGACCAGCCGGACCGCCTCGGTCTGCGCCTCCTCCACGCGCTTGCGCGCCGAGGCCAGCAGCTCCTCGCTCTGCTCGCGGGCCCGCTCGCGCTCCTGGTCGGCCTCCTGGCGCGCCGAGCCCAGGGTCTCCTCGGCCTCCCGACGGCGCCGGGCGGCCTCCTCCTGGGCGGCGGCCAGCGTCTCCGACGCCTCGGTCGCCAGCCGCTCGGCGGCGGCCTGCGCCTCCGCGCGCACGCGGTCGGCGGTGTCCTGGGCCTCCGACTTCAGCCGCTCGGCCTCGGCGGCGGCCTCCGAACGCAGCCGTACGGCGACGGCCTCGCCCTCGGCGCGGGACGCCGACGCGTCCGCGGCGGCCTCGTCGCGCAGCCGGCCGGCCTCCGTCTCGGCCTGCTGCTGGAGGGTACGGATCCGCTCCGCCGCCTCCGCGCGCAGCCGGTCGTTCTCCTCGGCGGCCTCGCGACGGATCCGCTCGGCCTCCTCGCGGGCCTCCGTCAGCGCCTGCTCGGCGGAGGTCAGCCGCTGCTCGGCCTCGGTCTGGAGCCGGG
Organism: Streptomyces sp. NPDC048002; assembly: GCF_040653275.1. NCBI lineage: Bacteria > Bacillati > Actinomycetota > Actinomycetes > Kitasatosporales > Streptomycetaceae > Streptomyces > Streptomyces sp. NPDC048002. Next base: position 54,769 of record NZ_JBEZNL010000025.1, on the reverse strand, counting down.
TCAGTTCGTCGGCGGCCTCGGCCCGCCGGGCCTCGACCGCCTGCTCGGTCTCCTCGCGCAGCTCGCGCGCGGCCCGTTCGGCGTCGGCCTGGATGGACTCGGCCCGCTCGACGGCCTCCTCGCGCCGGCGCTCGGCCTCCTGCCGGGTGCGCTCCAGCGTCTCCTCGGCCTGTCGGCGCAGCGAGGTGGCGCGCTCGATGGCCTCGGTGCGGACCTTCTCGCTGTCCGCCGTGGCCTTCTGCCGCAGCTCGTCGGCGTCGGCCCTGGCCTTCGACAGCAGTTCCTCGGCGGTCTTGGCCGCCTCCTCGATCTGCTGGACGGCCTCCCGGCGGGCCTCCGCACGGATCCGCTCGCCCTCGGCCACCGCGTCGGCCCGCAGCTGCTCGGCCTCCCCGCGCAGCCGGCGCGCCTCCTCCTGGAGCTCGACCGTCTTGGCGCGGTACTCCTTGGTGTCGTCCTTCGCGGCGCCCTTGAGCTGCTCGGAGATGTCGTGCGCCTCGGCGCGCAGCCGGTCCGCCTCGCTCTCCGCCTCCCGGCGGATCCGCTCGGCCTCCTCGGTGGCGGCCTTGGTGGTGTTCTGCGCGTCCTGCTGGGCCTTGTTGAGGACGTCCTCGGCGGTCTTGGCCGCCTTCGACAGCTGGGTCGCGCTCTCCTCGGCGGTGAGCGTACGGGCCTTCTCGGCGGCCTCCGCGAGGACCTTCTCGGCCTCCGCGCGGGCGTCCGCGACGACCTGCTCGGCCTCCGCCCGGGTGGTCTCCGCCTCCTTGGTGGCCTCGCTGACCAGCCGGGCGACCTGCTCCTTGGCGGTACGGGTGCGCTGCTCGTTGGCCGACTCGGCGCCGCTGAGCGTCTTGGCGGCGGCCTCCTTGGCCTCGGCCAGCACCTTCTCGGCCTCGGACTGCGCCTTGCGCAGCGCCTCCTCGGCCTCCGCCATGCGCTGCTCGGCGGCCCGGCTCAGCTCGGCGGACTGGCGGCGGGCGGAGTCCGACTCGGTCGCCGTGGAGCTGCGCAGCTGCTCGGCGTGGTCGGTGGCCTCCTGGGCCTGGTTGGAGGCGGCGTTCAGCAGCCGCTCGGCGTCGGTGCGGGCCCGGCGCAGCAACTGCTCCGCCTCGGCCCGGGCGCTCTCGGCCTCGCTCTGGAGGCGCTGGCGTGCCTCGGCGGTGAGCCGCTCGGCCTCGGCGCGGGCGGCCGCCATGGACTGGTCGGCCTCGGCGCGGGTCTCGTCGAGGAGCCGGCGGGCCTGGGACTCGCTGCGGGCGCGCAGCTGCTCGGCCCACGCCACGTTCTCGTTGACGTGCGACTCGACGTTCTGGCGGCGCTCCGCCAGCTCCTGGTCGAGCTGCTGGCGGCGGGTGACCGCCTCCTGGTGCAGCTCCGCCTGGAGCCGCGCGGCTTGCTCGGCGTGCTCCTGGAGGATGCGCTGGGTCTGCGCCCGTACCTGGCTCAGCTCCCGCTCGGCGTCCTGCCTGAGCTGGTCGGCCTGCATCTGCGCGTTACGCAGCAGCTGCTCGGCCTGGTAGCCGATGTCACCGCCGTCGTAAGCGGGCCGGGACATGATGGTGCGCCGCGCCTCGTGCAGCTTGGCGCGCAGCACCTCGACCTGGTAGCCGAGGTCCTCGGCGTGCTGGATCGCCTTCTCCCGCTCGGTCTTCAGCCGATCCATCTCGGCCTCGAACCGAGAGAGGTGGTCGACGTCAGCCGCCGGCTCTCGCTCCTGGCGTTCGTAGCCCCGCACTGCGCGGTCCCATCCGTCCCCTGGTCGCAAGTCAAGCCATACGAGCACCGTCCATCCGCCGAACGGGGCCCCCGGGGAATGGTGTCAGATCAACGGTGGAGCATGGGCTGCCGCCCCGACGCTCGTCCCCCGAAACCCGGACCCCGGTCCGCGGTCGAACGCCCGAGAGCGACGACCGACCCCAACCCTACCGGCCCATATGTACGAGGGTCAGTGCTCAGGTGACTCAACAGCAGCCGAAGTGACCAGTTCTGTCAGTACTCCATGGCAATCCTTGGGGTGCAGGAAGGTGATCCGTGACCCCATGGAGCCGCGTCGAGGCTCCTCGTACAGAACGCGTACGCCCTTTTCGCGGATGTCCGCGGCCTCGGCGTCCACGTCTGCCGTACCGAAGGCGATGTGGTGCACCCCCTCGCCGTTCTTGGCCAGCCACTTCGCGACGGTGGAGTCCTCGCGGGTCGGCTCCAGCAGCTGGAGGTAGGACGCCCCGCCGTCGGAGGTGTCGTTGATCTTGAGCATGGCCTCGCGCACGCCCTGCTCCTCGTTGACCTCGGAGTGGAACACCTCGAAGCCGTACGTGGCCCGGTAGAACTCGACCGTGGCGTCGAGGTCGAAGCAGGCGATTCCGATGTGGTCGATTCGCGTCAGCATGGTGTCAGTGCAGCGCTCCCCGGGCGCTTGCGCAACGTGCCAGCGATCACACCGACGGCCCGGTGACGGCACGGAGTGCCACTCAGTACATTCGAAGTAAACCCTCGTTCACTCCTCGGCTGTGCAAGCTGGAAGGGGATCGCACCTCATGTCTGGAACGAACGGCACTACCTCGGTGATCGTCGCGGGCGCCCGTACGCCCATGGGACGGCTGCTGGGCTCGCTGAAGTCCTTCTCCGGAGCCGACCTCGGCGGCTTCGCGATCAAGGCCGCCCTCGACCGTGCGGGGATCGGCGGCGACCAGGTGCAGTACGTGATCATGGGCCAGGTGCTCCAGGCGGGCGCCGGGCAGATCCCGGCCCGTCAGGCCGCGGTCAAGGCCGGCATCCCGATGAACGTCCCGGCGCTGACCGTCAACAAGGTCTGCCTCTCCGGCCTCGACGCCATCGCGCTCGCCGACCAGCTGATCCGCGCCGGCGAGTTCGACGTGGTCGTCGCGGGCGGCCAGGAGTCCATGACCAACGCGCCCCACCTGCTGCCGAAGTCCCGCGAGGGCTTCAAGTACGGCGCCATCGAGATGCTCGACTCGATGGCGTACGACGGTCTGACCGACCCGTGGGCGAACATCCCGATGGGTGAGTCGACGGAGAAGCACAACACCCGCCTCGGCATCGCCCGCGAACCGCAGGACGAGATCGCCGCGCTGTCCCACCAGCGGGCCGCCGCCGCGCAGAAGAACGGCATCTTCGAGGCCGAGATCACCCCGGTGGAGATCCCGCAGCGCAAGGGCGAGCCGGTCGTCTTCAGCAAGGACGAGGGCATCCGCGCCGAGACCACCGCCGAGTCGCTGGGCAAGCTGCGTCCCGCCTTCGCCAAGGACGGCACGATCACCGCGGGCACCTCCTCGCAGATCTCCGACGGTGCCGCCGCGGTCGTCGTGATGAGCAAGGCCAAGGCGCAGGAGCTGGGCCTGGAGTGGATCGCCGAGATCGGCGCCCACGGCAATGTGGCGGGCCCGGACAGCAGCCTCCAGTCGCAGCCGTCGAACGCGATCCTGCACGCCCTGAAGAAGGAGGGCCTGGACGTCTCCGACCTCGACCTGATCGAGATCAACGAGGCGTTCGCGGCCGTCGCGGTCCAGTCAATGAAGGACCTCGGCGTGTCCACGGAAAAGGTGAACGTCAACGGTGGTGCCATCGCCCTCGGCCACCCGATCGGCATGTCCGGCGCGCGGGTGGTCCTCCACCTGGCGCTGGAGCTGCGGCGCCGGGGCGGCGGTGTCGGCGCGGCCGCGCTGTGCGGTGGCGGCGGTCAGGGCGACGCGCTGATCGTGCGGGTACCGAAGGCCTGACCGGTCTTCTCCTTGAGTGAACGGAGCTGTGATGCAGGACGTCTCCACGCTGGTGGCCCAGGCCAGGGAGGGCAGGCCGCGGGCCGTGGCTCGCCTGATCTCCCTGGTGGAGGGGGCGTCCCCGCAGCTGAGGGAGGTCATGGCGACGCTGGCCCCGCTGACCGGCGGGGCGTACGTGGTGGGCCTGACCGGCTCTCCGGGCGTGGGCAAGTCGACGTCCACGTCCGCCCTGGTCACGGCGTACCGCAAGCAGGGGCGGCGGGTCGGCGTGCTCGCGGTGGACCCCTCGTCGCCGTTCTCCGGCGGCGCGCTCCTCGGTGACCGGGTGCGGATGTCGGAGCACGCCTCCGACCCCGGGGTCTACATCCGGTCCATGGCCACCCGCGGTCACCTCGGCGGACTCGCCTGGGCGGCCCCGCAGGCGATCCGGGTCCTGGACGCGGCGGGCTGCGACGTGATCCTCGTCGAGACGGTCGGTGTCGGTCAGTCGGAGGTCGAGATCGCCTCCCAGGCCGACACCTCCGTGGTGCTCCTCGCCCCGGGCATGGGCGACGGCATCCAGGCGGCCAAGGCCGGGATCCTGGAGATCGGCGACGTGTACGTGGTGAACAAGGCCGACCGGGACGGCGCGGACGCCACCGCCCGGGAGCTGAACCACATGCTCGGCCTGGGCGAGTCCCGGAGCGCCGGCGACTGGCGGCCGCCGATCGTGAAGACGGTCGCGGCCCGCTCCGAGGGCATCGACGAGGTCGTCGAGGCGCTGGAGAAGCACCGCGCGTGGATGGAGGAGCGGGGGGTGCTGGCGGAGCGCCGCCGCTCGCGCGCGGCCCGCGAGGTCGAGACGATCGCGGTCACCGCCCTGCGCGAACGCATCGGCGACCTGCACGGCGACCGCCGCCTGAGCGCCCTCGCGGAACGGATCGTCGCGGGCGAACTGGACCCGTACCGGGCGGCGGACGAACTGGTCGCGGGCCTGACGCAGAGCTGAGTCCGCCCGGGGCCCCCGGGGCACCGCCGCTCCGCGGGGTGCCCCGGTGTGCCCTGGGCCGGTGTCAGTCGTCGTCGCGGTCGTCGCGGTCGTCCTGGTCACCGCGGTCGTCGGCGTCGGCGTCGTCGTCGCGGTCGTCCGTGTCGTCCTGGACGCGGGTGACCTCGCCCGTCTTCAGGTCGACCCGCCATTCGCCGCGCGTCGTCTCCACGTTCCAGGCCGCCGGGCCGTCGTCGTCCAGTTCCAGGTCGGTGACCGTGCCCTTCGCCGCGGCGGCGCGTGCGGCCTCCTGGGCGTCGACGGACGTGCCCTTCAGGGCGGCGAGGTCCTCGCGGCCCGAATCGTCGTCGTCGCGCCGGTCGCCGAGGACCTTGCCGGTCTCCGCGGAGACCCGGACCGTGTGCTCGACGGCGTCCGACGGCACCACGTCCACCTCCCAGGCGTCCGCGCCGTCGTCCTCCAGGTCCACGGAGACGGCGGTGCCGGGGGTGTGGGCCAGGGCGGCGGCCACCGCGTCCGCGGCGGTGACCCGCGCACCGCCGGCCGCCACGGCGTCGTCGTCCCGGCCGTCGTCGTCCCGGTCGTCGGTGACCCGCGTGTTCGACGTGTCCCGCGCCGGTGCGTCGTCGTCACCCGACGCGTAGGCCACGACGGTGCCGCCGCCGGCGAGTACCGCGGCGGTGACGGTGGCGATGACGAGCTTGCGCTTCATGCTGGTTCCTCCCGAGTCGTGTGCTGCGACGGGAACCAAGCTGCCGGAGCGACGCTGAGGGGAAGCTGAAGGACCCTGAAGAACTCTTCAGCTTCGCTTTGCCAGGCTGTACCCATGCGCCTGTTGATCGTGGAGGACGAAAAGCGCCTCGCCCTGTCCCTCGCCAAGGGCCTCACCGCCGAGGGATACGCCGTGGACGTCGTCCACGACGGACGCGAGGGCCTGCACCGCGCCACGGAGGGCACCTACGACCTGCTGATCCTCGACATCATGCTGCCCGGCCTCAACGGCTACCGGGTCTGCGCCGCCCTGCGCGCCGCCGGCGACGACACGCCCATCCTGATGCTCACCGCCAAGGACGGCGAGTACGACGAGGCCGAGGGGCTGGACACCGGCGCGGACGACTACCTCACCAAGCCGTTCTCCTACGTCGTACTGCTCGCCCGGCTCAAGGCGCTGCTGAGGCGCCGCGGCCCCGGCGCCTCGCCCGTGCTGGTCCACGGCGACCTGCGGCTCGACACCGCCGCCCGCCGCGTCCACCTCGCCGACGCCGAGGTCACCCTCACCGCGAAGGAGTTCGCCGTGCTGGAGCAGCTCGCCACGCGCCCCGGCGAGGTGGTCTCCAAGGCGCGGATCCTGGAGCACGTCTGGGACTTCGCCTACGACGGCGACCCGAACATCGTCGAGGTCTACATCAGCGCCCTGCGCCGCAAGCTCCGCCCCGGAGTCATCGGCACCGTCCGGGGCGCCGGCTACCGGCTGGAGGCGGAGCGATGAGCCGCCTCTTCGGCTCGGTGCGGGCCAGGGCCACCCTCGGCGCCACCCTCGTCGTCGCGGTGGCCCTGGTCGCGGCCGGTGCCGCGGTGCTGCTCTCGCTCCGCTCCAACCTGGTGGACCAGGCCGGGACCAAGGCCGAGCGCGCGGCCCGGAACATCGCCGCGCAGCTCGCGGCCGGACAGACCTACGAGGCGCTCGACCTCGACGACGAGGACACCCCGGTCCAGGTCGTGGACGCCGACGGCACCCTGGTCGCGGCCAGTCCCGACCTGGAACGGATCACCGGCACCGGCACGGCGGAGGTCACCCCGAGGGCGCCGGCCGAGAGCCGCGGCACCGGCGACGACGATGACGACGACACCGCCCTCGAACCCGGCGAGATCGCGTCCGACACCGACTTCACCGACGGCTCCGCGACCGTCGACGGCACCACCGAGGACTACCGCTTCGCCGCGGTCGAGGTCGACACCGGCGACCGGGGCCTGCTCACCGTCCACGCGGGCGGCTCCCTGGACGCCGAGCAGAGCGCCGTGAGCACGGCGACCACCGGCATGCTCACCGGCTTCCCGCTGCTGCTCGGGGTAGTCGGCGCGGTCACCTGGCTGGTCACCCGGCGCGCCCTGCGCCCGGTGGAGGGCATCCGGCGCGAGATGGCGGAGATCACCGCCTCGGAGGACCTGTCCCGGCGGGTCCCGGAGCCGGGGACCCACGACGAGATCGCCCGGCTGGCCCGGACCACGAACGAGACCTTGTGCGCCCTCCAGGCGTCCGTGGAACGCCAGCGCCGGTTCGTCGCCGACGCCTCGCACGAACTGCGCAGCCCGATCGCTTCCCTGCGCACCCAGCTCGAAGTGGCCTCCGCGCACCCGGAGTTCCTGGACCTGGACGGGGCCGTCGCGGACACCGTGCGGCTGCAGCACCTCGCCGCCGATCTGCTGCTGCTCGCCCGGCTCGACGCGGGGGAGCGCCCCACCGGAACCCTGCTGGACCTGGCCGCGCTGGCCGCGGAGGAGGGCGCGGGACGGGCCGCGGTGACGGTGGTGACGGACGGGCCGGCGCAGGTGACCGGATCCCGGAGCCAGGTGGGGCGGGTGCTCGCCAACCTGCTGAACAACGCGGAGCGGCACGCCCGGACCGCGATCACCCTGACCGTCCGGCGGGACGGCGACCGCGTGGTGGCCGAGGTCGCCGACGACGGCGACGGCGTGCCGGAGGCGGACCGGGAGCGGATCTTCGAGCGGTTCGTACGGCTGGACGAGGCCCGCAGCAGGGACGACGGCGGTGCCGGACTGGGCCTGGCCATCGCCCGTGATGTCGCGGAGCGGCACGGCGGCACGCTCACGGTGCGGGAGGCGCCGGACGGCGGAGCCCTCTTCGAACTCCGCCTTCCGACGGTGTGATCAGCGGGTCACGGACGCCCGCGCTGGCCGCGCAGGTGCTCCGCGATCGGCTTGAGTCCCTTGTCCAGCTCCACCAGCGCCTCGGGCGTCAGCAGGTCGATGAAGTGCCGGCGCACGGACGCGACGTGGTGCGGCGAGACCTTCTTCATGGTCTCCATGCCGTGCTCGGTGAGGACGGCGTAGAGCCCCCGGCGGTCGGACTCGCAGTTCTCGCGCCGGACCAGGTCCGCGTTCTCCATGCGGGTGATCTGGTGGGAGAGCCGGCTCTTGGACTGGAGGGTGGCGGAGGCGAGGTCGCTCATCCGCATCCGTACGTCCTCCGACTCGGAGAGGTTCACCAGGATCTCGTAGTCGTTCATCGTCAGGCCGAACGGCTGGAGGTCCCGTTCGAGCTGGTACGTCAACAGCCTGTTGACCTCCAGGTGGGTGCGCCAGGCGCACTGCTCCGCATCGGTCAGCCAGCGCGTGGCCGTCTCGGTCTCCATGAATGAAGTCTACCTAAAATGTTGAAATGCGAACTAGCGAGGGCGGTGTGACAGTGCGCACGCGTTCGAACCGTCACACTCCGCAGACTACCGCTCACAGCCCGAAGCGACGCTGGAGGTCCCCCAGCTGTCCGGGAAGGCGCGGTGCGCCGGCTTGCTGTGAGCCACCTGTGGGGGCACCGTGTCCGGGTACTCCCGCCTGGTGCGGGACGGTGCCCGTCGCCTGCTCGGCCATGAGCGCCTCGGAGGACTGCAGGAGCACCGTGCCGGCTCCCACGAACTCGAACTGGTGCTCCTCCCCGGAGGCCCCTCCGAGCCCCGTCATCGCACGTAGACCGCCCATCAGGCCGGTCATGTAGCCGTAGTCGTAGTGGTGGCACGGAGAGGGACAGTCGGCCCAGCCGACCAGCGCCTGCGGATCCACCCGGATCGGCGGTTCCATGAACACCACCGGCCCGTTGGACGCGGCCACGAACTTGCCGGTTCCGATCAGGGTCAGAAATCCCGGCACGATCGACTGCTTCAGCGAGAGAGTTGGCTGAAAAGCGAGCAGGTTGCCTGAGCGAATGGTCAGGTTGCCGTCGTCGAGGTCGAAGGAATTGACGTCGAAGGCCCGGTCGGCGAGGAGCATCTTGCCCGAGCCCTCGGCCACGACCCAGTCGCTCGCGTGCAGAGGCGAATGGAAGGACGTGCGGACGAGCCGGTCGAGCCGGCCGTGTCCGATGCCGTTGAAGTCGATCGAGCCGTAGTAGGCGATCATCTTGCCCTTCTGCAGGAACCACTGGGTTCCCTTCAGCTCCACGCAGAAGGTGTAGGCGTTGACGTTGTCGTCGGACGGCAGGGTCATCGGGTCGTGGACGACCGGCCCCGCACCCGGGTAGGTGCTCACAGCTTCTCCTCCGAGGCCTGGACGTACACCACGCCGTTGCCGCTCAGCTCCAGTTGGAAGGCCTCGCCGGAGCCCCGGCCCACCATGTCCCGCCAGCCCAGCGCGGTCGACAGCTTGTTGCGCACGTCCCCGTGGTGGGCCACGTACGCCTGCGGGTCGACATGGACCGGGCGCTGCGGGCTGATGGGGATCTCCAGGACGCCGCCGTGCGCCATGACCGCGACCGCGCCGTGGCCGCGCAGGGTGGTGGTGAACAGGCCCTGGCCGGTCACCTGGCCGCGGACCATGCCCATCACGCCGCCCTGCGAGCCCAGGAACATCGTGCCCTGCTCCAGGGTGCCCTCGAAGGCCAGCAGACGGTCCGCCTCGACGTAGAGGGTGTCGCCCGTGAGGCCGATGACCTGGACGTGGTGGCCGCCGTGCCCGAAGAACACGGTGCCGCTGCCCTCCACCGTCATCAGCGGGGTCGCCTCGCCCGCGACCCGGCGCCCGATCATGGACATCAGGCCGCCCTGGCCACCGCTGGTGTTGGGGGTGAAGGACACGTCGCCGCGGTAGGCGAGCATCGCCCCCCGCTGGCTGAACAGCCGCTGCCCGGGCAGCACGGTCGCCTCGACCATCTTGGAGTTGATCTCACGCAAGGCCATGTCAGACGTCCCCCGCGATCGTGTTGCGCTCGCTCGGCTGCACGTAGACCAGGCCGTCGCCCTCGAACCGGATCTGGAAGGCCTCGCCGCCGCCCTCGCCCATCAGCGTGCGGAAGGTCACACCGGACTGGAAGGACTGCCGCAGGTCGCCCTGATGGGCGATGTACGCCCCGGGGTCGACGGTCAGCGGGTACTGCGCGCTGACCCGGAGCACCACCGCCGGACCGTCCGAGGTGATCGCCGCCTGGCCGTGCCCCTCCACGGTGGTGGTGAACAGGCCGTTGCCCTGGGAGGCCCCGCGCAGGCCGGTGAACGAGGTGCCGGTCCTCAGGCCGCCGTCGGTGGCGAGCAGATTGCTCGACTCCACGTAGAGCTTGTCCCCCTGGAGGCCGACGAGGTTGATCTCGGACGCCCGGTCCGCGAACCAGCAGGTCCCGTGCCCCTTCACCTCCATCACCGTCATCTGTTCGCCGGTGATGCGCCGGGTCACCATGCCCCGGATGCCCTCACCGCCGCCGCTCAGTTTCTTGAACGCCATCTGTCCGTCGTACGCGACCATCGAGCCGTTCTTCGCCTTCACGGCGTCCCCGGTCATCTCGACGGCGAGCACCTTGCTGCCCTGAAGTCGGAACATCGCCACGCAGCGAAGGTAGCCCCGCCGGGCCGCCGCCGACAGGGCCCGTGGGTGGAGAACGACCCTGAACGTTCCCCGAGGCCCGCCCCGGGGGACCCCGGAGCGGACCACCCCCGCCCGTTTGCCACAATGGGCGAACGTTTGTGCTCGCGTTCACAAACTCCGACGACTCTCCCACCGAAGGTGACCCGTGGACATCAAGACCGCCACCGCCCTCCGCCGCCTCCGCCTCGTCTCCTCGCCCGAGGCGGTCTCCTTCCTGCTCCTGCTGGTCTGCTCGGTGCTGAAGCGGACCACGGACTTCAACGCGGTCCCCGTGATGGGCGCGATCCACGGCATCCTCTTCGTCCTCTACGTGATCTTCTGGGCGGACGCCTGGAACCGGGCCAAGTGGCCGCTGGGCACCGCCGCTCTCTACTTCGTCCTCTCCGTCCTGCCCGCCGGCGGCTTCTTCGCCGAGCGCAGGCTCAAGCGCGAGGCCGAGGACGCGGTCATCGCGTCCCGCGCCCGCCAGGAGGGGGCGGTGAAGGCGTGATCGTCGCCTTTTCCGTGACCCCGCTCGGGGTCGGCGAGGACGTGGGGGAGTACGTCGCCGACGCCGTCCGCGTGGTCCGCGAGTCCGGGCTGCCGCACCGCACCGACGCGATGTTCACCTCGATCGAGGGCGAGGACTGGGACCAGGTCATGGACGTGGTCAAGCGGGCCGTCGCCGCCGTGGAGGCACGCGCGCCGCGGGTCTCCCTGGTCCTCAAGGCCGACATCCGGCCCGGGGTCACCGACGGACTCACCTCCAAGGTGGAGACGGTCGAGCGGTACCTGGCCGCCGAGTAGACCGGCGCCGACAGCGCGCGAACCCCGGCCCACGCGGGCCGGGGTTTTTTCGTACCCACTGTTTGAGCGGTCGCTCAAAAAGGTGTAGCTTCAGCTCCGAGAGTTTTGAGCATTCGCTCAAAATGCTGGCTGACCTGGGGGAATCGCATGGGTCGCACCGATCTGTACATCGAGGCCCATATCCGGGCCGATCTCGACACCGTCTGGTCCCGCAGTCAGGAGCCCTCCGCGCACCAGCGCTGGGACCTCCGCTTCACCGAGATCGCTCACCTCCCGCGCGCGGAGGGCGAACCGCAGCGCTTCCGCTACGCCACCCGCGTCCTGCCCTTCCTCACCCTCGCCGGCACCGGGGTCTCGGCGGGCGAGAAGGAGCGCCCCGACGGCACCCGCACCTCCGCCCTGCGCTTCGCCTCCCCGCACCCCCTCTCCCCGCTCGCCGAGGGCAGCGGCTACTGGCGCTACATCCCGGACGGCGACGGAGTCCGCTTCCTCACCGGCTACGACTACCGCCCTCGCTGGGGCGCGGCGGGCGCGCTCGCCGACCGGCTGGTCCTGCGCCCGCTCATGGGCTGGGCGACGGCCTGGTCCTTCGACCGGCTGCGGCTGTGGCTGGAGCGCGGGATCAGCCCGGAGCGGGCGCTGGTGAACTGGCTGGCGGAACTGGCCGTGCGCGCCCTGGTGCTCGTTGTCTGCTGCACGGGCCTCGGCGTCGAGTCCGTGCTCCTGCTGCTCGGGCCGTTCGCCGCGTCCGCGGCTTACCTGTGCCCCCTCCTCCTCGCCGTCGCCATCTGCGTGGCGCTCTTCAAGGAGCCCCTGGCCTGTACCCCGGCCGCCCGCCGCTGTCTGCGCCGGCCACCGACCCGGGTGCGCGCGCCCCGGCTCCTGCGCACCCTGGAGAACCCGCGATGACCTCGATCTTCCGTACCGCCATGGGCGCCGACTTCGCCCGGCTGCACCCCCGGCTCCAGCGCCGCTTCTCGGTCGGCCTGGCCGGCGGCGAGGCCTGCACCGGACGGGGCGTCATGGACCGGATCTGGCACGGCGGGGCGTTCGTGAAGCCGTTCCTGGCCCTCGGCGCCACCCGCAACATCCTGGTCCCCAGCCAGGGCCGCCAGGTGCCCTTCGTGATCGAGAACGTGCCGTACGCCGACACCTTCGGGCGTGAGACGGTGAGCTTCGTGCGCACCTTCGACCTGCCCGGCCGCCCCCGCCGCTTCGACGCCCAGATGGTGCTCGGCCCCGGCGGCGACCGCGTCCTCGACTACCTCGGCACCCACCAGCACCTCGCCACCGACCTGCACTTTCGGGCCGAGCCCGACGGCTCGCTGCTGATCCGCTCCGGCGAGCACCGCTTCCGGGAGGGTCCGGTGGACGTCCGGGTGCCCGAACTGATCGGCGCCACCGCCGAGGTGCGCGAGTCCTACGACGACGCCACGGACCGCTTCCGCATCCGGGTCCGGGTGGTCAACCGCCGGTTCGGTCCCCTGTTCGGTTACGAGGGCTCCTTCCGGGCCACGTACACCGACGTCCGCGGGTGCGGGGTGCGCCCGGGGCTGCGGCCGGTGCGCGAGGAGGCGCGCGCGTGAGCCCGGAGACCGCCAAGTCCCGGGAGACCAGGGCGAAGCTCCTCGACGGCGCGCTGCGCACGCTCACCGAGCAGGGCATCGCCAAGACCTCCGCGCGCTCCGTCGCGGCCGCCGCCGGGGTCAACCAGGCACTGGTCTTCTACCACTTCGGATCGCTGAACGACCTGCTCGCCGCCGCCTGCCGGCACGGCGCCGAGCGGCAGGTCGCCCGCTACCGGGACCGGTTCGCCGGTGTCACCTCGCTCTCCGGACTCCTCGCCCTCGGCCGGGAGATCCACGAGGAGGAACGGGCCGCCGGTCATGTCTCCCGCCTCGGCCAGCTCCTGGCGGGCGCCCAGACCCACGAGAGCCTGGGCCGCGCCACCGCCGCCGGCCTCGACCTCTGGATCGCCGAGATCGAACAGGTCCTCAGGAGGGTGCTGCCCGAGACCCCGTTCGGCGAGTTCGTCGACCCCGCCGGCCTCGCGCGGGCGGTGGCCGCCTCCTTCGTCGGCATCGAGCTGTACGAGGGCGCGGACGCGCCCGGGGCGGCCGCCGCCCTGGACGCGCTGGAGCAACTCGGCCGTCTGGTCGCCGCACTCGACGACCTCGGACCGATGGCCCAGCGGGCGATCCGGCACCACCTGCGGCGCACCCGGCGCTGACCTCCCACGTTCCGCGCGTCCCGCGCCGCCGGGCCGCCCCGGGGGCCCTCGGCCCGGCACCCGCCTGGACGCCCCCGGCTCGACACGCCCTCACATCTCCCTTTTTGTATGGGTATCGGTGTGACCGTCGGATAATCCTCGATCACTGGAGGGTGCTGTGCGGCCGGAGGGCTATGACTACGAGACCCACAGCAGGCTGGCCGGACCGCTCACGGAGCCGTCCGGCTCTCCGTACCGGGTGCGCTACACCTCGCTCCTGACCCGCGAGCCCCGCCGAATACGGGCCGTCCTGCTGATGACCCTGGCGCCCCTGCTCACCGGCGCCCTGCTCGTCTACCTCGTCTGGCCCACCCACTGGGTGGAGCGCGAGGGCGCCGCCCGCCGGCTGGTCGCCCTCGACACCACGATGCTGATAGCCATCGCGCTCATCGGACTGTTCATGGTGGTCAACGTCGTCTCCGTCGCCCACGCCACCCTCGTCGCCCGCGACCCCGTCCCGGTGGTCCCCGAGCCCGGCACCCGCGTCGCCTTCCTCACCACCTACGTCCCCGGCAAGGAACCCCTCGCCATGGTCCGGGCCACCCTGGAGGGCGCCACGCGGGTCACCCACCGCGGCCCCCTCGACGTCTGGCTCCTGGACGAGGGCGACGACGACGAGGCCAAGGCCCTGTGCGCGGAACTCGGCGTCCACCACTTCACCCGGCACGGCGTCCCCGAGTGGAACCGGCCCAAGGGCGTCCACAAGGCCCGCACCAAGCACGGCAACTACAACGCCTGGATCGCCCTGCACGGCGGCGCCTACGAGTTCTTCGCCTCCGTCGACACCGACCACGTCCCGCACCCGCAGTTCCTGGAGCGGATGATGGGGTACTTCCGCGACCCGGACGTCGCCTTCGTCGTCGGACCGCAGGTCTACGGCAACTACCACAACCCCGTCACCAAGGCCGCCGAGTCGCAGCAGTTCCTCTTCCACGCGCTCATCCAGCGCGCCGGCAACCGCTACCGCGCCCCCATGTTCGTCGGCACCAACAACGTCGTGCGGATCCGTGCCGTCCAGCAGATCGGCGGCCTCTACGACTCCGTCACCGAGGACATGGCCACCGGCTTCGAGATGCACCGCCGCCGCAACCCCGCGACCGGACGGCACTGGCGGTCCGTCTACACCCCGGACGTCCTCGCCGTCGGTGAGGGCCCGGCCTCCTGGACCGACTTCTTCACCCAGCAGACCCGCTGGTCGCGGGGGACCTACGAGACCCTGCTCAAGCAGTACTGGAAGGCGCCGTTCAGCATGCCGCCCGGCCGCCTGTTCTCGTACACGCTGATGCTCGTCTACTACCCGATGACGGCCGTCAACTGGCTGCTGGGCATCCTCAGCTGCTTCCTCTTCCTCTGGTTCGGGGCCTCCGGCACCCAGGTCAGCGCCTCGGTGTGGCTGATGCTGTACAGCGACGCGGCCGCCCTCCAGATCGGCCTCTACCTGTGGAACCGGCGGCACAACGTCTCGCCGCACGAACCCCGGGGCTCCGGCGGGCTCGCGGGCATGGCGATGTCCGCGCTCTCCGCGCCGATCTACCTCAAGTCCCTCGGCGCGGCCCTGATCCGCCGTCCCGACCGGTTCGTCGTCACCCCCAAGGGCGGCGGCGCCAGCCCCGACCGGCTGCTCACCTTCCGGATCCATCTGGGCTGGGCGGTGCTGCTCGCCGGCTCCCTCGTCGCCTCGGTGTTCCTCGGCCACACCCACGCCGCCATGCGCACCTGGGCCGTGCTCGCCCTGGTGATCTCCCTGGCGCCGGTCGCGGTGTGGACCTGGACGGCGCTCCGCCGGCGCCGAGAGCGGCTGACCCCGCTGCCCGCCGCCCGGCCCGGGACCGAGGGGGCCCTCACCGCCGGGGGCGCCACCGCACCCGTCTCCGGCACTCCGACAGGAGGCAGCTAGGCCATGGCACCCCAGCTCTCGCAGAAGACCAGGAAGACCGTCCTCGGGATCGGCGGCATCGCGCTCCTGGCGAGCCTCAACGCCCCGGCCGTGCTGGACTTCGCGGGCGAGAAGTACCACGAGTACAAGATCGCCCAGCCCGGCTACAAGGCCCGGTACGGCTCCTGGAGCCACGTCGACATCCCCGAGGAGTTCCGCACCAACGCCATCCACGCCGCGCTGCTGCACACCGGCAAGGTGCTGATCGTGGCCGGCTCGGGCAACGAGCAGAAGAAGTTCGACCGGGGTTCCTTCGACACCGTCCTGTGGGACCCGGAGGCCAACACCTTCAAGAAGATCCCCACCCCGGACGACTTCTTCTGCTCCGGACACGCCCAACTCCCGGACGGGCGGCTGCTGGTGGCCGGCGGCACCGCCCGCTACGAACTCCTCGACGGCGAGGTGGAACGGGCCGGCGGCGGCATGCGGGTCAAGAACGAGAACCCCGACCGGGCGGTCACCCTGAAGAAGGGCACCCGCTTCCGCTCACCGGCCGGCGTCGAGTACGTCACCCGCTTCGACGTCACCGTGCCGAAGGCCAAGCGCTCCTTCGACATCACCTACGACACCGCCGGGGTCATGCAGCCCTGGGACACCAAGGTCACCGCCGGGGAGGCCCGGGTCTTCGTCGAGGCCGTGAAGAAGGGCCCGAAGTCCGTCACCGACCGGCAGGCGCAGTACGAGATCGTCAGCCTGACCGGCAAGGACGCGGACAACACCTACGGCCTCTCGGAGAAGATCACCCTCGACAAGCAGGACTTCCAGGGCATCCGCGCCGCCTACGAGTTCGACCCCCTCGCCGAGGTGTACATCCCCGTCGACCCCATGGACAAGGCCCGCTGGTACCCCACCCTGGTCGGTCTGGACGACGGACGGGTCCTCGCCGTCTCCGGCCTGGACGACGTCGGGGTGATCGACCCCGGGGACAACGAGATCTACGACCCGAGGACCAAGAAGTGGAGTCCGGGCCCCAAGCGCTACTTCCCCACCTACCCGGCCCTGTTCCTCACCGCGGGCGGCAAGCTCTTCTACCCGGCGGCCAACGCCGGCTACGGCCCCGACACCATGGGCCGCGAGCCCGGCCTGTGGGACCTGAGGACCAACACCTTCGAGAAGGTACCGGGGCTGCGCGACCCCGACGAGACCGAGACCGCGGCCTCGCTGCTGCTGCCCCCGGCCCAGGACCAGAAGGTGATGATCCTCGGCGGCGGAGGCGTCGGCGAGTCGAAGAAGTCCACCCCGCGCACCGCCGTGGTCGACCTGAAGAAGGACAACCCGGCCTTCGAGGACGGCCCCGACCTGCCCCAGGGCACCCGGTACCTGAACAGCGTGATCATGCCGGACGACACCGTCTTCACCGCGAACGGCTCCGGGGACTACCGGGGCCGCAGCGCCAGCAACATCCTCAAGGCGCAGTTCTACGTCCCGAAGGACAACGTCTTCCGGGAGGCCGCGGCGCCCAGGGTCGGCCGCAACTACCACTCCGAGGCGCTGCTGCTGCCGGACGGACGGGTCGCCACCTTCGGCTCCGACCCGCTCTTCGACGACCGGCAGAACACCAAGCTCGGCCACTTCGAGCAGCGCATGGAGATCTTCACCCCGCCCGCCCTGCACAGGAACGGCGCCGACCGGCCGGTGCTGAAGGACGGCCCGTGGCAGCTGGACGCCGACCACCGGGCGACCTTCACCACCGACCGTCCCGAACGGATCGTCAAGGCGCGCCTGATGCGCCCGAGCGCGGTCACGCACACCACCGACGTCGAACAGCGGTCCGTCGAACTCGGCCTGGACCGCAGCGCCGGCGCCGTCACCGTCACGGTGCCGAAGGACTCCTCGCTGGTGCCGCCCGGCTGGTACATGCTCTTCGTGACCGACGCCGAGGGCACCCCGTCCACGGCCAAGTGGATCCACGTCGAGTAAGCGCTCAGGAGCCGGAGTTCCGGGCCAGCGCCAGCGCGTACTCCGGCCACCAGCTGCCCGCCGACGGGCCGCCGTCGCAGGTGCCGTCGGACTCGCCGGGCCGCTTCACCCACAGGTAGGCGTCCAGGTGGGGCTCGCCGGTGTCCGTGGTGGGCGGGGTGCCCAGGGCCCGGCCCGGCGGGTTGCACCAGACGCCGGGCAGCGGGCCGTTGCCGTTGCGGCTGCTGTCGACGACGAAGTGCGTGCCGCCGAGCGCCCGCGACAGCGTCAGTCCGTACTCCCGGGTGACCGCGTCGGTCTGGAAGTTGGAGACGTTGAGCGCGAAGCCGTCGGCGTCGTCGACGCCGGCCCGTCTGAGCGGCTCGACCAGCCGGAGCGGCTCCTTGATCCAGGACGGGTTGCCCGCGTCCAGGTACACCTTGGTGTTCGGCTGCCGCTTGAACCGGCGGATCGCCTCGCCCAGCAGCCGCTCCCGTTCGGCGTGGTACTCGGCCGGGGTGCAGCCGTCCACGATGTGCGCGACCGCGTCCGGCTCCAGCACCACGACCGCCCTGCTCGCGCCGAGCGCCTCGGCGAACCGGTCGGTCCACGCCCGGTAGGCGTCCGCGTCGGCGGCCCCGCCCGCCGAGTGCTGGCCGCAGTCCCGGTGCGGGATGTCGTAGGCCACGAAGACCGCCGTACGTCCGGCGGCCGCCGCCGCCGCGGTCGCCTCGCGGACCCGGGGCGCCGGGTCGGTCTCCCCGGCCGGCCAGAGCGCCGCCGGCCGGTCGGCGATCCGGCGCAGCGCACGGGCGTCCTCGGTCCGGCCCTCCCGCTGCCACGCCTCGGCCTGGCGCACGGCGGGACTGTCCGGATCGACCCAGAAGGGGGAGCCGGGCGCGGGGCTCGCCCGGCGGGAGGCGGCCCCCGCGACGGAGGCCTCGTCGACGTCGGGCGCGGCCGCGCAGCCCGCCGCGAGCGCGAGGACGGTGAGCGAGGTGAGGGTGTGGATCATCCGGGGCATGGCGCTCCCTGGGACGAAGGTGACAACAGGTCAGCAATCGTTCCATGGGCGGGCTTTCCGTCCTGGAATAGACATGGCTCAGCCCCCCGAGGCCAGCGCGATACCCAACGGGGTCCGCTCGTACAGCACCTGGTGGCCGTAGCGCCGGGAGACGAGCAGCCCGGTGTCCCGCAGGGTCGTCAGGTGCGCCGACACCGACGAGGGCGCGAGGCCCAGGCGAAGGGCGAGTGCGGAGGTCGTCGCGGGCTCGTCCAGCGCGGCGAGCACGGATGCGCGCCCGCGGCCGAGCAGTCGTACGAGAGCCCGTGAGGCGTCCTCGCGCGGCCGTGTCCACAGGCCGCCGATGCCCCGGGCCGGGTAGACCACGGTCGGCTGCCAGGGCGGTTCGAAGCCGCTGATCACGTCCGGCCAGGAGAAGACGCTCGGCATCAGGACCAGACCCTGCCCGCCCAGCTCGCGCTCGTGGTCACCGGCGACCGCCATGGTCAGGGTGCGGCCGCTGAAGGTGAGCCGCCGGTCCAGTTCGGGCAGCAGCGCGCCCAGGCCCACCTCGGCCAGCCGCCGGGAGTGGAAGGCGACGTCCGCCTCCAGCAGGGCGCGCAGCCGGGGCCAGTCCGGTTCGACCAGGGCGTGCCAGGCGGCCCGGAGCAGCGCGGCCAGCTCGCGCACCGCGCGGGCGGGGTCGTCGAGCAGGGCCCGGCCCTCCGGCGAGTCGAGGGCGCCCGGGGTGTCGCGCAGCGACCGGGCCATGTCCTCGCGCGCCGCGGCCGGGTCGGCCGCGCGGACCGCGGCGATCTCCTGCTCGAAGTCGGCGACGGGGCCGATCGGGGGCGGGCCGAGGAAGTCCGGGCTGTGCCCGCGGCGGGGCATCAGCAGCCAGAGCGGGGCGAGGTCCAGCGCGCCGGCCGCCCCCTGGATCCGGCGCAGCCAGTGCGGGTGGTAGCCCAGCCGGTCCGGCCGGCGCAGGGTGCGGACCGCCTCCTGGGTCTCCCACAGCGGCGACACCGCGAACCGGCACCGCAGCAGGTCGTCGTCGCCGAAGCGCAGCTGGGACGGCACGGCCCTCCTCCCGGGTCGGAACATTCGGCTGGAGCCGAAACTCTACGGCGGTCGGCGGACCCCCGTGCACGCTGCCGCCATGTCCGAACAGCTGAGCCCGCCCGCACCGGGCACCCCCGCGGAGCCCACCGGCTACCGCCGCGTCTTCGCCGTACGGGAGTTCCGCGCCGTCTTCGCCGCCCACACCCTCTCCCTGCTGGGCACCGTCGTCGGCGAGATCGCGCTCACCGTGCTGGTGTACGGGCTCACCGGCTCCCCGCTGCTCAGCGCGCTGACCTTCGCGATGGGCTTCCTGCCCTACCTGATCGGCGGGACCCTGCTGTCCGGGATCGCCGACCGCTACCCGGTCCGGCGGGTGCTCGTCCTGTGCGACCTGGTCTGCGCGGGCTGCGCGGCCCTGATGGCGGCGCCCGGCACCCCGGTGGCCGCGCTGCTCGCCCTGCGCTGTGTGATCGCCGTGGTCGCCCCGGTGTTCAGCGGCACCCGGACGGCCACGCTCGCCGAGATCCTCGGCGACGGCGACCTGCTGGTGCTCGGGCGCTCCCTGCTGCGGATCGTCTCGCAGAGCGCGCTGCTGGTCGGCTTCGGACTCGGCGGCCTGCTGCTCACGGTGGTGTCCCCGCGCGGCGCCCTCGTCGTCACCGTCGGCACCTTCTTCGCCTCGGCGCTGCTGCTGCGCCTCGGCACCCGCCGCCGGCCCGCCCGCCCCGGGTCCGGCTCGCTCGTGCGGTACTCCCTGGCCGGCGCCCGCGAGGTGCTGCGCGACCGCAGGATCCGCGCGCTGCTGCTGCTCCTGTGGGTGCCGCCGATGTTCATGGTCGCTCCCGAGGCGCTGGCCGCCGCCTACGCCGACGAGATCGGCCTCGGCAGCGGCGGGGTCGGCCTGCTGATGGCCGCGATGCCGGTCGGCACCATCGTCGGCGAGGTGTACGCCGGGTCCGCCCTCTCGCCGGTGGCACGCTCGCGGATCGTGCTCCCGCTGGTGACCTGCGCCCTGCTGCCGCTGCTCGTCTACCCCCTCGCCCCGGGCCTCGGCTGGATCCTGGCCGCCCTGCTGGTCACCGGGCTGGCGAGCGCGTACACCCTGGGTCTGGACCGCTGGTTCGTGGACGCGGTGCCCGACGCGCTGCGCGGCCGGGCGATGACCGTGCACACCGCGGGCATCATGACGATCCAGGGCGTCGGCATGGCGCTGGCGGGGGCCGCCGCCGAGTTCTGGCCGGTCGCGACCGTGGTCGGCACGCTCGGCGCGGTGGGCGCGGTGTGCTGTCTCCTGCTCGCCCTGGAGGTCCGGCGGACCGCGCGGGGACCGATGGGCGAGACGGTGATGACCGCCATATGACCGGCCGGTAGGGTCTGGTGCCGTGCCGAAGCCGCTCAGTCTTCCCTTCGATCCCATCGCCCGCGCCGACGAACTCTGGAAGCAGCGCTGGGGAAACGTGCCGTCCATGGCCGCGATCACCTCGATCATGCGCGCCCAGCAGATCCTGCTCGGCGAGGTCGACTCGGTGGTCAAGCCCTACGGCCTGACCTTCGCGCGCTACGAGGCGCTGGTGCTGCTCAACTTCTCCAAGGCCGGGGAACTGCCGATGTCCAAGATCGGCGAGCGGCTCATGGTGCACCCCACCTCGGTCACCAACACGGTGGACCGGCTGGTCAGGTCGGGTCTGGTCGACAAGCGCCCCAACCCCAACGACGGGCGCGGCACCCTCGCCTCCATCACCGTCAAGGGACGCGAGGTGGTCGAGGCGGCCACCCGAGACCTGATGGCGATGGACTTCGGGCTCGGTGTGTACGACGCCGAGGAATGCGCGGAGATCTTCGCGATGCTGCGCCCGCTGCGGGTCGCGGCGCACGACTTCGACGAGCAGTGACCCGGGGAGAGATCGACCGGAACGTGCCGTTACGCTCGACCGCATGAAAAAGAGCGTGCTGACCCGCTACCGCGTCATGGCCTACGTCACCGGTGTGCTGCTGGTGCTGCTGTGCTTCTGCATGACCGGCAAGTACGTGCTGGACCTGGACGGCGCCGCGGACGCGACCCGGGTGGTGTCGATCGCGCACGGCTGGCTCTACGTCGTCTACCTCGTCTTCGCCTTCGACCTGGGCTCCAAGGCGAAGTGGCCGGTGGCCAAGCAGCTGTGGGTGCTCCTGGCCGGGACCGTGCCGACCGCCGCGTTCTTCGTGGAGCGGAAGATCAGCAAGGAACTGGACGGGCAGGTCGCCGAGGACGCGCCGGCCGTCGCCAAGGCGTAGCGGAACCCACCGCCGGACGCGGCGACGCGTCCGGCGGTGCTCGCTCGAGGATCCCTGGAGCGCCACGACCCGCCGCCGTCAGCCGTCGACATTTACTAGGACGTCCTAGTACTTTGGAAGGCATGGACGCTGACGCCATCGAGGAGGGCCGCCGACGCTGGCAGGCCCGGTACGACGCCGCACGCAAGCGCGACGCTGACTTCACCACGCTCTCCGGGGACCCGGTCGAACCCATGTACGGCCCCCGTCCCGGGGACACCTATGACGGCTTCGAGCGCATCGGCTGGCCCGGGGAGTACCCCTACACCCGCGGGCTCCACCCGACCGGTTACCGCGGGCGCACCTGGACGATCCGGCAGTTCGCCGGGTTCGGCAACGCCGAGCAGACCAACGAGCGCTACAAGATGATCCTCGCCAACGGCGGCGGGGGCCTGTCGGTCGCCTTCGACATGCCGACCCTCATGGGCCGCGACTCCGACGACCCGCGCTCGCTCGGCGAGGTCGGGCACTGCGGGGTGGCCATCGACTCGGCGGCGGACATGGAGGTCCTCTTCAAGGACATCCCGCTGGGCGACGTCACCACGTCGATGACGATCAGCGGACCCGCCGTCCCCGTCTTCTGCATGTACCTCGTGGCGGCCGAGCGCCAGGGCGTGGACCCGTCCGTCCTCAACGGCACCCTCCAGACGGACATCTTCAAGGAGTACATCGCCCAGAAGGAGTGGCTCTTCCAGCCCGAGCCGCACCTGCGCCTGATCGGCGACCTCATGGAGTACTGCGCGGCGGGCATCCCCGCCTACAAGCCGCTCTCGGTCTCCGGCTACCACATCCGCGAGGCCGGTGCGACGGCCGCGCAGGAGCTGGCGTACACGCTGGCGGACGGCTTCGGCTACGTCGAACTGGGCCTCTCCCGCGGCCTGGACGTGGACGTCTTCGCCCCCGGACTGTCCTTCTTCTTCGACGCCCACGTCGACTTCTTCGAGGAGATCGCCAAGTTCCGCGCCGCGCGCCGGATCTGGGCCCGCTGGATGCGGGACGTCTACGGCGCGCGGTCGGACAAGGCGCAGTGGCTGCGCTTCCACACCCAGACCGCGGGCGTCTCGCTCACGGCCCAGCAGCCGTACAACAACGTCGTGCGCACGGCCGTCGAGGCGCTCGCCGCGGTGCTCGGCGGCACCAACTCGCTGCACACCAACGCGCTGGACGAGACCCTCGCCCTGCCCTCCGAGCAGGCCGCCGAGATCGCCCTGCGCACCCAGCAGGTGCTCATGGAGGAGACCGGCGTCGCCAACGTCGCCGACCCGCTGGGCGGTTCCTGGTACGTCGAGCAGCTCACCGACCGCATCGAGGCGGACGCCGAGAAGATCTTCGACCGGATCAAGGAGCGGGGGCTGCGGGCCCACCCCGACGGCCGCCACCCCATCGGCCCGATCACCTCCGGCATCCTGCGCGGCATCGAGGACGGCTGGTTCACCGGCGAGATCGCCGAGTCCGCCTTCCGCTACCAGCAGTCCCTGGAGAAGGGCGAGAAGCGGGTGGTCGGCGTCAACGTCCACACCGGCTCGGTCACCGGCGACCTGGAGATCCTCCGGGTCAGCCACGAGGTGGAGCGGGATCAGGTCCGGGAGCTGGGCGGGCGCAAGTCGGTCCGGGACGACGCCGCGGTCCGTGCCGCGCTGGACGCGATGCTCGCCGCCGCCCGCGACGGCTCCAACATGATCGGACCGATGCTGGACGCCGTACGCGCCGAGGCGACCCTCGGCGAGATCTGCGGAGTGCTGCGCGACGAGTGGGGCGTCTACACGGAGCCCGCCGGGTTCTGACCCCCCGCCACGGGACCTCGCGGCGGCAGCGGCCTCACCCCGCTGTCGCCGCGAGCCCCGCCACCAGCACCCGGGTGAAGCCGCGCACCCACTCCGCGTCCGCCGGCTCCGCGCTCACCAGACAGCGGTGCACCACCGCGCCCGCGACCACGTCGAAGATGAGATCCACCGTGCGGGCCGCCTCCGACGCGTCCGTCTCCGGCGGCAGTTCGCCACGGGCCTGCGCCCGCGACCGGCCCTCCAGCACCAGGCGCTTCTGCCGGTCGACGATGGAGGCCCGGATGCGCTCGCGCAGCGCCTCGTCCCGGGTCGACTCCGCCACCACCGCCATCAGACCGCTCTTCGCCTCCGGGCGGGCCAGGATGGCCGCGAACTGGAGCACCACGCCCTCGATGTCGGCACCCAGCGTGCCGCGGTCGGGCAGCTCCAGTTCGTCGAAGAGCTCGGCGACCGCGTCCACCACGAGTTCGTTCTTGCCGGCCCAGCGGCGGTACAGCGTCGTCTTCGCGACCCCGGCCCGGGTCGCCACGTCCGACAGGGTCAGCTTCGACCAGCCCAGCTCCACCAGCGCCTCCCGCGTCGCCGCGAGGATCGCGGCGTCCGCCGCCGCGCTGCGGGGGCGCCCTGTGGCACGTGGGGCGGGAGTGCTGCTCTGCATCCCCCGACCATAGCCACCGCTCCCGGGCACCGGCGCGTGAGGGAGATCACGGAGGCGGGCTGTCCCGGAGGCACGCGGTGCCATTACGCTACGACTCGTAGCGAAACCACTGGCGTGGGGTGGGGACCCGGCGCCTACATCACGCGAACAACAGAGAAGCTCGACCGGCTTTCTCATCGCTTTTCACTCGCGCGCGAGAACGGGGGAGGATAGACGCATGCAGCCACGGAACATGTCCATGAGCGGAGTCGTCGACCTCGCCGCGGTGAAGGCGGCCCAGGAGGCCAAGGCAAAGGCGGAGCAGGCGCGTGCCGACGCCGCGCGGCAGGGCGGGGGAGGGGCCGTCTCGCCCGCCGACCTCGTCATCGACGTAGACGAGGCCGGGTTCGAGCTCGACGTACTCCAGCGCTCCACCGAGGTGCCCGTCGTCATCGACTTCTGGGCCGAGTGGTGCCAGCCCTGCAAGCAGCTGAGCCCGGTCCTGGAGCGGCTCGCCGTCGAGTACAACGGCCGCTTCGTCCTCGCCAAGATCGACGTCGACGCCAACCAGATGCTGATGCAGCAGTTCGGCGTGCAGGGCATCCCGGCGGTCTTCGCGGTCGTCGCCGGCCAGGCCCTCCCGCTCTTCCAGGGCGCCGCCGGGGAGGCGCAGATCCGCCAGACCCTGGACCAGTTGGTGACCGTGGCCGAGCAGCGGTTCGGGCTCACCGGACTGGACGTCGACCCCGACGCCGGGCCCGGCGCGGCCGGTGACCTGGCCGAGGACGCCGTTCCGGCGGGCCCCCACGACGCCCTGCTGGAGGCCGCCGTGCGCGCCCTGGACGCGGGCGACCTGGGGGGCGCGGTCCAGGCGTACCGGAGCGTGCTGAGCGAGGACCCCGGCAACACCGAGGCCAAACTGGGTCTGGCACAGGCCGAGTTGCTGGAGCGGGTGCAGGGCGCCGACCCCCAGCAGGTGCGCAAGGACGCCGCCGAGCGGCCCGGGGACGCGGCCGCCCAGATCGCCGCGGCCGACCTGGACCTGGTGGGCGGTCATGTGGAGGACGCCTTCGGGCGGCTCATCGAGACGGTGCAGCGCACCGCGGGCGACGACCGCGAGGCCGTACGGCTGCGGCTGGTCGAGCTGTTCGAGGTCGTCGGGGCCGACGACCCGAGGGTGGCGACGGCGCGCCGGGCGCTGGCGCGCGCCCTGTTCTGAGCGGGGCGGGAGCCCCGTTCTGACCAGTCGCTAAACGCCAGGGCGTGTGTTGCCCGAGTGAAAGAACGGCCCACAGGGCACCGAAGCGGCCGCGCTTTGCCAAATCTTGGCAATCGCGGCCGCTGTTACTTCCAGTAAGTCCAGGCCGTTGTTCTGTCGGTTTCTGTCCGGCGAATCGGTATATGTCAGCCCGCCCGAAGCCACCCTGCGTGCCGGTCCGAGACCACCGGGTCGTGGTTCGGTTATCCGGCCGTTACTAGCGAGTAACGAACCCCCTTGTGCGGGCGGCGAGAATGCACCACGATCGGCGACGCTCGGTCCATTCCCGAACTACCCGACAGCCGGTCGGGGTCGAGGGAACCCAGGGTCCCCACCGAGCAGAGCGGGCGGCAGTGGCGCCCGCTCTTGGACAGGGGGGTCTTCGCCCATCCGGCGAAGCCTGTCCAGCAAGGTTGTGCGTGATGCGTGTCAGGCGCGACCAGTGGTTGTCGCTCGGGGGTGATCGCCGGTTGTTCGGGCGCGGTTCCGCGCTGTCGAAACGGGCGCTCTCCTTACCGAGGACGTAGCACTTCTCCCAATCCCTGCCCGGCTGAGCCGTCGAGTTCGACAGGGGCAGTCAGGGTCAGGAGATGTACGTCCGAGAAGGAGGAAATATGGAGTCCCAGGTGCGTGGCGGGACCAGATGGAAGCGGTTCGCCGTCGTCATGGTGCCCAGCGTGGCTGCCACGGCTGCGATAGGTGTCGCCCTCGCGCAGGGCGCTCTGGCCGCGTCGTTCAGTGTGTCGGGCCAGTCGTTCAAGGTGACGACGAAGCAGCTCGACGGCAAGGGCTTCGCTCAGTACGGCGCCCTTGACGAGGGCTACACGATGAGCGGCAAGAAGACGGTTCACCCCGTCGCGGTCTCGGCCTTCAAGTCCGCGACCATCAACAGCCTGTGCCAGTCCGTCGTCACCCCCGACATCCCGATCCTCGGGAGTGTCAGCCTGATCCTGCGGGCGGGTGAGGACCCGAACAAGCCGGTCGAGGCCGAGAACCTCTACATCGACGTCGCCGAGCTGTCGGCCGATGCCACGTTCAAGGGCATCGACATCGGTGTGGCCGCCAAGGACGCCACCAAGGGTCCGGGCATGAAGGGCGGCAGCGAGCAGTCCAACCCCTTCGGGTTCGCGCAGCAGGCCGACTCGGTCGTGCTGAAGGACGTGAAGCAGACGGCGTGGGCGACCACCGCCGGAACCTTCAAGCTCAGCGGTCTGAAGATGTCGCTGTCGACGGGTGTCAAGGAGTGCTACTAAGCACTCGCTGACGGGCGGGGGAGCCGGTGGCGCCCCCGCCCGTACCAACTCAGGGCGTCCCTTCAGACGCCCGCACCCCAGCACCACAACTCACCACCACAGCAACGCCGCAGCAGGGAGCTGTTTTCCATGAGCGCCGAGACTCCTGCCGTACCCGGCCGTGACGAGCACTACCTCCGGGTCCTCAGGCGCAACTTCCGCGCCTGGCGGGGCGAGAGGCCGTTCTGGGCCGGTCTGTTGATCCTGCTCGGCGGACTCCCCATCGCCTACTTCCCGTACGCGAACCTCCAGATCGGTCACCTGACGCTGGCGATGGCCACCACCGCGGGCGCCGGGTCGCTGATCATCGGAGTGCTGCTCGTGGTCCTCGGCGTCAGCCTCTGGTTCCAGAAACACGTCCGCACCTTCGCGGGTGTGGCGGCGATCCTGCTGGCGCTGGTGTCCATCCCCGTGTCCAACCTCGGCGGCTTCCTGATCGGCTTCCTGCTCGCCCTCGTCGGCGGCGCGATGGCCGTCTCCTGGGCGCCGGGCGCACCGCAGCAGCCGGAGCCGGCTCCGCTGGTCATGGACAAGCGGGACGACGCTCCCCAGGCGGTCACGGACGAGCCTTCCGAGGGCACGCTGCCGGACGAGCCGGTCACGGTGGACGAGCCGAACGATCTGTCAGGAACGAGCCCGGCCAACGGGGCGAACGGGAGGCACAGTGCCGGCTGACGAGGTGACCCACGGGACTGACGTGGATACGTCCCGTGCGAGAACCGGGCCGCGACACGCGGCACCCAAGAAGCCGCTGTTCACCAGATTCCACATGCCCGCCGGCAAGGCGATAGCCCTGGCGGCGATGCCGACCGCGGTCCTCATGGGGATGGGCTTCACACCGACGCTCGCCAACGCGGAGGACCAGCCCGCCGCCAAGAGCCTGACGGCCGACGAGTACAAGGACTGCGTGGCCCTCCTGGAGGGCGAGTCCGCGTCCCCGACGCCGTCCGCGAGCGAGAGCACCACCGAGGCCCCCGCCGAGGAGGACACGGCGGAGCCGACCCCCACCCCGTCGGCCACCGCCGGCGACCCGGACGACTCCTCCTCGTCGGATTCAGGTTCCGACGACGAGGCGGAGCCCGAGGCGTCCGGGACCGGGACCACCGAGCCCCAGTCCGGCGCCACCGCCACCGCGTCCCCCTCACCGTCGCCCTCCGAGTCGGAGGGCAACCTGCTGGAGGACATCGGCGACGCCATCGAGGGCATCTTCACCGGCGGCCAGGACGACACGGCGAGCGCCGAACCCTCGCCCTCGGCCACCCCGTCCGCCTCCGAGTCGCCGAGCGCGGCGGAGGAGGAGGCCGCCGAGCCGGCCGAGGACGCCGTCGACGAGGTCACCGACACCGTCGAGGACGCCGCCAAGGACACCACCGACGCGGCGGCGGACGCGGCCGAGGACACCGCCGAGGAGGTGGAGGAGGCGGCCGAGGAGGCCACCGCCACCCCCAGCCCGTCGGCGAGCGAGACGACCGACCCCGAGGACTGCCCGGTCGCCACGGACGACAAGGGCGGGCTCGACAACACCGTCCCGCTGCCGGACGACCCGTGGTACCTGAACGCCAGCTCCCTGCTCCTCAAGGGCGCCGACTACCAGGGCATCGTCAAGGTCAGGACGGCGAACGGGACCACCAAGGAGGTCCTGAAGTACGTCATCTCCGACGGCACCGACATCGGCGACCTGCACCAGACGGTGAAGGACCCGCTGACGGGCAAGACGTACCACGTGCAGGCGGCCGAGGGCTCGACCTCGACCATCCGCGACGGCGACACCGTGATGTACACCGAGTCCATCTCCGGCAACCTGCTGGGGCTGATACCGGTGACCTTCAGCCCGGAGAACCCTCCGCCGCTGAACATCCCGCTGATCTACTTCACCAAGGTGAAGGTCGTGCAGGCCGGCCAGTTCGGCGGCACGCTGCACGTCCCCGGGCTGCACCAGTTCGTCAGCGACTGAGGCGCCGGCCGAGTCCCGTTCGGGAGCCGCACAAGGCCTGAGGGCGCCCCCTGGACCAGGGGGCGCCCTCAGCGCCGTTCAACACTCTTCTCGGGAGCGTCAGTTGATGCCGCCGCCACCGATGTGGTGGACGCGCACCATGTTGGTGGTGCCGGGGACGCCGGGGGGCGAACCGGCGGTGATGATGACGATGTCGCCCTCGTTGAAGCGGTTCAGCTTGACCACTTCGCCGTCGACCAGGTCGACCATCTCGTCGGTGCTGTTCACGAACGGGACGACGTGCGACTCCACGCCCCAGCTGAGGGTGAGCTGGTTGCGGGTGGCCTCGTCGGTGGTGAAGGCCAGGATCGGCTGGGCGACGCGGTAGCGGCACAGCCGGCGGGCGGTGTCACCGGACTTGGTGAAGGCGATCAGGCCCTTGCCGCCGAGGAAGTCGGCGATCTCGCAGGCCGCGCGGGCGACCGAACCGCCCTGCGTACGCGGCTTCTTGCCCGGGACGAGCGGCTGGAGGCCCTTGGAGAGCAGCTCCTGCTCGGCCGCCTGCACGATCTTCGACATCGTCTTGACGGTCTCGATCGGGTACGCGCCCACGCTGGACTCGGCCGACAGCATGACCGCGTCGGCGCCGTCCAGGATGGCGTTGGCGACGTCGGAGGCCTCGGCGCGGGTCGGGCGGGAGTTGGTGATCATCGACTCCATCATCTGGGTCGCCACGATCACCGGCTTGGCGTTGCGGCGGCACAGCTCGATGAGCCGCTTCTGCACCATGGGGACCTTTTCGAGGGGGTACTCGACGGCCAGGTCGCCACGGGCCACCATCACGGCGTCGAACGCCGCGACGACGGCCTCCATGTTCTGCACCGCCTGCGGCTTCTCCACCTTGGCGATGACCGGGACGCGGCGGCCGACCTCGTCCATGACCTTGTGCACGTCCTGCACGTCGTCGGCGTCCCGCACGAAGGACAGCGCGACCATGTCGCAGCCCATGCGCAGCGCGAACCGCAGGTCCTCGACGTCCTTCTCGGACAGCGCCGGCACGTTGACGGCCGCGCCGGGCAGGTTGATGCCCTTGTGGTCGGAGACGACACCGCCCTCGATGACGATCGTCTTCACCCGCGGGCCCTCGACGTCCAGGACCTTCAGCTCGACGTTGCCGTCGTTGATCAGGATCTGGTCGCCGCGCGAGACGTCACCCGGCAGGCCCTTGTAGGTCGTTCCGCAGATGTGCTTGTCACCCGGGACGTCCTCGGTGGTGATGACGAACTCGTCACCGCGCTCCAGCTCCACCGGGCCCTCGGCGAAGGTCTCCAGGCGGATCTTCGGCCCCTGGAGGTCGGCGAGCACACCGATGGCCCGGCCGGTCTCCTCGGAGGCGGCCCGGACGCGGTCGTACCGCCCCTGGTGCTCGGCGTGGGAGCCGTGGCTGAAGTTGAAGCGGGCCACGTTCATGCCGGCCTCGATCAGCGACACGAGCTGTTCTTGGGAGTCGACCGCGGGGCCGAGAGTACAGACGATTTTCGAACGGCGCATGGGGCGATCCTATCGGTTTGTTTCGCTGCGGAATATTCCGTCTGGCGGAAAATACAAAAGGGCGGGATGCCGCTCAGGTGAGGTTCCGTGAATCCTTTACAAGCGCATACGTCTGCGTGGCGATCTCCAGTTCCTCGTCGGTCGGCACCACGGCCACGGCCACCCGTGCGTACTGAGGCGAGATCAGCCGCGGCTCGTCGCTCCGTACGGCGTTCAGCTCGCCGTCCACCACCAGTCCCAGCTCCTCCAGACCGGCCACGGCAGCCTCTCGCACCGGACTCGCGTTCTCCCCGACTCCGGCTGTGAAGGCGACCGCGTCCACCCTTCCGAGCACCGCGTAATAGGCGCCGATGTACTTCTTCAGGCGGTGAATGTAGATGTCGAAGGCGAGTTGCGCCTCTTTGTCGCCCTCGTCGATCCGGCGGCGGATCTCCCGCATGTCGTTGTCGCCGCACAGACCGATCAGTCCGCTCCTCTTGTTGAGAAGAGTGTCGATCTCGTCGGCGGACATTCCCCCAACGCGCATCAAATGGAAGATGACGGCCGGGTCCATGTCTCCGGACCGGGTACCCATCACCAGCCCCTCCAAGGGGGTCAGTCCCATGGACGTCTCCACACACCGCCCGCCCCGCACCGCGGAGGCGGACGCGCCGTTGCCCAGGTGCAGCACGATCACGTTCACCTCCTCCGGCGACCGGCCCAGCAGCGCGGCCGTCGCCCGCGACACGTAGGCGTGCGAGGTGCCGTGGAAGCCGTAGCGGCGGATGCGGTGCTCGTCGGCCGTGCGGACGTCGATCGCGTACCGCGCCGCCGCCTCCGGCATCGTGGTGTGGAACGCCGTGTCGAAGACCGCGATCTGCGGCAGGTCCGGGCGCAGCGCCCGCGCCGTACGGATGCCCGTGAGGTTCGCCGGGTTGTGCAGCGGGGCCACCGGGATCAGCCGCTCGATCTCGGCGAGCACGGCGTCGTCGATCACGGTCGGCTCGGTGAAGTGCTTGCCGCCGTGCACCACGCGGTGCCCGATCGCGGCCAGCTCCGGGGAGTCCAGCCCGAGACCGTCCTCGGACAGCTCCTCGGACACGGCCTTCAGCGCGGCCTCGTGGTCGGCGATCGGGCCGGTCCGCTCCCGCGAACCACCGCCCGCCGGAGTGTGCTTGAGGCGGGAGGTCTCCTCGCCGATGCGCTCGACGAGGCCCATCGCGAGCCGGCTGCCGTCGCTCATGTCGAGCAGCTGGTACTTCACCGACGAGGAGCCGGAGTTCAGGACGAGGACACGGGACGGGCTCACTGCTGGGACGCCTTCTCGATCGGGGACTGGGCCTGGATCGCCGTGATGGCGACCGTGTTGACGATGTCCTGCACCAGCGCGCCGCGGGACAGGTCGTTGACGGGCTTGCGCAGACCCTGGAGCACCGGTCCGACGGCGATCGCGCCGGCCGAACGCTGCACGGCCTTGTACGTGTTGTTGCCGGTGTTGAGGTCCGGGAAGATCAGCACCGTGGCCTGTCCCGCGACCTCGGACTCCGGCAGCTTGGTCGCGGCCACCGACGGCTCGACCGCCGCGTCGTACTGGATCGGCCCCTCGATCCTCAGATCGGGCCTGCGCCGCCGCACCAGCCCGGTCGCCTCGCGCACCTTGTCGACGTCGGCGCCCGAACCGGACGTACCGGTGGAGTACGACAGCATCGCGATCCGCGGCTCCACCCCGAACCGCCCGGCGGTGGCGGCGGACTGGATCGCGATGTCCGCGAGCTGCTCCGCGTTCGGATCGGGGTTGACCGCGCAGTCGCCGTAGACGAGGACCCGGTCGGCCAGGCACATGAAGAAGACCGACGAGACGATGTCGGCGTCCGGCTTGGTCTTGATGATCTCGAAGGCGGGGCGGATGGTGGCGGCGGTGGAGTGCACCGAACCGGAGACCATGCCGTCGGCGAGGCCCTCCTGGACCATCAGCGTGCCGAAGTAGTTCACGTCCGAGACCACGTCGTAGGCCAGCTCCACGGTCACGCCCTTGTGGGCGCGCAGGGCGGCGTACTTGGCGGCGAAGTCGTCCCGCAGCTCGCTGGTCGCCGGGTCGATCAGCTGCGAGCCGCCGAGGTCGATGCCGAGGTCGGCGGCCTTCTTGCGGATCTGGTCCACCGGGCCCAGCAGCGTCAGCTCGCACACCCCGCGCCGCAGCAGCACCTCCGCCGCGTGCAGCACCCTCGCCTCGGTGCCCTCGGGCAGCACCACGCGGCGCAGATCGGAACGGGCCTGCTCCAGCAGCTTGTGCTCGAACATCATCGGCGTGACGCGGTCGCTGCTCGGCGCGCTCACCCGCTTCAGCAGATCGCCGGTGTCGGTGTACCGCTCGAACAGGCCGAGCGCGGTCTCCGCCTTGCGCGGGGTCGCCGCGTTCAGCTTCCCCTCCAGGGAGAAGAGCTGCTCGGCGGTCGGGAAGCTGTTGCCGTCCACCGAGAGCACCGGGGTGCCGGGTGCCAGCCGCCCGGCGAGGGTGAGGACCTCCTGGCTCGGCACCTCGCCCAGGGTGAGCAGCACACCGGCGATCGGCGGGGTGCCCGCGCTGTGCGCCGCGAGCGAGCCGATCACCAGGTCGGCGCGGTCGCCGGGGGTCACGACGAGCGATCCCGGGGTCAGCGCGTGCAGGAAGTTCGGCAGCATCGCGCCGCCGAAGACGAAGTCCAGCGCGTCCCGGGCGAGCCCCGAGTCGTCTCCGAGGATCACCTTCGCGCCCAGCGCGTGCGCGATCTGCGAGACCGTCGGCGCGGACAGCGCCGGCTCGTCGGGCAGGACGTAACAGGGGACGGGCAGCCGGTCGACGAGCCGCTCGGCGATCTCGTCGCGATCGTCCGGGGCGACCCGGTTGGTGACCATGGCGAGGACGTCGCAGCCGAGGCCGTCGAAGGCCCGGAAGGCGTTGCGGGTCTCGGCCAGCACCGACTCGGCGGTCTGCTTGCGGCCGCCGACCACGGGAAGGACCGAGGCGCCGAACTCGTTGGCGAGCCGGGCGTTGAGGGACAGCTCCTCGGGGAACTGGGTGTCGGCGTAGTCGGTGCCGAGGACGAGGACCACGTCGTAGTCCCGGGCGACCAGGTGGAAGCGGTCCAGCAGGGTCGAGACCAGCTCGTCGGTGCCCCGCTCGGCCTGGAGCGCGGACGCCTCGTGGTAGTCCAGGCCGTACACGGTCGCCGGGTCCTGCGTCAGCCGGTAGCGGGCCCGCAGCAGGTCGAAGAGGCGGTCGGGGCCGTCGTGGACGAGGGGACGGAAGACACCCACCCGGTCGACCTGGCGGGTCAGGAGTTCCATGACCCCCAGCTCCACGACCTGGCGGCCGTCACCCCGGTCGATACCCGTCACGTACACGCTGCGGGTCACGCGTGCTCTCCCCTCCGTCGACGTCTCCGTCAACGTCTCCGTCAACGTCATAAAAATCGCCCACCGGCGTGGGCGGAACCCTCTTGACAATACCTCCGCCGCTGGATAAGGCGCCCGTCAGAATCGAACGCCGGAAAGGGCGCCCGAGGACGTAACGGACGGAAGCGACATCGCCCTCGGCGGCATGAAAGAATCGGGATCGGCTCACCGGTGTCAACAGCGAGCAGGAGACACAGCACGATGCGTATCGGAGTTCTCACCGCAGGCGGCGACTGCCCCGGCCTGAACGCAGTGATCCGGTCGGTCGTGCACCGCGCCGTCACCCAGTACGACGACGAGGTGATCGGCTTCGAGGACGGTTACGCGGGCCTGCTCGACGGCCACTACCGCAGCCTCGACCTCGACGCCGTGAGCGGCATCCTGGCCCGCGGCGGCACCATCCTCGGCTCCTCCCGCCTGGAGCGCGACCGGCTGCGCGAGGCCTGCGAGAACGCGCTCGACATCGCCCGCGACTTCGGCATCGACGCGCTGATCCCGATCGGCGGCGAGGGCACCCTGACCGCCGCCCGCATGCTGTCGGAGGCCGGTCTGCCGGTGGTCGGCGTCCCGAAGACGATCGACAACGACATCTCCTCCACCGACCGCACCTTCGGCTTCGACACCGCCGTCGGCGTGGCCACGGAGGCCATGGACCGGCTGAAGACCACCGCCGAGTCGCACCAGCGCGTGATGGTCGTCGAGGTCATGGGCCGCCACGCCGGCTGGATCGCCCTGGAGTCCGGCATGGCCGCCGGCGCCCACGGCATCTGCCTGCCCGAGCGCCCCTTCGACCCGGCCGACCTGGTCAAGATGGTGGAGGAGCGCTTCAGCCGCGGCAAGAAGTTCGCCGTCGTCTGCGTCGCCGAGGGCGCCCACCCGGCCGAGGGCACCATGGACTACGGCAAGGGCGAGATCGACCAGTTCGGCCACGAGCGCTTCCAGGGCATCGGCACGGCGCTGGCGTTCGAACTGGAGCGGCGGCTCGGCAAGGAGTCCAAGCCGGTCATCCTCGGCCATGTCCAGCGCGGCGGTGTCCCGACGGCGTACGACCGGGTCCTGGCCACCCGCTTCGGCTGGCACGCCGTGGAGGCCGCCCACCGCGGCGAGTTCGGCCGGATGACCGCGCTGCGCGGCACCGAGGTCGTGATGGTGCCGCTGGCCGAGGCCGTGACCGAGCTGAAGACGGTCCCCAAGGACCGGATGGACGAGGCGGAGTCGGTCTTCTAGACCCGCGTCGGCCACCGGCTCCGGACCGGCTCCGGACCGGCTCCGGACCGGCTCCGGACGGTCGCCCGGTCGCACAGGTTCGGCCCAGGAACGCTTCAGGTGCGGCCGGGACCGTGGTCCCCATGCACCCACACGGACACGTACACGGACACGGGCACCGGCCCCGCACTCCCGAGACCGAGCGCACCCGGCGCTGGTTCATGAACAAGTCGCTGCTCGTCGGCGGCGCCGCCGCGGTGGCGACGATGACGGGCTGTTCGAGCGGCTCCTCCTCGGACACGGGTTCCTCGGAGGCCGGCTCCTCGGCGGCGCCCGGCGGGATGCCCTCGGGTGGACCCGGCGGAGGCGGCGGCGGGGGCATGGGCCCCGGCGCCACCCAGGTCAAGTACGCCGACCTCAAGGGCGTCACCACCGACGGAGAGGTCGTCGAGGACCTCTTCTCGATCCACTCCACCGGCGTCTCCACCGACGCCCTGGTCAAGGCGGCCCAGGCGTTCCTCGACGGTCTCTCCACCAAGGAACGCCGGTCCTGCGTCTTCGACATCGACGCCGACGAATGGACGGCCTGGAGCAACGTCGACGGCTACGAGCGCGAGGGCGCCCGGATGGGCGACCTGACGGACGAGCAGCGCGCGCTCGGGTACGCGCTGCTCGGCGAGGCCCTGTCCGCCGACGGTCTGAAGCAGACCCGCGGGATCATGAAGCTCAACGCGTTCCTGGGCGACTCCCGGGGCGGCGGCCAGGAGACCCTCACCGAGGGCCACTACTACTTCACCTTCATGGGCACCCCCTCGACCACGAAGCCCTGGGGCTTCCAGTTCGAGGGCCACCACGTCGCCATCAACTACTTCGTCCTCGGAGACCAGGTCGTCATGACCCCCACCTTCATGGGCTCGGAGCCGACCACGGCGACCTACCAGGGCGAGAAGATCACGCTCTTCCGCCCCGAGACCAAGTCCGGTCTGGCCATGGTCCGTTCGCTGGACGAGACCCAGCGAGGGAAGGCCGTCTCCTCCCAGGCCAACGGCAACGAGGACATGAAGTCCGGAGCGGGCCAGGACAACCTGGAACTCGCCTACGAGGGCCTGGCCGGCTCCGAACTCACCACCGCCCAGCGGCAGAAGCTCCTCGACCTCGTCGGCGTGTACGTCGGGTACATCAGCGAGGGGCACGCCGAGGTGAAGATGACCGAGGTCGAGAAGCACCTGGACGAGACGTACTTCTTCTGGATGGGCGAGACCGAGGACGACTCCGCCTTCTACTACCGGGTGCACAGCCCGGTCGTCCTGATCGAGTACGACGCGCAGGCCCCGCTGTTCTACAGCGAGGACTCCTCGTCCGGGGCGAGCGCGAGCGCGAGTTCCGGTGCGGACGGAGGTCCGGGCGGCGGGATGGGCATGGGCGGCGGAGAGCCGTCCCAGCAGCACATCCACACCATGATCCGCACGCCCAACGGCGGCGACTACGGAGTGGACCTGCTCAAGCTCCACCTGGCCAGCGACCACTGATCCGCCCGCGTCAGTAGGGACCCGCGTCCACCGTCGCCCAGAACCGGTCCACGATCCGGTCGAGGAACTCCCGGCCGGACGCGCTGGAACCGCCGCTGTCGGCGCTGCCCCAGCTCAGCGTGGCGACCATCTGCCCCTGGTAGTCGCGGTGCAGCTCCTGGAGGGCGTCCTCCAGGAGCCGCCGGTCCAGGGGCAGCAGCCTGCCGATCGGGCGGACGTACGCCTGCCAGCGCGTGGTCACCGCACCGCGCAGCAGGTCGGCGAGTTCGGTGTCGCGTCCGGTGACGGTGGCGAAGTCGGGCAGGGAGAGCCCGAGCAGTTCGGCGAGGGCGGAGGACTGGCGGTCGGTGCCCCGCCAGTCGTCGCCCTGCTCCATCCGCAGATAGGCGTGGAGTTCGTGCCCCACGGCACGGGCGACGTCCTCGGGCGCGAGGCCGCGGGCCATGCGGTGCTCGCGCAGGGACCGCGGACGGCCGAGCAGTTCACCGGGTGAACACCACAACACGCCTGCCAGGGCGGTGAGTTCGGGGTTGGAGGGAGAGGCCACTCCACGTTCCCAGGCGGTCACGAGGTCCTGCGTGACGTACGGCAGTCCGTACGAGACGCGCAGCCCGTGGGCGACATGCTCGGGGCCCATGTTCAGGGCGGCGCGGAGCCGGCGGGCGGCGGGGGCGTTGAACGGGGGATGGGACGGACTGGGCTGGTTCGGCTGAGCTGGGGGTCGGCGCACGGGCCTCAAGCTAGGGGCGCGCGAGGGTGGTGACTACGGTCTGTTCGGCCAGGATCACGGATTGTAGGAACGTACGGCGGGCGGTCCCCGGCCGGGTCGCCCGAGGCCGCCGATCCCGTGGGGCCGGGGGTGCGTCAACGGCCCGCGCGGCCGCCCCGGCACCCCGCCCGCCCCGGGAACGGCAAGCTCAGCGGGCATATTCGCAAAGTTCTCGGGGCCTCGAACCCGCGGCACCGCTCGGCGCGGGTGCGCCGGATGATTCGCCCAGGTGGGCGGGTGTCGAACGCGAATGCGAGGTGCTGGAGCGGCCCGCCGCGCGAAACCGGCGGCGCAAACCATTCGCTCCGTCCCGGCGGGCGGAGCCCCGCCCGGAACCCGCTTAAGGTACTGCCAAGTCCACCGGGGGAAGGGGCCGTCGCCATGGCCGAACAGGACGTCACCGTAGGGCAGTTGCTGCTCACCGAATACCAGACGATCAAGGACGAGCAGAAGGCCCGCATCGGGTTCCGGGACAACCTGCTCTACGTGACCCTCGCCGTCGTCGCGGCCGTCGTCGCCGCCGCGGCGCAGGCCGAACAGCCGTCGATGCTGCTGGCGTTGCCCCCGGTCACCGTCGTGCTCGGCTGGACCTACCTGGTCAACGACGACAAGATCTCGGCGATCGGCCGCTACGTCCGGGAGGACCTGGGGCCGAGGCTGGCCGCGCTCGCCCGGCCGGGCGGGGACTTCCAGGCGTTCGCCTGGGAGACCGGCCACCGCGGCGACGCCCGCCGGCGCTCCCGCAAGGCCGTCCAACTGGCGGTGGACCTGACCGCGTTCTGCGCCGTACCGCTGGCGGCGCTGGTGGTGTTCTGGGCGGACGGAGGCGCCGGTGGGCTGCTCATCGGACTGTCGGTCCTGGAGGCGCTGGCGGTGGGCGGACTCGCCGCCCAGATCACCGTCTACGCCCGCCCGTTGGCCTAGGGCCGGCGAACGTCGCCCGTGGCCGCCCTCAGGACCCGGACACCCACCGGTACTGGAGTTCCGGCCGGCCCACCGTCCCGTACTGCGGGCTCCGGCCCGCCCGGCCCGCGTCCACCAGGTGCTCCAGATAGCGGCGGGCCGTGATCCGGGAGATGCCCACCGCCTCCGCGACGCCCGACGCCGTGAGCCCCTCCGCGCAGTCCCGCAGCGCGACCGTCACCCGTTCCAGGGTCGGCGCGCTCAGCCCCTTCGGCAGGGCCGCCGGACCCGGGGCGCGCAGGGTGGCCAGGGCCCGGTCCACCTCGGCCTGGCCGCTCGCTTCACCGGCCGCCGCGCGGAACTCGGCGTACCGCACGAGCCGGTCGCGCAGGGTCGCGAAGGTGAACGGCTTCAGCACGTACTGCACCACACCCAGCGACACCCCCTCCCGCACCACCGCGAGATCGCGGGCCGAGGTCACCGCGATCACATCCGCGTGGTGACCCAACGCCCTGAGGGAGCGCGCCAGTTGGAGCCCGTGCACATCGGGGAGGTGGAGGTCGAGCAGCAGCAGGTCCACCGGGGTCCGGTCCAGTGCGCGGCGTGCCTCGGCGCCGGTGTGCGCCTTGCCGACGGCGGTGAAGCCGGGCACCCGGTTGACGTACATGACGTGTGCGTCGGCGGCGACGGGATCGTCCTCCACGACCAGGACGCGGATCTGCTGTTCGGTGCTCATGCCTCGCCTCCAGGGACTGCGCCCCCAGAAACTACGCCCTCACCGGCCCGTACGGCCCCCAGGGGCAGCCGGACCTCGAACTCCGCGCCGCCCCCGTCCGCGGCCGAGACCGTGAGCGCGCCCTCGTGCCGGGCCGTCGCCTGCCGCACCAGGGCCAGCCCCAGTCCCCGGCCGCCCGGTCCGGCCGCGGGCTTGGTGGAGAAGCCCCGCTCGAACACCGCCTCGGCATGCGCCGGATCCACCCCGGCACCGGTGTCCGACACCCGCAGCACCAGGTCGGACTGCTCGGTGTAGGCCGTCACCGTCACCCGCGCCCGCACGCTGCCCTGCGCCGCGTCCACCGCGTTGTCGATGAGGTTCCCCAGGATGGTCACCAGGTCACGGGCGGGCAGCGACGGCGGCAGCAGTCCGTCGTCGAGCCGGCTGTCCTCCGACACCACCAGCTCCACGCCCCGCTCGTTCGCCTGCGCCGTCTTGCCCAGCAGCAGGGCCGCCAGCACCGGCTCGCCGACCGCCGCCACCACCTGGTCGGTCAGCGCCTGCGCCAGTTCCAGCTCGGCGGTGGCGAAGTCCACGGCCTCCTCGGCGCGGCCCAGCTCGATCAGCGACACGACCGTATGCAATCGGTTGGCCGCCTCGTGCGCCTGCGAGCGCAGCGCCTGGGTGAAGCCCCGCTCGGAGTCCAGCTCGCCCATCACGGACTGGAGTTCGGTGACGTCGCGCAGTGTGACGACCGTGCCGCGGCGCTCCCCGCCCGAGACCGGCGAGGTGTTCACCACCAGCACCCGGTCCGCGGTCAGATGCACCTCGTCCACCCGCGGCTCCGAGGCCAGCAGCGCACCGGTGAGCGAGGGCGGCAGCCCGAGGTCGGCGACGGAGGCACCGACCACCTGGTCCGAGACGCCCAGCAGCTCCCGCCCGCCGTCGTTGATCAACGCCACCCGGAACTGCCCGTCGAGCATCAGCAGTCCCTCGCGCACCGCGTGCAGCGCCGCCTGGTGGTAGTCGTGCATCCGGCTCAGCTCGGCCGCGTTCATGCCGTGGGTGTGCCGGCGCAGCCGGGCGTTGATGACGTACGTGCCGACCGCGCCGACGGCCAGCGCCCCGCCCGCCGCCCCGATCAGCGCCGTCAGCTGCCCCTGGACCCGCTTGCTGATCGCCTCGACCTTGATGCCCGCGCTGACCAGGCCGACGATCCGCCCGTCGTCCCAGACCGGCGTGACCGCGCGGACGGACGGGCCGAGGGTGCCGGTGTAGGTCTCCGTGAAGGACTCGCCGCGCAGCGCTCCCTCGATGTGCCCGATGAACCGCTGCCCTATCTCCTCGGGGTCCGGGTGGGTCCAGCGGATGCCCCGCGGATCCATGATCGTGACGAAGTCGACCCCGGTGTCCCGCTGGACGTGGAGCGCGTACGGCTGGAGCGAGGGCGAGGGGTGGCCGGTGCGGATCGCCTCCCGCACCGAGGGGGAGTCGGCGATCGAGCGGGCCACGGCCAGCGCCTGGCGGCCCGCCGCGTCCTCGGCCTGGCTGCGGTCGCTGACGTACGTGAACAGCGCGTACCCGAGGACCAGCACCGCGATCAGCACGGCCTGCATCGCGAAGAGCTGCCCGGCCAGACTGCGGGGGCGGGGGAGGGGGAAGCGCATGTCGTCAGTGTGCCTCCCCGGTTAAGCGTGAACTAAATGAACGGAAGGGTGACCGCCCTCACAGGGCGGGAGATAGTCACGGCATTCCTCAAAACCCCCGGACGTGAGCCGCACGCCGGTGATGCCGACGAAGACGTCAAGGAGGGCAGCCGTGGCCGCCAGTACCCCCGAAACGGCACCCGCAGCCAAAAAGGACCGCACGCACTACCTCTACATCGCGGTGATCGTCGCGGTCGCCCTCGGCATCGCCGTCGGCCTGGCCGCACCGGGCTTCGCGGTGGAGCTGAAGCCCATCGGCACCGGCTTCGTGAACCTGATCAAGATGATGATCTCGCCGATCATCTTCTGCACGATCGTGCTGGGCATCGGCTCGGTGCGCAAGGCCGCCAAGGTCGGCGCCGTGGGCGGTATCGCCCTGGTCTACTTCCTGGTCATGTCGCTGGTGGCGCTCGGGATCGGCCTGGTCGTCGGCAACGTCCTGGAGCCGGGCACCGGCCTCGCGGTGACCGACGCGGTCAAGGAGGTCGGCCACGCCCAGGTCGACGCCGAGGCCAAGGACACCACCGAGTTCCTGCTCGGTGTCATCCCGACCACGATCGTCTCCGCCTTCACCTCCGGAGAGGTCCTCCAGACCCTGCTCGTCGCGCTGTTCGCGGGCTTCGCGCTCCAGGCCATGGGTTCGGCCGGGCAGCCGATCCTGCGCGGGATCGAGCACATCCAGCGCCTCGTCTTCCGCATCCTCGCCATGGTGATGTGGGCCGCCCCGATCGGCGCCTTCGGTGCCATCGCCGCCGTCACCGGCTCGGCGGGCCTGGACGCGCTGAAGAGCCTGGCCGTGCTGATGCTCGGCTTCTACGTCACCTGCGTGCTCTTCGTCTTCCTGGTGCTGGGCGCGCTGCTGCGGATCGTCGCGGGCCTGAACATCCTCACCTTCTTCAAGTACCTGGGCCGTGAGTTCCTGCTGATCCTGTCGACCTCCTCCTCCGAGTCCGCGCTGCCGCGGCTCATCGCGAAGATGGAACACCTCGGGGTCAGCAAGCCGGTCGTCGGCATCACGGTCCCGACCGGCTACTCCTTCAACCTCGACGGCACCATGATCTACATGACCATGGCGTCCCTGTTCATCGCCGACGCGATGGGTACGCCGATGTCGATCGGTGAGCAGATCCCGCTGCTGCTGTTCCTGCTGGTCGCCTCGAAGGGTGCGGCCGGGGTCACCGGCGCCGGTCTCGCGACGCTGGCCGGCGGTCTCCAGTCGCACAAGCCCGCCCTGGTGGACGGCATCGGCCTGATCGTCGGCATCGACCGCTTCATGAGCGAGGCGCGCGCCCTGACCAACTTCGCGGGCAACGCGGTGGCCACGGTGCTGATCGGCACCTGGACCAAGGAGATCGACCGGGCCCGGGTCGACCAGGTGCTCGCCGGTCACCTCCCCTTCGACGAGAAGACGCTGCTCGACGACGCGGACGACGAGCCGGCCGAGGTCCCCGAGCAGGGCAGCGAGAAGGAGCTGGCCAAGGCCTAGCCCCGACCCCCTCGGAACCCGGGCGGTCAGGCGCTCCCCCCTGTCGGCCGACCGCCCGGGCCCCCACGGAACGCCGCAGCCCGGACGCCTGTCCCGTCCGGCCCGGCAGCCCGCGGGTCTCCGCCCCACTCGGAGGCCCGCGGGCCCTTCCATGTCGCCGGTGATAGCGTCTAGCGAACCCTTTACGGTGTAGCCAAACGGTCGGGAGCCGGAGATGCCCGCGTCGGACGCGAAGACCCCCCGGGAGCGGTACCGCGCTCAGGTGCGCGAGGAGGTCAAGGCGCGGGCCTGGGAGCAGATCGCCGGGGCCGGGGCCTCCGCGCTCTCCCTGAACGCCATCGCCAAGCAGATGGGGATGAGCGGCCCCGCCCTCTACCGGTACTTCGCCAACCGCGACGAGCTGATCACCGAGCTGGTGAGGGACGCCTACCGCAGCCTGGCCGACCGCTGCCAGGAGGCCGCCGAGGGCGGCGCCGACCTGGCCGGACTCGCCCGGACCCTGCGCGAGTGGGCCCTGGCGGACCCGCACCGGTACTTCCTCGTCTACGGCACCCCCGTCCCCGGCTACCGGGCACCGTCCGACACCACGCTGATCGCCTCCGAGATCATGGCCGTGCTCCTCGACGCCTGCGCGGCCGACGAGGCGCCCGAGGACCCCTTCGACACCCACCTCGCCGAGCACCGCCTCTGGGCCGGCGACCACCCCGCGCCGGCCGCCGCCCTCCACCGCGCGCTGCGCTTCTGGGCCCGGCTGCACGGGGTGCTCTCCCTGGAGCTGGCCGGCCACTTCACCGGCATGGGCTTCGACCCGGCCGAGCTGTACGCGGCCGAAACCAGATCCCTCACCGGCCCCTGACCGGGCTCTCCGCCCTGACCGGGCTCTCCGCCCTGACCGGGCTCTCCGCCCTGACCGGGCTCTCCGCCCCGCTCGGGCCCACCTGCACGACCGAGCCCCCCGAGCCCACCTCCCTGCCCGAGCCCTCCTCCCCGACCGGACCCCGGGACCCCACCGCCGCCGTCAGTCGCGCCCGCTCCCGCGGGCTCAGGGCGAGGTCCGCCGCGCCCGCCGAGTCCCGGGCCGTCTCCGGGCGGGAGGCGCCCGGGATCGGGATCACCGTCGGGGACAGGCCCGACAGCCAGGCCAGACAGACCTGTTGCGCGCTCACCCCGTGCTCCCGCGCCACCGTGTGGAACACCTCCAGCGGGCCGGGGGCGCCGCCCTCGATCCGGGACGGCCCGTCCAGCGAGCTGCGCGAAATCCCGCCCAGCGGGCTCCACGGCAGGAACGCCAGCCCCAGTTCCGCGGACAGCTCCAGCTCGGCCAGGCCGTCCGGCACCGCGGGGGAGTACCGGTTCTGCACCGAGACCAGCCGGTCGCCGAGGATCTCCCGGGCCACCCGTATCTGCCCCGTGTCCACGTTGGAGACCCCGGCCAGCCGGATCTTCCCCGCGTCGAGCAGCTCCCGCAGCGCGCCCACCGAGTCCTCGAAGGGGATCGCGGGATCGGGCTTGTGCAGTTGGTAGAGGCCGATGGCCGGCACCCCGAGCCGCTTCAGGGAGGCGTCCGCAGCGGCCCTCAGCCACGCCGGGTCGCCGTTCACCGTCCAGTCGCCGCCGGCCGGCCGTCCCCGGCCGCCCTTCGTGGCGACGAGCACCTCGTCCCGGCGGGAGCCGTACGCGGCGAGTGCGCGGGCGACGAGGAGTTCGTTGTGGCCGGGCGGCTCGCCGGGGAGGTGGTAGGAGTCGGCCGTGTCCAGCAGGGTCACCCC
Organism: Streptomyces sp. NPDC048002; assembly: GCF_040653275.1. Taxonomy (NCBI): domain Bacteria; kingdom Bacillati; phylum Actinomycetota; class Actinomycetes; order Kitasatosporales; family Streptomycetaceae; genus Streptomyces; species Streptomyces sp. NPDC048002. The sequence continues at coordinate 11,235 of NZ_JBEZNL010000025.1, read as the reverse complement.
GGCCTCCAGGGCCGCGTGCACGGTGGCCATGGCCCGCGCCTCGTCCGGCCGCCCCTCGACGGACAGCGGCATCGCGCCCAGCCCGACCGCGCTCACCGGCACTCCGCCCAGTGTGGTGTACCGCATCTCAGGCGCCCTCTCCCAGGGTCTCGGCGACCGCCTTCGGCAGCCAGTGCCGCGCGTGGTCGAAGGAGTAACCGAGCCGGGTGGCACGGGTGTTGTCCATGGCGTAGGCGCGGGTGAAGGAGAGCGGGGAGGTCTCGCCCACCTCCACCGCGCGCAGGACGGTCCGGCCCTCGGGCAGGTGGGCGGCGACGGCCGCGCAGAGGTCGTCGGTGGTGAGCGGGCCGTGGGAGGCCGCGTTGACCGGCCCGGTGAAGTCCGCGCCCACCGTCCAGGCGAGGAAGTCGGCGATCTCCTCGACGTGGATGTAGGTGGCGGGCCGGTTCGGCACCGGGACCGCGATGGGCGTGCCGCGGCGGATCCGCTCGGCGTAGTGGGCGAGCCGTCCGGTGAAGTCGTCGCCCCCGCCGAGCACATGGGCGACGCGCACCGAGACCCACGGCAGGTCCGGGCCGGCCGCCGCCAGGACGGCCTCCGCCTGACGCTTGCCCTCGCCGTAGTGGGAGTCCCGGAACTCCGGATCCTCCCAAGGGAGTTCGAGGTCCACAGCGACGGTGCGCGGGTCCACGGCCGACTCGGCGACCGGGTCGGGGGAGTCCTCGTACTCGTACACCTCGACCGTCGAGGTCATGATGTAGCGGCGCGTGCGGCCGGTGAACACGCGGCGGGCGGTGGCGGCCTGGCGCGGGGTGTAGCAGACCTGGTCGACGACGACGTCGAAGGTGCGCGGGCCGAGTGCCCGGCGCAGGGAGTCCTCGTCGTCGCGGTCGGCCACCAGATGCGGGACGCCGGGCGGGGGCGCGGAGGAGCCCCGGTTGAGCACCGTGACCCGGGTGCCGGCCTCCAGCAGACGGCGGATCAGCCGCTTCCCGAAATAGCGGTTGCCGCCGATGACCAGTACCTCGCGTGGCTTTTCCATGGCCATAATTCTCTTTGTCCGTCCGGCGGTCATGAAGGGGGAACCATGGGAGTTCAGGCGGCGCTGCCAAAAGAACCACGGCGTTCGCGCGGTACGGCTGAGGAAACCTCGGCGGGCTTCGACGCGGTGGACCGGCAGATCCTCCACCTGCTCCAGTCGGACGGCCGGATCAAGCTCAGCGAGCTGGGCCGGCGGGTGCGCCTGAGCCCGGCGGCGGTCACCGAGCGGGTGCGCCGGCTGGAGTCGGCGGGCGTGATCAGCGGTTACGGAGCCCGGGTCGTCCCGGCCCGGCTCGGCTTCGGCATCCAGGCGTTCATCCGGGTCGACCCGCACGGCGGCTACACCCTGAAGCACCCGAGGACGCTGGAGCTGATGGAGCGCCCCGAGATCACCGAGGTGCACCACGTGGTCGGCGAGGACTGCTGGATCCTGCGGACGGCCGTGCGCGACACGGTCCACCTGGAGGAGATCCTCGAAGCGGTCTCCGCGCTCGGCCGCACCACGACGTCGATCGTGCTCACCTCCCCGGTGGAGCACAAACCGCTCTTGCCCTGACGTCGGGGTCAAGGCTTACGTTCGTGGACATGCGAATCGGCGAGCTGGCCGAGCGGGCGGGGACGACGACCCGGACGCTGCGGTACTACGAGGCGCGCGGACTGCTGCCCGCGCGGCGCACCGGGAACGGCTACCGGACCTACGACGAGAGCGATCTGACGCTGCTCCGGCAGATCAGGACGCTCCAGGACTTCGGGTTCGACCTGGAGGAGACCCGGCCGTTCGTGGAGTGCCTGCGGGCCGGGCACCCCGAGGGCGACACCTGCCCGGCCTCGCTCGCCGTCTACCGGCGCAAGCTGAACGAACTCGACGCGCTCATCGGCGATCTCCAGGCCGTCCGGGCGCGGATCGGGGTGCGGCTCGCGGCGCTGGACGAGTCGGAGGAACCGCCGTTGTGCGAACTGGGAGGGCAGGAAACGTGATCGGAGCAGCGGGTGTGGCCGAGGTGACCGACGAGGACTTCGCGGCCGAGGTCATCGGCGCGGAGCTTCCCGTGCTGGTGGAGTTCACCGCCGACTGGTGTCCGCCGTGCCGGCAGATGGGGCCGGTGCTCGCGGCGCTCGCCGAGGAGGCGAGCGGCAGACTGAAGGTGGTCCAGCTGGACGTGGACACCAACCCGGAGACGACCCACGCGTACCGGGTCCTGTCGATGCCGACCTTCATGGTCTTCCGGGGCGGTGAGCCGGTGCGGTCGATGGTCGGGGCGCGGCCCCGGCGCAGACTGCTGGAGGAGCTGGCCGAGGTGCTGTGAACCGCGCGGAACACAGGAAATCCCCCGGACGAATTGCGTCCGGGGGATTTCTCTGCGTATATTCAATGATTCGCGACTCAAATGCGGACTCGAATGCACCGGGTCGCGAAGAAGTTAAGTAAGCGCAGTATATCCGGGCGGGAGTGGAATTGTCAAACAGCGAATTTCCGGACGATGAAATGCGCGGCGAGCAGGAATTCATCGACGGCCTGTACGCACGCGTGGACGCCCTGCGCGGTCACACCGAGGACTCCGTCGCCGACGCCCTCGCCCAGGGCAACACGCCCATGCAGGCCCGCCTCGAACGGGACATCCTGGTCGCCGAACGCTCCGGGCTGCTCGCCGCGCTCAACGCGGTCGACGGCTCCCTCTGCTTCGGCCGGATCGATCTCACCTCCGGCACCAGCCACCACATCGGCCGGATCGGACTGCGCACCGAGGACGCCGACCGCACCCCCGTCCTCATCGACTGGCGGGCCGACGTCGCCCGCCCCTTCTACCTGGCCACCGGACACACCCCGATGGGCCTGCGCCGCCGCCGGCACATCAGCACCCACGACCGCACGGTCACCGCGCTGCACGACGAGATCCTCGACCTCGGCGACCAGGAGCGCACCGGCCACGAGGACCCCAGCGGCGACGCCGTGCTGCTCGCCGCCCTCAACTCCGCCCGCACCGGCCGGATGGGCGACATCGTGCAGACCATCCAGGCCGAACAGGACGAGATCATCCGCGCCCCGCACCGCGGCGTCCTGGTCGTGGAGGGCGGTCCCGGCACCGGCAAGACCGCCGTCGCCCTGCACCGGGCCGCCTATCTGCTCTACGAGCACCGCGAACTGCTCGCCAAGCGCGCGGTGCTGATCGTCGGACCCAACCCCGCCTTCCTCGGCTACATCGGCGAGGTGCTGCCCGCCCTCGGCGAGACCGGGGTGCTGCTGGCGACCGTCGGCGAACTGTTCCCCGGGGTGCGGGCGAGGGCGACGGACACCCCGGAGGCGGCCGCGGTGAAGGGCCGCGCCGCCATGGCGGACGTGCTCGCCGCCGTCGTACGCGAACGGCAGGCCCTGCCCGACCCCGTGATCACGATCGAGCACGACCGCGAGATCCTGATGCTCGACGACGGTCTGGTGAGCGTCGCCCGGGAACGCACCCGCGCCGCCGGGCTCCCGCACAACCCGGCCCGCGAGCACTTCGAGGGCCACATCCTCAACACCCTCACCGACATCGTCGCCGAGCGCATCGGCACCGACCCCTACGACGGCACGAACCTGCTCGACCCCAGCGACATCACCCAGATCCGCGACGAACTCGCCGAGAACCCCGAAGTCTGGTCCGCGATCGACGAGTTGTGGCCGGTGCTGACGCCGAAGCAGTTGGTCGCCGACTTCCTCGCCGACCCCCGAACGCATCTCAGCGAGGAGGACGCGGCCGCCGTGCGCCGCCCGGTGACCCGCGCCTGGACGGTCGCCGACGTACCGCTGCTGGACGAGGCGGCCGAACTCCTCGGCGACGACGACCGGGTGGCACGGCTGCGCGCCGAACGCGAGCGGGAGACGCAGATCGCCTACGCCCAGGGCGTGCTGGACGTCTCCTTCGCCTCGCGCACCTTCGAGTTCGAGGACAAGGAGGACGGCGACCCCGACAGCTCCGAGGTGCTCTCCGCGCACGACATCATCGACGCCGAACGGTTCGCCGAGCGGCACGAGGAGGACGACCACCGCAGCGCCGCCGAGCGGGCCGCCACCGACCGGACCTGGGCCTTCGGGCACATCATCGTCGACGAGGCGCAGGAGCTGTCGCCGATGGCCTGGCGGCTGCTGATGCGGCGCAGCCCGACCCGCTCGATGACCCTGGTCGGCGACCCCGCGCAGACCGCGGAGGCGGCGGGCGTGGGCTCCTGGGTGGAGATCCTGGAGCCGTACGTGGAGGACCGCTGGGTCCACACCCGCCTGGGCGTCAACTACCGCACCCCGGCCGAGATCATGGAGTTGGCGGCGGCGGTCGTACGGGCGGAGAACCCGGAGTTCGAGCCGCCGAGTTCGGTGCGCTCGACCGGCGTGCGGCCCTGGGTGCGCGCCACCGACGACCTGCCCGGCGCCGTGGCCGAGGCGGTCGCCGAACTCACCCCGGCCGAGGGCCGCCTGGCCGTCATCGCCCCGCGCGACCTGCACCGCCGCCTCGCCGCCCGCCTGGACGGCGTGACGGCGGGCGCGGAACCGGACCTGACCCGGTCGGTGGTCCTGCTGGACCCGCGCCAGGCCAAGGGCCTGGAGTTCGACTCGGTCCTGGTCGTCGAGCCGGGCCGCTACGGCACCAGCGACCTCTACGTCGCCCTGACCCGGGCCACGCAAAGGCTGGGCATCCTGCACGAGGCCCCCCTCCCGCGGGCCCTGACGCGTTCAGCCCCTCCAGCCCGTCCGGCGCTTGAGGACGAGGCCCCTTAAGGGCCGAAAGGGGGGTCCGGGGGCACAGCCCCCGGGCTCGGGACGGGAAGGGGCGGCGGGGGCGAAACCCTAGACCGGCCGCAACCACACCGTGGCCAGCGGCGGCAGCGTCAGCCGCACGGACGCCGTCCGCCCGTGCCACCCCTGAGCCTCCGGCTTCAGCGGTTCGGGGTTGGTGACACCACCACCCCCGAACCGCGCCTCGTCCGTGTTGAGGACCTCGCCCCAGGCCGGAACGTCCTCGGGCACCCCGAGCCGGTACTCGTGCCGGACGACCGGGGCGAAGTTCGACACCGACAGCAGGGGCACACCCTCCGCGTCGAAGCGCAGGAAGGCGAGGACGTTGTCCTCGGCCGCGTCCCCGACCACCCACCGGAAACCGGCCGGGTCGGTGTCCCGCTGCCACAGCGCCGGAGTGTCCCGGTACACGCCGTTCAACTCCCGCACCAGATCGCGGACCCCCCGATGGTCCGGTTCGGCCCCGTACGCCGGATCCAGCAGCCACCAGTCCGGGCCGTGCGCCTCCGACCACTCGGCGCCCTGGGCGAACTCCTGTCCCATGAAGAGCAGTTGCTTGCCCGGATGCGCCCACATGAAGCCGAGGTAGGCGCGGTGGTCCGCGCGCTGCTGCCACCAGTCGCCGGGCATCTTCGACACCAGCGACCGCTTGCCGTGGACGACCTCGTCGTGCGAGATCGGCAGGACGTAGTTCTCGCTGTAGGCGTACACCATCGAGAAAGTCATCTCGTCGTGGTGGTACTTGCGGTGCACGGGTTCGTGGCTCATGTAGTCCAGGGAGTCGTGCATCCAGCCCATGTTCCACTTCAGGCCGAAGCCGAGCCCGCCGCCGTCGGTGGCCCGGGTGACGCCCTCCCACGCGGTCGACTCCTCCGCGATCGTGACCACGCCGGGCACCCGCCGGTACAGGGTGGCGTTCATCTCCTGGAGGAACTCCACCGCGTCCAGGTTCTCCCGGCCGCCGTGCGCGTTCGGCACCCACTGACCGGGCTCGCGCGAGTAGTCGAGGTAGAGCATCGAGGCGACCGCGTCCACCCGCAGCCCGTCGATGTGGAACTCCTCGCACCAGTACACCGCGTTGGCGACCAGGAAGTTGCGCACCTCGCGGCGGCCGAAGTCGAACTCCAGCGTGCCCCAGTCCGGATGCGCCGAGCGCAGCGGATCCTCGTGCTCGTACAGGGGCCGCCCGTCGAACTCCGCCAACGCCCAGTCGTCGCGCGGGAAGTGCGCCGGGACCCAGTCCATCAGCACCCCGATGCCGGCCCGGTGCAGGGCGTCGACGAGGAACTTGAAGTCGTCCGGTGTGCCCAGCCGGGCCGTCGGCGCGTAGAAGCCGGTCACCTGGTAGCCCCAGGAGCCGCCGAAGGGATGCTCGGCGACCGGCATCAGCTCCACGTGCGTGAACCCCAGGTCCCTCACGTACGCGGGCAGCTGCTCGGCCAGTTGACGGTAGGTCAGTCCTGGGCGCCAGGACGGCAGATGGACCTCGTAGACGGAGAACGCGTCCTCGTGGACGGGCGTTCGCCCCCGCCGCTCCAGCCACTCCTGGTCCCGCCACTCGTGGTGCGAGACATGTACCACGGAGGAGGTGGCGGGCGGGGCCTCGGTGCGGCGGGCCAGCGGATCGGCGCGCTGGGTGCGCGAGCCGTCGGGCCGGGTGATCTCGAACTTGTACAGTTCGCCCTCGCCCAGGCCCGGCACGAACAGTTCCCACACCCCGGTCGAGCCCAGCGAACGCAGCGGGAAGGCGGTGCCGTCCCAGTAGTTGAAGGATCCGGCCAGCCGGACCCCGCGCGCGTTCGGCGCCCACACCGCGAACCGGGTTCCCGCCACCCCCTGGTGGGTCATCGGCTGCGCGCCGAGCGCCCGCCACAACTCCTCGTGCCGCCCCTCGCCGATCAGGTGCAGGTCCAGCTCGCCCAGCGCGGGCAGGAAGCGGTACGCGTCCTCGGTCTCCAGCTCCGCCTCGTCGTACGTCACGAGGAACCGGTACTCGGGCAGGTCCGGCAGCGGCAGCAGCCCGGAGAAGAAGCCCTCGCCGTCGTCGTGCAGCGCGGCCCGCAGCTCCCCGGCCAGCACGGTCACGGCACGGGCGTACGGCCGGAAGGCGCGGACGGCGATACCGCCGGGCACGGGGTGCGCGCCGAGCACGGAGTGCGGATCGTGGTGGGTGCCGGCCAGCAGCCGGGCCCGGTCACCGGCATCGGCGGCGGGGGAGACGGCGGCCTGCGCGGACACCGCCGTTTCGGAGACCGCCGTGCCGGAGACCGCCTTCTTGGACACCGCCTTCTTGGCCCCGGCCTTCTTCGCCGCCGCCTCCTTGGCCACGCTCTTCTTCGTCGCGGTCTTCTTCGCGGCGGCCTGTTTCACGGCCTTCTTCGCTGCCGCCTTCTTCGCGGCCTTCTTCCCGGCCGGTTTCCGCGCGACGCTCTTCTCCTCGGCCGTCTGCTCGGGGTCCGGACCGGTGGACGGGGGGCGGGGGGTCACGGGTGGGGCCTCCTGGACGAGGGTGAGACGAGCGGGAACGAGGGAGCGGGGCCGTCGTCGGCGGCGAGCCGGCGCACGGCGGACAGCGGGACCGGGAGCCAGTCGGGGCGGTGACGGGCCTCGTACACAACCTCGTAGACCGCCTTGTCCGTCTCGCAGGCCCGCAGCAGCACCGGGTCGGTCCGGGGATCGGCCCCGGAGACCTCGGCGTACCCGGAGCAGTAGGCGGCCCGGCAGGTCTCGGCCCAGCCCGGCACCGGCGGGTCGGCCGAGTGGGCCGCGTAGTCGAAGGAGCGCAGCATCCCGGCGACGTCCCGCAACGGGGGCTGCGGCATCCGCCGTTCGGCCAGCGGCCGCGCCGGTTCGCCCTCGAAGTCGATCAGCCGCCACGGGCCGCCGGGGGAGCGCAGGCACTGGCCCAGATGCAGATCGCCGTGGACCCGCTGGGCGGTCCAGGTCCGGCCCTCCGCGGCCAGCTCGGCCAGCGCCTCGTAGGCCGAGCGCAGCCCGGGTACGTACGGCCGCAGCGCCGGCACCGCCTGCGCTGCCGCGTCGAGACGCTCCAGCATGGCGTCGGTCATCAGCGTCAGCTGGGCCTGGCCGAGGGTGACCGTCGGCAGCGCGCGGGCCAGCGCGGTGTGCACCTCGGCCGTGGCCCGGCCCAGCGCCCTCGCCTCCGCGGCGAAGTCCTCGCCCTTGGCCAGCTCGCGCAGCGCCAGCTCCCAGCCGTCCGAGGCACCCTGGAGGAAGGGCTGGAGCACGCCGAGGACGTACGGTTCCCCGCCCTGCTCGGCGCGGATCCACGCCGTCGGCGCCGGTACCCGCGGGCAGCCCTCGCGGGCCAGCGCCAACGGCAGCTCCAGATCGGGGTTGACGCCCGGCAGGACCCGGCGCAGCAGCTTCAGGATGAACGTGTCGCCGTAGACGAGGGAGGAGTTGGACTGTTCCGCGGTGACCACGCGGGGCACCAGTCCCGGGCGGATCTCCTGATCCGGCTCCCGTTCGAAGAACAGCCCGCCGATGTGGGCCCTGGTGCGCAACGCCTCCAGGAGCACCTCGGCGGGCCGGGGATCGTACAGGGCCTCGTACACCGTCCGTCCGGCGAGCGGACCCTGCTCCACATGTCCGATGAGCGCGGGCGCCAGCCGCGGGGGCAGCGCCTCGCGCACGCCTATGAGGAGCTGATAGCAGTCCCCCGGGTGCGGTTGGGAGCCGAGGGCGGGGGGCTGGTGGGCCCGGAGCAGCAGGTGGTGCAGGCCCAGCTTGCCGTCGGCCGGGAGCAGTTCGGTGGCGGCGACCAGTGAGAACCCGGTGACCGGACGCCCCTTCCCGGCGAACCACCGCTGCCGTGGGAGCCACTCCCGCAGGAGGGGGTCCAGCGACGCCAGGAGGCCCGGAGTCGAGGCGAGGGTACGGGTGACGGATTCCGACATGACGTCGCGTCCTTTCCCCGGGGGGTGTCGGGGTGTTAGTGATGCGTGCCCCGGGCGGGGCGGTGGAAACCGCCCCGCCGGGCTTCTAGGCGTTCTCCTTGCGCAGCCGGAACCAGTAGAAGCCGTGCCCCGCGAGGGTGAGCAGGTACGGCAGTTCGCCGATGGCGGGGAAGCGCACCCCGCCGAACAGCTCCACCGGGTGCCGCCCGCCGAACCTGCTGAGGTCCAGCTCGGTCGGCTGGGCGAACCGGGAGAAGTTGTGCACGCACAGGACGAGATCGTCCTCGTACTCCCGCAGGAACGCGATCACCGCCGGGTTGGACGACTGGAGTTCGGTGTAGGAGCCCAGTCCGAAGGCGGGGTTCTGCTTGCGGATCTCGATCATCCGGCGCGTCCAGTGCAGCAGCGACGACGGCGAGGACATCGAGGCCTCGACGTTGGTCACCTGGTAGCCGTGGACCGGGTCCATGATCGTGGGCAGGTAGAGCCGGCCCGGATCGCAGGAAGAGAATCCGGCGTTGCGGTCGGGGGTCCACTGCATGGGGGTGCGGACGGCGTCGCGGTCGCCGAGCCAGATGTTGTCGCCCATGCCGATCTCGTCGCCGTAGTAGAGGATCGGCGAGCCGGGCAGGGAGAGCAGGAGCGCGGTGAAGAGTTCGATCTGGTTGCGGTCGTTGTCGAGGAGGGGGGCGAGGCGGCGCCGGATGCCGATGTTGGCGCGCATGCGGGGGTCCTTGGCGTACTCGGCCCACATGTAGTCGCGTTCCTCGTCGGTGACCATCTCCAGGGTCAGCTCGTCGTGGTTGCGCAGGAAGATGCCCCATTGGCAGCCGGAGGGGATGGCGGGGGTCTTGGCGAGGATCTCGGAGACGGGGTAGCGGGACTCGCGGCGGACGGCCATGAAGATGCGGGGCATGACCGGGAAGTGGAAGGCCATGTGGCATTCGTCGCCGCCGCCGCGGTAGTCGCCGAAGTAGTCGACGACGTCCTCGGGCCACTGGTTGGCCTCCGCCAGCAGCACGGTGTCCGGGTAGTGCGCGTCGATCTCCTTGCGCACCCGCTTCAGGAACTCGTGCGTTGCCGGAAGGTTTTCGCAGTTCGTTCCCTCCTCCTGGTACAGGTACGGCACGGCGTCGAGCCGGAAGCCGTCGATGCCCAGGTCGAGCCAGAACCGCAGCGCGGAGATGATCTCCTCCTGCACGGCCGGGTTCTCGTAGTTGAGGTCCGGCTGGTGGGAGAAGAAGCGGTGCCAGTAGTACTGCTTGCGGACCGGGTCGAAGGTCCAGTTGGAGGCCTCGGTGTCGACGAAGATGATCCGCGCGTCCGGGAACTGCTTGTCGTCCTCGGCCCAGACGTAGTAGTCGCCGTAGGGGCCCTCGGGGTTGGCGCGGGACTCCTGGAACCACGGGTGCTGGTCGCTGGTGTGGTTCATGACGAAGTCGATGATGACCCGCATGCCGCGCTGGTGGGCGGAGTCGACGAACTCCACGAAGTCGGCGAGGTCGCCGAACTCCGGGAGCACGGCCGTGTAGTCGGAGACGTCGTAACCGCCGTCCCGCAGGGGTGACTTGAAGAACGGCGGCAGCCACAGGCAGTCCACGCCGAGCCATTGGAGGTAGTCCAACTTGGCGGTCAGGCCCTTGAGGTCGCCGACGCCGTCGCCGTTGCTGTCCTGGAAGGAACGGACCAGGACCTCGTAGAAGACCGCGCGCTTGAACCAGTCGGGGTCCCGGTCCTTGGCCGGGGTGTCCTCGAAGGTGTCCGGGACGGGCTCGTTGACGATCATATGGTGGGTGACCCTCCGGTCTGCGGGGTGGACGGTCGCAGAACCGTGAGCACGTGCGCGGGTCGACGACCCGGCTCCAGGCGCACATAGTTGGTCCTGCCCCAGTGATAGGTCTCGCCGGAGAGCTCGTCGCGCACCGGCACCGACTCGTGCCATTCCAGGCCGAGTTGCGGCATGTCCAACGAGACCGTGGTCTCCTGGGTGTGGTGGGGGTCGAGGTTGACGACCACCAGAACCGTGTTCGACCCCGACCGTTTCGAGTAGACGATCACCTGCTCGTTGTCGGCGTGGTGGAAGCGCAGGCTACGCAGCTGCCGTAGGGCCGGACTCGCGCGTCGTACGGCGTTCAGCTTGGTGATGAGTGGAGCGATGGTGTCGGCGGTGTCCCAGTCGCGGGCCCGCAGCTGGTACTTCTCCGAGTCGAGGTATTCCTCGCTGCCCGGCTTGAGCGCGGTGTTCTCGCACAGTTCGTAGCCGCTGTAGATGCCCCAGGTCGGTGAGAGCGTGGCCGCGAGGACCGCGCGCAGTTCGAACGCGGGCCGCCCGCCGTGCTGGAGGAACGCGTGCAGGATGTCGGGGGTGTTGGCGAAGAAGTTCGGCCGCATGTAGGCGGCCGCGTCCCCGGACAGCTCGGTCAGGTACTCCGTCAGTTCCCGCTTGTCGTTGCGCCAGGTGAAGTACGTGTACGACTGCTGGAAGCCGATCTGCGCGAGGGTGTG